>JBLHVR010000007.1:0-44000 GCA_047628655.1 Lentimonas sp.
GGGCTCCAAGAGAGATAGATATTGACATTGCCGCAATTGATGATTTGGAAATTAATGATGGAGAAATTTTAAATATTCCTCACAAAGGATTATTTGATCGCGATTTTTTCCTCAAAACCATCAATCAAATTGAACCAGAAATTTTAAGAAAATTACAAAATGCATAACATTCCAGAATTTACAGTAGCGGAATTTTCAAGATCCATGAAACGAATCGTAGAAGATAATTTTGGCTATGTACGTATTAAAGGTGAAATTTCCGGCTTCAAAAAATCCTTCTCTGGTCATCTTTATTTTAATTTGAAGGATGAAAATTCATTTCTAAATGCGGTTTGTTTTAAACAAATGGCCAGCTTGGTTGATTTTAAAATTGAAGATGGTTTAGAAATTATAGCTTCGGGTCGAGTTACAATTTACGAAGGAAGGTCAAATTATCAAATTATTGTTGAGAAACTTGAGATTGCTGGAATTGGAGCAATATTAGCGGCAATTGAAAAAAGAAGATTGAAGTTTTTAGAGCAAGGTTTTTTTGATAAAGAGCATAAAAAAACACTTCCTTTTATTCCCAAAACAATTGGCGTAATAACCTCGCCTACTGGAGTTGTCATTGAAGACATTATACATCGAATTAATGCTAGATTCCCAACTCATATTTTAATTTACCCAGCTTCCGTTCAGGGGAAAAATTCCGCTTCAGAAATAATTTCAGGAGTTAATTACTTTAATGATTTAGAACATAAAAAACCCGACATAATTATTATTGCTAGAGGTGGAGGATCTATTGAAGATTTATTATCTTTTAATGACGAAGAATTAGTTAAAACAATTTTTAAATCTCAAATTCCAATTATTTCGGCCATTGGCCACGAAACTGATACTACTTTAATTGATTATGTTTCAGATGTCAGAGCTCCTACTCCTAGTGCTGCAGCTGAAATTTCGGTTCCAGTTTTGGCAGATTTGCAGAAATTAAACGATAATTTATATAAAAGATTGGTGAGTTATTTTAATAATTTCATCAATCATAAAGAAAATAATTTAGAAAGTTCAATTAGTAATTTAACTCACCCTTCCAGAAATTTATTAATTTTACAGCAAAATTTTTTACAAATATTTTCGCAATTTAAGAACAATTATCAACAATTATTAGAAAAGAAAGGGCGGGATTTAAATTTTTTTTCAACCAGAATTAATAAACCAAGCTCTAATTATGATAATTTAAGTGAAAAAATTTCTTTTTTACATAAAGCTGTGCAAAACAATTTTAACAATTCTTTAAATCATAGAAATTCTCAATTAAAATCCTATCAAGATTTACTCGTCAGTTATAGTTACAAAAACGTTCTATCTCGAGGCTATTCTATTGTAAGAAACGGCAAAAAAATTATTAACAATGTGAGTGAGGTTAAGCTTGGAGAAGTGATAGAAATCGAAGTTTACAATGGAAAATTGGAGGCGGAAATTACCAAAAATTAACAAATCTATGAGTATTTAGACATCTTTTAATAGATAATTATTTTATAAATTACTATTAGGGGTTGTTGCTAGAAAAATAACAAGTGTTATATTAACTCACAATCATTAGTGATTAAGAAAACACCCGAATCAAACGCAACCTTAAGGAGAGTAAGTTAACCATAAAAAAACCAAACCCGAATCAAGCCCACACCCAAAAAAAGACCAACCACCAAAACCTACACCACA
The DNA here is from genome assembly GCA_047628655.1 of Lentimonas sp. Classification (GTDB taxonomy): domain Bacteria; phylum Pseudomonadota; class Alphaproteobacteria; order Rickettsiales; family UBA1997; genus JAJTCH01. Next base: position 1,705 of record JBLHVR010000007.1, read on the forward strand.
AAATTTTTAAGGTTACTGCCACTAAAACCCACCTTAAAAACACCACAAACAAACCCATTTTAAAAACCTAAACCCTAGGTTCTGTTGTATTTATTCGCTTGATTAATACTCCCCAACAGAATCTAGGGCTTTAATGAAACAACTAGAAATGCGTCGTTACAAATTAACAATTGAGTATTATGGAACCGGTCTGGTCGGCTGGCAAAGACAACCTGATTTTTCAAATTCAGCGCAACAGATAATTGAAGATGCAATTTTTAAATTAACCCAAACAAAGGTTAAAATTCACGCATCTGGCCGAACTGATGCTGGAGTGCACGCTTTAGGACAAGTTGCACATTTTGACTTAGAAAAAGATAAATCTACTAAAGTGATGCAATCTGGACTTAATCATTTTTTAAGAAAATCTAATTGCGCAATTTTAAATTGCGAAATTGTTAATGATGATTTTCACAGCCGCTTCGATGCTAAATCTCGCAGCTACCAATATCAAATCATCAATCGCCACCCTCACCTCACTTTTAACCGTAACTTAGCTTGGCAAATTCATAACCCCCTTGATATTACTAAAATGAGGGAAGCGGCGCAGTTTCTAATTGGAACCCACGATTTTACCAGCTTCAGAGACAGTGCCTGTCAAGCCAAAACAGCCATTAGAACTGTGGAAAAAATTGAAATTATTAAGGAAGGAGAATTAATTAAAATGAATTTTCTGGCAAAATCATTCTTGCATCACCAAGTAAGAAATATGGTAGGAACTATAGTTTTGGCTGGAAAAGGAAAAATTGAACCCGGTAAAATGAAAGAAATATTAGAGGTCAAAGATAGGAAAAAATCTGGTGAAAATGCTCCGCCTTGGGGGCTTTATTTTATTAAAGTAAATTATTAATTAGATTGCAGGTTTTTTTATATTTTTAGCGCTTTTTTGATAAAAAAATATCAGAAAATAATAGTTTTAAACAACTAATAATAGCTATAACAAAATCAACCTTTTAAATAATATTTAAATTAAAAAGATAAAACTCAAACATTGAAGGATTCACCACAGCCACATCTACCTTTTTCATTAGGGTTTACGAAATCAAATCCAGCACGAAGATCTTCTTCAATATAGACCATTTCACTGCCAATCAGGAACATTGAAATCTTTGGATCAATAAAAACATTTATCCCTTCTTTAATTACTAAATCATCAAATTTGGTAATATTTTTATCTTGAACGGCATATTCAATGTTATAAGACATTCCTGAGCATCCTCGCGTTCGAACATTTACCTTAATTCCTTCGCAAGGCTCTTCTCTTTGTGCCAATAGTGACTTGATTTGATTAAGAGCCTCATCGCCAATGATTAAATAATCAACAACGGCGTTTCCTAGAGGCCCAGACTCTTGATTAAGCATTGGTTTTATTTTTCTTATAATCTGCAATTGCAGCTTTTACCGCCTCTTCCGCTAGAACTGAACAATGTATTTTAACTGGAGGAAGTGATAATTCTTCAGCAATTTCTTTGTTAGTAATTTTAACTGCTTCGTCAACATTTTTTCCTTTTACCCATTCAGTAACAAGTGAGCTAGAAGCAATTGCTGAACCACAGCCAAAAGTTTTAAACTTTGCCTCAGAAATAGTTCCGTCATCATTAACTTTGATTTGCAACTTCATTACATCTCCGCAGGCAGGAGCTCCGACAAGACCAGTTCCAACATTTTGCTCGTCTTTAGCAAAAGCACCAACATTGCGAGGATTTTCGTAGTGATCGATTAGTTCTTTTGAGTAAGCCATATTTTTTAATTGTTATTTGTTAATAATTAATGTCCAGTCCAGTTTATTGATTTTAAATCAACGCCTTCTTGCATCATGTCCCATATTGGGCTTAAAGCACGTAGTTTATCAATTTTAGATTTGATTAAGGTAATTGCATAATCAATTTCTTCTTCAGTTGTAAATCTGCCAATTCCAAAGCGAATGGAAGTGTGAGCTAAATCATCTTCAACACCAATTGAATGGAGAACATATGAAGGTTCAAGAGATGAAGAAGTGCAAGCCGAACCTGAAGAGACCGCTAAATCTTTGAGCGCCATAATCATTGATTCACCTTCAATTCCAGCAAAACTGAAATTAATATTTCCAACATAGCGATGGTTTTTATCACCATTTAAATAAATTGCGTCAATAGTTCCAATTTCATCAAAGAACTTTTTACCTAATCTATTGATATGGTCGGTGTCTTTTTGCATTTCATTCTCAGCAATTTCTGCTGCCAATCCAAGACCAACAACCAATGGAGTTGGTAAAGTTCCTGACCTTAAACCTCTTTCTTGGCCACCACCACTGATAATTGGTTTTAAACGAACCCTAGGTTTTCTTCTAACATAAATTGCACCAACTCCTTTTGGTCCATAAATTTTATGGCCAGAAATACTCATTAAATCGATGTTCATTTCATCCATATTTAATGGTATTTTTCCGAAAGCTTGTGCCGCATCGGTGTGAAAGAAAACTCCGTTCTTGCGACAAATAGCGCCAATTTCTTTAATTGGCTGAATAACGCCAATTTCATTGTTAACCGCCATTATGGAAACTAAGCAAGTTTCTTTAGTAATGGCATTTTCTAGATCTTTTAAATCAATCAAGCCATTCTTTCCAACTGGTAAGAAGGTTATTTTCGCACCTTCAGATTCTAAATCACGACAAGAATTAATAACGCATTTATGTTCTGTTGCAGCACTAATTATGTGATTCTTGCCAGAATTTTTATAAAAATTATAAACCCCTTTAATAGCCATATTGTTAGATTCTGTAGCACCGGAAGTAAAAATAATTTCCTTAGAATTGGCACCAATCAAACTTGCAACCTGCCCTCTGGCAATTTCAGTTAACTCTTCTGCTCTCCAACCTAGCTCGTGAGTTCGAGAATGTGGATTGCCAAATTCTTCTTTCATTGTCTTCATAACAACATCAATAACTCTAGGGTCTATTGGGGTTGTGGATTGGTAGTCTAAATAAATTGGAAATTTCATTTTATATTTAATTTTTAGTGTTTTGGTAAAGATTTCTCCAAACCGTAATAAATTTATTAATTTGTTCTTTAGAATTTTCCAAACCCAAACTAACTCGAATAGTATTTTTAGCAATATCATCAGCAACATTCATGGAGCTTAAAACCTTTGAAGGCTTTGAACTTCCAGAAGAACAAGCCGATCCAATACTAATGGCGATTCCATTTAAATCAAACTCAATTAATTGAGTTTGATTGTCAATTCCGAGCGTTGCAAAGTAAGTTGTATTTGGCAGTCTTAATACATTTTTACCAAAAATCACTACATCTTCTCCTGCAATTTTCTTAATTTCATCTTCTAAATAATTTCTTAAATCAGCTAATTCTTGATATTTACAAGGTTTTTCTAATGCTAATTTAAAAGCCTCACCTAACCCAACGGATCCAGCAACATTAACGGTTCCTGCTCGTTTGCCGCCCTCTTGAGATGATCCAAATAAAATTGGATCAATATCTAAAGAATTCCTAATTAATAAAGCCCCGGTTCCTTGTGGTCCATTTAATTTGTGACCAGAAATTGATGCTAAATCAATATTTAAATCTTCTAAATCAATTTCAATTTTTCCTGCCGCTTGAATTATATCGCTGTGAATTAATCCTCCAAAAGAATGAACCATTTTGGCAATTTCTTTAATTGGCTGAATTATTCCAGTTTCATTATTGGCTAGCATTATTGAAACAATAAAATTTTTCGTTTCCAGCTGCTTTATTTTTTGCTCCAAATCATCAATATTAACAATTCCATCAGAATCAACTTTAACAAAAGAACCATTTTTCTTCAAAACTACATTGTAAACCGCTAAATGCTCAATTTCCGAAGCAATTAACTGATAATCTTTGAATCCCAAAAGTGCCAAATTATTGGACTCAGTTCCACCAGACGTAAAAATTACTTGGTAATTTTCTGCTCCGAGTAATTTTTTAATATTTTTCCTCGATTCATTACAAACCTTTGCCGCTTTTCTTCCAAAACTATGAGTTGATGACGGGTTTAAAGGCTCTAAATAAACTTCGTTCATCACCTCCAAAACTTTTGGATCGATTTTGGTGGTAGCGTTATTATCTAAATAAATTCTTTGCATCTTCTTCTTGTTTAAAACTGGCAATTGAAATTCCACTTAAATAAGTGTGAATATTTTTTTCTAAACCTTTCCATAAATTATGGGTTTTACATTTTATGCCCTTACCAATACATCCATCTTTAGTAGCACATCGAGTCATTTTAACTTGCTCATCAACAGCTGTAATCACATCTAATACTTTGATATTTTCAGGGTCTTGAGCCAAAATATATCCACCACTTGCACCACGAACAGATTTAACAATTCCTTCTTTTTTTAAAGAGGAAAAAATTTGCTCCAAAAAAGAAAGAGATATGTTTTGTGTTAATGCAATTGAAGAAAGGCTAGTTGGCTTATCACCAGATTCTAGAATTTCGATAACGGCGATAGTGGCGTATTTTGCTTTGTTGGTTAGAATCACAAAAATTTACTGTTGAAAGCTGTTGAATTAAAAACTTGTCACAGAATCTATTATTCCTGACTAAATTATTCAACTATTTATTGTGAGGTTTGATTAAGAAATTATGTCTGAAAGATTGTGATGACTTGTGTATTTCTACCATTTCCCCGCCTAAGCGAGGATGGCATTAAAAGAGCAGGAAAATAAATACTATTTATTATTGTTGTGAGGTTTTTTCTGAGGAAAGCTTCTTCTTGGAGGTTTTCTGGTGGTCATTCTTCTTTCAATTTTTGTAGCAATAATTGCAAAGGCAATTAGCGCAGCATTGATTGCAAAAAGTTTAATTGCCAAATCTTGACTTCCTTGTTTTATTAGATCAAAAATCAAATAAAGCAAGGCCGCATTGTAAATGAAACCGAAGAAAATGCCTGTTCTATAGCTAAAATTGTGAAACTTTAAATAACGATCTTGCCAAGAATGACGGTGCTCTTGCTCTTTTTTAGCAAGTTCCATTAATTTACTTACTGATCCTGGAGCTGCAATTTCATAATCTTCCAAAACTCTTGGTGGTGGAAGAATATTGTGAGTTGGCCTAGGTCTCTGGTTATTAGGTCTTCTATTTTGGTTATTGTTAGTGCTGTTATTTTTCATGATTATTTTCAAACTTAGTTATTGCTATTTGTAAATCTTCTCCGACAACCTTCCAATCGTCTCCAATTACTCGATTTTCTTTGTTAAAAGGGTAAGGTTTGCAATTGACTCGTACAAAAGGTGTAAAAGATATGAAGCCGGCTAGAAATTTACGGACATATTTTAGGAAAATTCGAATTGATCTCATTGATCTAAAAATTTAGGTGGTTGTTAAAGAAGCTGGCATTATATTAATCGAAACTAATTTGTAAATTGAAACTTTCTAATGAAAAAATATTCAGTAATTGTAATTGGCGCAGGACATTCAGGCGCAGAAGCAGCACACGCTTGTGCAAGAATGGGTGTCAAAACCTTACTAGTTACTCTAAAGGAGGAAAATCTCGGTGAAATGTCTTGTAATCCTGCAATTGGTGGTGTTGCCAAAGGAACAATTGTGCGTGAAATTGACGCATTAGACGGAATTATGGGAAAAGCAATTGATGAAGCAGGAATTCATTTTCGCATTCTAAACGCCAGCAAAGGTGCAGCAGTTCAATCTCCACGAGCTCAGGCTGATCGCAATCTTTACCGAAAAGCGATAAAATCATTAACCGAAGCTCAAGAAAATTTAACCACTCTTTATTCTTCAGTTGAAGATTTAATTATTGAAAATAATCAAGTTAAGGGGGTGGTAATTAAAGATGATTCTAGAATAGAAGCTAATTGCGTCATTTTAACAACAGGAACTTTTTTGTCGGGAATGATTCACATTGGAGATAAAAAAATTCCAGCAGGAAGAATGGGAGAGCAGCCTTCAAATGGACTTTCTTCAACTTTAAGTAAATATAATTTTACCTTGGGAAGATTAAAAACTGGAACTCCACCAAGAATTAGCAGTAAATCAATTAATTACTCAGGTCTTGAAGCTCAAGAAGGAGACAATCCTCAAATTCCATTTTCCTATTTAAATGAATATTCCTCTGATTGGAAACCGGCCAAACAAATTAATTGTTTTATCACTCATACTAACGAAACAACACATCAGGTAATTCAAGAAAACCTCACAAAATCTGCAATGTATGGTGGAGATATTGTTGGAAATGGCCCCAGATATTGTCCTTCAATTGAAGATAAAATTCATCGTTTTGCTGATAAAAAACGCCACCAAATATTTTTAGAGCCGGAAGGACTAAACACCGATTTAATCTATCCTAACGGCATTTCAAATTCACTTCCAAAAGAAGTTCAATTGCAATTCTTAAGAACCATTAAAGGACTAGAAAACGTCGAAATGATTCAATCTGGATATGCAATTGAATATGATTTTGTTGATGCTCGAGAACTTTATCCAACACTTGAAACCAAAAAAATTAAGAACCTTTTCTTCGCTGGCCAAATTAATGGCACAACTGGCTATGAAGAAGCAGCAGGACAAGGTTTAGTGGCGGGAATTAATGCTGCCTTAAAATCAAAAAATGAAAATGATGAATTTATTTTAGATCGATCAAATAGCTACATTGGTGTCATGATTGACGATTTAATAACTCTTGGTACCAATGAGCCTTACAGAATGTTAACCTCTCGCGCTGAATATCGCCTGCATTTAAGGGCGGATAACGCTGATTTACGCTTAACTGAAATTGGTACTGAAATTGGATGTGTTGGAAAAGATCGGGAAAAGAAATTTTTGCAAAAAAAATCATCCTTAATAAAAGATACTGAGAGTCTGAAAAAGTTAATAATCACCCCTAACAAACTTTTAGATTTAGGCATTAACATTAAGCAAGATGGTGTTAAACGCAACGCCTTTGAATTGCTCGGATTTCCTAAAATAAGCTTTGATGAATTGGATAATGCTTGGCCAGAATTTGGCGAACTAGCAAAAGAAATTGGTGCAAAAAATAAAAACCTAATTACCATTGCCGCCACTTACGATTCTTATTTAAAGAGACAACAAAGAGACATTGAAATCTTCAAAAAAGATGAAGAATTAAGAATTCCTAAAAATATTAATTACCAAGATATTAAAAGCCTTTCTAATGAAGTAAGGGAAAAATTAAGCGTAATTAGACCACAAACAATTGGCCAAGCTTTAAGAATTCCAGGCATTACAGCAGCTGGCGTAATGGCTGTTATTGTTCACATAAAACACAAAAAAAATGATTAAGAATTTTTTAATTTTCCTCTCATTAATTTTTTTATCTAATCAAGTTCTGGCGAAGGAAATATCCACTTCTCAAGCAATTGATCAAATTCAAAAATCTTTAATATTTTCCGACAATAACTCCGTTAAAAAAAGTGCATCCGAATCTGCAATTTCCATCACTAGACCCAACAATAACGAGGAAGAAAAGTCAACAATCGACATCTTTGTTAAGGACAACAACTCATCAAAAAATGACCAAAAATTAGAAAAAAAACAACAGCTAATTTACAACGCCTCAATTGCCGGACAATATGAAGTTGCAGTTGAACTTAGTAAACAAATTTTAAGAACTGATCCAAAAAACAGCTACGCAAAATTTATTTTAGCCACCTGTTACCACAAATTAGGTCAATATTCTCAAGCTAAAAATCTTTATTTTCAACTGCTTAAAAACAAAGATCACGACATTAAAACTAGAGATGAAATCATTAGTAATTTAATTGAAGTATTAGTTGAGGAATCGCCAGATGAGGCAATTTATTTTCTGTCAAAACTTTCTTACCAAAGCCCGAAATCAGCATACATATTAGCTGGAACCGCAATGGCTTACGAAAAAATAAACCGCCAACAAGAGGCCATTTTACTTCTAGAAAAGGCCATTAACATGGACCCATCCGCAACTAAATACAAATTCAATCTCGCCATTATTTACGACAAAATTTCTAATCACAAAAATGCCATTAAATATTACGGAGAAGTTTTGATGGATTACAAAACTGGAGATTTAGCCGATAATTCAATACCAATTCATCAAATTCAAAAAAGAGTACAATTTATTAATCAACTCACAAAATAATCAGTTCTATGCAAAATTCTGTTCACAACCCAATTCTTGATATCCACATTGAATATGTAATTCGCAACAAAGCCTCAGATCTTCACCTTTCCTCAGGAAATTATCCAATGGTTCGAATTGATGGGGAAATTACTCCCATTAAAGACACTAAAATTATTGATGGAATTGAAATTATGGAAATTCTAAATGCCATAATGAATGACAAACAAAAAGATAAATACCAAAAGGAGAAGGAGCTAGATTTCTCAATTAAAACTAGATTTGGCGGTCATCGCTTTAGGGTTAATGCTTTTTTAACGATTAATGGTCCCGCCGCTGTTTTCAGAGAAATATCCTCGAAAGCTCTATCTCTTTCCGAGTTAAATGCTCCAGAAATTCTTGCTGAACTTTGCAAATTAGAAAAAGGTTTAATTTTGGTAACCGGACCAACTGGAAGTGGTAAATCAACCACTCTAACAGCAATGGTTAATAATATTAACGACAATTACAAACGCCACATAATAACCGTTGAAGACCCGATTGAATTTGTCTACAAAAGCCATAATTCCTTAATTAATCAAAGAGAGGTTGGTAGTACCACAAACTCCTTCCCCAACGCTTTAAAATCAGCAATGCGTGAAGATCCCGACGTTATTATGGTTGGTGAAATGAGAGATTTGGAAACAATTGGCCTTGCGCTAACCGCGGCAGAAACGGGTCATTTAGTAATAGGAACTTTACACACCAATTCAGCAGCTCAAAGTGTAAACAGAATCATTGATGTTTTTCCATCAGATGACAAATCATTAGTTCGTTCCATGCTTTCATCTTCATTGAAAGCCATCATCTCACAAAGATTAGTCAAGAAAAAGGGTGGTGGAAGAGCGGCGGTTTATGAGATATTAATTGCCACAACATCCATCAAAAACTTAATTCGAGAAGATCAAATTCCACAAATTAATTCAATGATTGAAATTGGCAGCAAAAAAGGAATGGTTACCGCTAAAGCATCAATTATGGCGCTTTTAAATAGTGGAACCATTAGCGAAAAAACCGCCGAATCATTGTTAAAATCAGACGATTAATATTTTGCCTAACCTCGATTCCATCACCAATCTTCAAAATTCAGCTTCCAACCCTGAATATTCTGCCTTTGTTAGCGCTTCTGCTGGCTCTGGAAAAACTAAAGTTTTAGTTGATCGAGTTTTAAGGCTTCTACTTGCTGGAACCCTTCCATCAAAAATTCTTTGCCTCACATTCACTAAGGTTGCAGCAATTCAAATGCAGCAGCGAATTTTTCGTGAATTAGAAGATTGGGTTATGTTTGATGACATAAAGTTAACGCAGCGCTTGAAAAATATTGGACTTAACAACCCTTCCAAGTTTGAATTTGATAATGCCAGAAAGCTATTTATTAAACTATTGGATGACGATTCTGGTTTGCAAATATCAACCATTCACTCTTTTTGCCAAAGTATCATTTCCAGATTTCCCGTTGAAGCCAAAGCATCACCAAATTTCAATGTTATTGACGAACAAAAAGAAAATGAACTACTCTTTGAGGCTCGTAAAGCTGTTTTAAACAGAGCCTTAGTTAATGAGGATTTGGCCAAAAGAATTCATTCAATCTGTTCCTCATTAAACGAAAATAGTTTCTTGGATATTTGCTCAGAAATCATTCGCAAAAGACAAAACTTAAACTTATTAAAAGAACAATATTTTGATATTTATGGAGTAGTTGCAGCAATTTACAAAAGACTTGGGATTAATTTACAAGAAGATGAATCCACAATTTTAGAAAATTACATCCAAGAAAAGTGCTGGGAAGATTTGAATAATTTATGTCAAAAAACTGAGATTAAAAGCAAATCGGTAATTAAAAATTTTATTTCCAATCCAAATCTTGATAATTTAAGTTCCTACATCAAAGTTTTTTTAACAGCTGAAAATTTAATTAGAAAATCTTTCACCAATGCTGGAATTCGTAAAATTTTTCCTGATGCAGATGTCATAATGCGAGAAGAAGCCGAGTTAATTTTACAGCTTAATGAGAAGATTTCTAGCTCCAGAATCGCCATTAACACCTCTAATTTATTAATTTCCTGTGATGAGATTATTGATAATTACCGTATTTTAAAAGCTAAAAATAACTTTCTAGATTACGAAGATTTAATCAGCAAAACTAATATTCTGCTGGAAAACTCCGAAAATCGCAGCTGGATTAAATACAAGCTCGATGGCAGTTTCGAACATATTCTGGTGGATGAATCTCAAGACACCAACTCCAACCAATGGAACATTATTAAAGCAATTACTGAAGAGTTTTTTGCTGGAGAATTCACATCAGAAAGCAAGAAAAGGCCCACAATTTTTATTGTAGGAGACGAAAAACAATCAATCTACAGTTTCCAAGGTGCACAGCCTGATATTTTTGCTAATATTTTCCACTATTACCAAGAACAGCTAAATTCGGTTAATCAACAATTTTTAAATGTTAAACTAAATAGTTCATTTCGCTCATTACCTACAATTTTAGAAACTGTTGATTCAATATTCTCAAAGCCTGAACTTAAAAATTCCATTTCCAAATTAGCCCTAGAAATTGAACATCAAGCAGTTAAGAATAATCATTGTGGAAAGATTACTCTGATGCCCCTAGTAGAATCTTTGTTAATAAAAGAAGAAGTTGAATATGACTGGGAGCTAGACTTTACAAAGAATCAAGAGCCTAAATATCAAGAAATTTTAGCCAAACAAATCGTTCAAAAAATCAAAAGCCTGTTAAATACCAAGAAATTTCTAGCTTGTAAAACTGATAAAAAAAACAAACAGGTTGAATTTGGAGATGTGATGATTTTACTCAAAGAACGCCAAAGTAACTTAGGTAGTTTTTTAATAAAATATTTAACCGAAGAAGAAATTCCTGTTAGCAGCGCCACTCGCATCAACTTTAGCGGCAACATTATTATTCAAGATTTGATCTCTTTCGCTAAATTTATTTTATTACAGGCAGATGATCTAAACCTCGCATGCCTTCTAAAATCTACATTATTTGATTTAAAAGATGAACAATTAGAACGGATTTGTATTGTAAAAAATAAGAAGGGCATAACCTTATTTGAGGCTTTAGAAATTCAAAATTCAAACCTTCATCAAGAATTATTAAATTTAATTAATGAGAATAAAAATCATAAATTTGGAATTTACGAATTTTTCAGCAATATTCTAATTTCGAAGAAAAAACAGAAAAATATTGTTGAGAGATTTGGATCGAAGGCCAAAGACATAATTGATCAATTCTTTAAAACTTGCCTTAATTACCATGAAAATAATATTTCATCATCTTTAGACGGTTTTATTAATTTCTTAGAAACCTACAACCCACAAATAAAAATCAATTCTAGTGATCAAAATCTCAATCAAGTTCAAATCAGCACAATTCACTCTGCCAAAGGTTTAGAGGCTCCAATTGTTTTTTTAGCTGACTGTGCCCATTCCATTCAAAAACAACTTGGTGGTGATCGTAGTAAAATTTTCTGGGAAGATGAATCTGGCCTGCCCTTTTGGTCCAATGGTAAAGATTCCGACAATGAATTGATTAAATCAATTAAAGCCTCTTCAAGAAAAGTCAGTAAAGATGAATATTGGCGCCAGCTTTATGTAGCCCTAACCAGGGCAAAAGAAGAACTTTACATCTGTGGTTTTGCAAGCGGAAAAATTGATGCTAATTGCTGGTATGAAATTATCAAAGAAACAATTGCGGGCAAGGCTATTTCGGTTAACGATGAGTTTTTTGGTGAAGGAGCTTTGGTAATTGGTGATGATTTTAAATCAGATTATTCTTTGGAAGATACCAAAAGAGAGGCCAATAAAAAAACTGAAATTTTTAATAAATCATTTGAAAAATTGCCAGAATTGGAAGAAAAAATACAATTTATTTATCCCTCTAACCCCAGCAATAAATATGATGAGGAGAAGGCTAATTTAGGAATCTTAATTCACAAAATTCTAGAAGAAGCTCCGATTTCATCAGAAGCTCAGGAATATTTTATTAGAAAATATTTAGATGATGAAATTTTAATTAATCGCGTCTTAAAAGTATTTAAAGAGAATAGAAAAATATTAAGTCACCCAAATAGCAAATCTGAAGTTCAAGTGATGGCCAGAATTAATGGGAAAACCATTTCTGGAAAGATTGATCGCTTAATAATTAAAGAAGATGAAATTTTGATTATTGACTTTAAAACTGGACAAAAAAGTGATCTTTCTGATGAAGAAAATCATTCTCAAATGAATTTCTATGAGAAATCTGTGAGAAAAATTTACCCGGATAAAAATGTTAAATCACAAATTATTTGGGTTTAAAGAGACCAAAAGAAACTTACTGAACAATTAACCTTTTAACCTTCTGGTAAACATTATTATCTTTTATAGCAACAATTTCAATATCCCACTGACCTTTTAGCTTAAAATCAACTTTTGAGTGGTAGACTGAATCTTTCACATCGAAACTCAATTCCAAATCAAAATCATATCCTTCTTGGATTGGCCTTTTAAATTTAGAAATTAACTTGGCATTCTGAATTTTATCTCCATTCTCGTCTGATAAACGTACCTTTAAATCACCTTTATGATCTCCTGATGATTCAAAATCAATTTTTAAGTTCCAACCTAAATCTTTTTGTTTTTGAACTTTCTCAATTGTTTTATTGTACTGCAACCCTTTTTTGTAACCATCTTCAACAGCAAGTCCACGCCAAGTTTTCTGAGAAACAATGATGTAGGCAATATCCACAATAATGAACACTGAAAAAAAGCTAATAAAAATTATTAAGGCAAATTTAGCATCTTTATTTATTGGCTTTTTCATGAGAAATTCTTTTTAAATGTTTCAGACAAAATTTTAAATCACTGGAAATTTGAGCAAAATCGAAATTAACAATTTCTCTTTTAGCAATAACCACGTAATCAAAGTTATTTTGCGTTAAATTATCTTGGTGAAGTTTAGTAAAGACATCGCGATATTGACGTTTAATTTTGTTTCTCGTAACAGCCAGCTTAGAAACTTTTTTGCTAACAGTTATTCCAAAACGACAAATTTCATCATTTTTCTTAGTATGGGGATTAATTAAATATTTTTGAGGGATCTTGCCAGATAGAACTAGACAAGTCTTGGAGTGGAAACGAAGAGTTGACTTAGATAGGGAGAGAAAATCTGCCCTTTTTTTAATGGAGATTAAAATCATTTCTAACGATTAATAGTTAATGGTTAATGATTAATTAACTTCTCATTAACCATTAATTATTAACCATTAGCAATTAGCAATAAATTAAGCTGAAAGTTTTTTACGGCCTTTAGCTCTTCTGCTGTTAATAACATTTCTGCCACCAACGGTGCTCATTCTGGATCTGAATCCATGTCTTCTTTTGCGAACAATTTTGCTTGGCTGCCAGGTTCTTTTCATGACTTAATTAAGTTAGATTTAAATAAAATTAGGTCGAGGAGTCTAAGTACCTGATTTACAATATCAATCATTTTTTGGCATTTTTTGGCACTAAAGCCAGAATTGGAGCAATTCCTTCAATAATATTGCGAGCAACTGGTGCGGCAATCATTCCACCAGTGTTAAATTTGGAATCGGCGCGATCTAACGCGACAAAAACTAGGTATTTTGGCTTAGAAGTTGGAAAAACAGCCAAAAATGAGGCGATAGTTTTTTTCTCACTATAACTTCCAAATTCTGCCCTTTCTGCAGTCCCTGTTTTTCCACCTACCTCATAACCTTTTACAGCAGCATTTTTTCCAGTTCCGTTTTTTACAACATCTCGTAGCATTTTTCTAATGATTTTTGATGTGGATTCCTTGATAACTCTCCTACCCTTATTGTGATTTAATTTTGCGAAAGATGGCTGATAAAAAATTCCACCATTAACCATTGCTGAAGTTGAGGCGGCAATGTGAAGTGGGGTAACGGCAATTCCATGTCCGTAGGCAATTGTGTAAAGATGAATTTCGCGCCAAGATTTTGGATAAATTGGACGGCTTAAAGATGGAAAATCACTAGTTAATCGGTCTAGAAGCCCAAACTTCTCCATCATCTCTTTTTGCCTTTCAGTGCCAATCTTTTGAGCAATTTTAATAGTGCCAATATTTGAAGATTTGGAGAAAATAGTTCTTACATCTGCAATTCCTTCCTTAATTGGATGATCATCTTTAATGGTAAATTTACCATATTTTACAGGCTCTGAAACATCAAATTTGTCAGTCATTTTTACCAAACCATCTTCAAAAGCAATGGCATTGGTAAAAATTTTAAAAATAGAACCAAGCTCATAAACCCCATATGTCGCGCGGTTAAATTTCTTATTAGATTTGGCTCTTGCTTGATGATTAGGATCAAAATCAGGATAGCTGGAAATTGCTAAAACTTCACCATTAGTAACATCCATGATGATTCCAGAAGCGGCAACCGCCTTGTATTTCTTAACTGCTTTGGATATTTCGTCACTTAAAACATCTTGCAGCCTAACATCCATCGCTAATTGTAAGTCTTTCCCTTTTTTTAAAGACTCATCATAAAAATTTTCAACTCCTGAAAGACCATTTCGATCTAAATCGACATATCCAACAATGTGAGAAAGGATTGATTTTTGTGGGTAAACTCTAGCTAAATCTGGCTCAAAAATTAAACCTGCCACCTTTAATGAACGTACAGCTTTTTGCTCCTTTGGTGTTACCGCTCTTTTAATTAGAATCCATTTACGATTTCTTGAAGATAGTTTTTTGAAAGCATCCTTATATTTTAAATCGGGGAAAATTTTAGATAATTTTTTGGCAAGAGTTTTTGGATTTTTAATAAGAACCTTACTGGCATAAAGAGACTTTGCCTTTAAATCGGTTGCTAAAATAACACCATTACGATCAATGATGTTAGCTCTTTTTTGATTTTTATGGGAATTGTAAAATTTACTAACATTGACTTTGTCGCCACTAGCAACAACGAATATTAGCCTAATGGAAACAATAAGAAAAGCTAGCAAGAGGCAAAAATAAAGGAACTTTATTCTACCTCTGCCAACATTTTCTTCTGTAATGAAATTCATTAATTCTAGCTTTATGCTTTAACTTTATTGTAAATTTCACTGCCCGAATCTTTGAATTTCTGACTCATTTCTTTCATTCCTTCATTTTTTTCTTTCTCTGCGGCATATTCACGCACATCAGCAGAAATTTTCATTGAGCAGAATTTTGGCCCGCACATTGAACAAAAATGAGCCGTTTTTGCACCATCTGCCGGCAAAGTTTCATCATGAAAAGCTTTGGCAGTGTAAGGATCTAGTGAAAGATTAAATTGATCTTCCCAACGGAATTCAAAACGCGCGCGAGAAAGTTCGTCATCCCAAGCTTTTGCAGTTTTATTTCCCTTGGCTAAATCTGCAGCGTGAGCGGCAATTTTGTAAGTAATTACTCCCGTTTTAACATCATCCTTATTAGGAAGTCCTAAATGTTCTTTTGGAGTAACATAGCAAAGCATTGCTGTTCCATACCAACCAATCATGGCCGCGCCAATTGCGGAAGTGATATGATCATAACCAGGAGCAATATCAGTAGTTAGCGGTCCAAGCGTATAGAATGGAGCCTCGTGACACCAGTCAAGTTGCTTATCCATATTTTCCTTAATTTTCTGCATTGGCACATGACCAGGACCTTCCACCATTACTTGGCAATCACTTTCCCAAGCAATTTTAGTTAATTCACCCAAAGTTTTAAGTTCGGCAAGCTGAGCTTCGTCATTAGCATCAGCAATTGAACCTGGGCGCAATCCATCACCTAGTGAAAAGGCAATATCATACTTATTCATTATTTGACAAATTTCTTCAAAATGAGTGTAAAGGAAATTTTCTTTATGATGAGAAAGGCACCATTTAGCCATAATTGCTCCACCGCGAGAAACAATTCCAGTCACTCTTTTAGCTGTCATTGGAACATAACGAAGAAGAACTCCGGCGTGAATAGTGAAATAATCAACACCCTGCTCTGCCTGTTCAATTAATGTGTCACGGTAAACTTCCCAAGTTAAATCCTCAGCAACTCCATTTACTTTTTCTAAGGCTTGATAAATTGGCACAGTGCCAACTGGAACTGGACAATTACGGATTAGCCATTCACGAATATTGTGGATATTTTTTCCAGTTGAAAGATCCATTAAATTGTCTCCACCAAATCTGGTCGACCAGATCATTTTATCTACTTCTTCTTCAACTCCTGAAAAAATTGCTGAATTTCCAATATTGGTATTAATTTTAACCAAGAAATTACGACCAATAATCATTGGCTCAGATTCTGGATGATTAATGTTGTTTGGAATTATTGCTCTTCCTTTAGCAATTTCGTCACGAACAAACTCTGGGGTAATTACTTCCGGAATTTCAGCTCCGAAGGTTTCTCCTTTATAACTTTCATCGATAATTTTTGCACGATTCATATTCTCACGAATGGCTACATATTCCATTTCCTTGGTAATAGTTCCAGCTCTTGCATAGGAAATCTGCGTTGGTTTTTGACCATCTTTAGCAACCATTGGCTGAAAATTTGATAGGTCAAACTGTGGAACTGAAGATTTTGCGCCTTTAATAAAAATTCCATTATCTTCTGGCTTCACTTCGCGAGGAATACATTGTTCAACATCTCCGCGCTCTTTGATCCAATTTTCACGAATTTTTGGCAGGCCTTTATTTAGGTCAATTCCATCACACACAGCATTATCGGTGTAAATTCCAGAAGTATCGTAAACATCAAAGAATTTATTTTCCGATGTTTCCGATAGATTAATTCTGCGCATTGCAACTTTTACATCAGAGAATTTTTCACTTTGAATGTAAATTTTTTGTGAAGCAGGAAGTGCTCCCAGAGTTAAATTTTTGTTATTTAGCATTTTCTATTAGTTATTAAGGTTAATTTTCCATTTTTGACTCAAATAATTCTCAACTTCTATGCGATCATCATTATTTAAATATTTGTTAAATATTATTATTTCTCCGATATGTCCGGTGTAAAAATCGGCGCTTTCTGCATTTCTGCCAATTTGAGCATTTTCATATGAAGCTAATGCATCAACTCCAGAATCACTTACTTCTTTATTACCATTTAAAAAATATTCTCTTCCAATTGTTTGATGGAATTGAAATGAGTGTATTCTTGGAATTTCCTGTGTAAAAACACCAATTTCAAATGATAAATCATCACCAATTCCAGCATTATTGTGAGAAAATTGCAATGTGCCAGAATCTAAATACCCAAGATCTAAGGAACTTCCTCCATCTCCAGAAATAAAAAATTTATTATCATTAGCATTCAACCTTTGCTCGACGACAAAAACTGTGTAATTGCTATTAGCAATTTTATCTCCGTTAAAGGTGAAATAATCCCTGTTGTTAGCATTAACATCTTCACCCTGAAATTCAAGAGCTGGAAGGCCATTAATGGCAAATTCAGAATAAAGAGGCAGCCTATCAGTTTGAGGATCTGGAAGAGTTGGAGAAGCCGGAGAAATTGCATTATTTCCCGAAGCTTCCGGACTTAAATTATTCCATCTATCAATTGGAAAATTATCATCCACTTCAGTTTCAAAACTTTGATCCATAGTAGTTTCATACCAAACAACCAAATTTGACATCCTGGTAATTGGGGATGATTTAGTAATTGATTTTGCAGAATATATTCTTGTTGATCCAATTATTTCATCACTATTTGCTACAACAACTAGCAAAGCAGAAACCAGCAATAAAACAACCGACAACTCTAACAATGTAAATCCACGCTTCTTTTTAACTAAAATCATATTTCAATTCCCCATTTAGCCGATAAATATTTTTCAACATCTTGCCTTTCTTCATCAATTAAAGCACGAGAAAATATGATTATTTCACCAATATTTCCTGTTAAACAACCAGTAGCCCCATCTCCCCTGCAGCCAATCGTTAAATCTTCACTATTTGCCCCCGTTGTCGTATTATCAATAACATCTCCACCTTCACTTACGCCATTAATCCATAAATGCATTAATCCACCCTTCACTTTTCTAGCAGAAACCACGTAAGCTATTCCAGCCTGTCTTTGCGTAACACCAGCAACAAAAGGAGTGTTTCCGCCAGAGGCTTCTAAAGTGTAAGAAGTATTTGCCCTTAGAGAATATGGATAAGGGCTTGATCCGTCAGATTTTTCTAATAAACAATTCAAAACACCAGATGCGCCACTTGGTTTTACTATCACAAAAATTGTGATAGTTTCAGCATTTTGATCAAAACCATCTGCAACATTCATAAAATCGTTACCATCAAATTCAAGTGAAGGAAGATTGTTGATTGAGTTTTTTGAATAAACTGGCTGATTGGCGGCATCTCCTTGAGAAGCTTGATATTCAACTAAAGAAGAATCGGAAATGTCATACCAATTACTAATTTCCTCACCATTTGAAGCTTCTTCTTCATCAAAACTTTCACTTCTTGTAGTTTCAAGCCATAAAACTAAATCATCCATCTTTCCAACTATTGAAGCTTTAGTCATTCTAGCTGCAGAAACTGTCTTTCCTTTATTAACCATTTGCCCACCTTTAAGAGCTCCTAGCATTAAAAATGCAATGACTAAAATTACGATTGAAAGCTCAATAAGTGAGAAGGCTAGTTTTTTTTTCATATTTAAAGCAGTTCAATTCCCCATTTATTTGATAGGTATCTTTCAACATCTCCTCTTTCTTGATCATTAAGATCTCTATTAAATATAATTATCTCGGCAATATTGCCGCTTAAATGTCTTTCAACAGTTCCGTTACCGTGATCCCAAGCGCCAATTGTATAACTTCTCATTCCTCTGTTAAGCACATCAGTTACAGCACTAGAAACATTTGCACCATCAGTATACATTTGTCTTGTAGTAGAATTATCATCAACAACACTAATGATGTGATATTTTCCATCTGACATTGAAATATTGCCATTAAAACCACCTGTAGGATGGATTTCGTATCTAGGAAACATTGATGGATCTAAACAATTTGATTGAAAATGAACAGATCCAATGACCCAAGGACCTTCACTCATCATAATAGCTTCTATACCTGAACAACTTGCTCTAGCCTCAAATTTAAAAACAATGATTATGGTTAGTTGATTTATTAATTCCCCATCGCTAACTGAAAAGTATTCTCCGCCGTTAAATTCTAAAGTAGGCAAGCCATTTAATGATTCAGAATCATAAATTGGGGATCCAGTTGCAACTGCATCGCCTGAGTTAGCATCGCTTGAACCAAGGTCTCTCCAAAGCGAAATCACTCCACTATCAAACAACTCATTCTGCTCAAAACTCCCTACCATTGTTGTCTCATACCAAGAAACTAACCCCTCAATATCCCATACTGGAGAATTAGCGGTTTGTTGACGAGCAACAGATAATCTTGCTTCATCAATTAAAGAGCTTCCCTTCAGAACTGCCAGCATTAAAACTGCAATAATTAGCATCACCACTGATAATTCTATAAGTGAAAATCCTTGTTTTATTTTGTGCATTTTAAGGTAAAACTATGTTCCATTTTGTGGATAAATATTGCTCAACATCAATTATTTCATCATTTGTTAATGCTTTATTATAAATAATAATTTCTGCAATGTCACCATTGTAATAATTAGCATTGAATCTACCAATTCGAGAATCTTCGTAACTTAAAAGATTGCTAACATTTGTAGAACCACTATTTCCAATAGCTAAATTTGAACCATTTAAACGATAAGTTTTTCCAATTGCTGAATTCAACATAAATGAATGTATTCTAGGAATTGCAGATGCATATCCAGCAATTGCAGAATCGTGACCACTGTCATCCTCTTGACTCAAAGTCAAAGTAGTGTCACCAGCATATCCTAATAATAAATTCTCATTCTCAGCTGTTGATGATCCTGCTAAAAAATAATTAACCCCACCACCCCTTCTTTGCTCAACCACAAAAATTGTGTAATTATCCTGCACTATTCTAGAGCCATTAAAAACAAAATAATCATCAGTTCCATCAAATCTCAAAGCCGGTAAATCATTAATTGCGCCAGAAATATATTGCGGAGGGTTATCATTGGGGGAATTATCAATAGTTGCACCACTAATTTCAGGACTTAAATCGTGCCAATTATTAACAAATTCCTGATCATCAGCCTCTAAATCATCAAAGGATTGAGGCATTGTAGTTTCAAGCCACAAAACCAAATTATCAATATCAGGCACAGGCGAAGATTTGGTAATAGTTCTGGCTGAAGATAAGTGAGCGGTAGAAACCATTTTATCTGCACTAATCACTAGGCCAATTAGAATTGAAACAATCACCACTACAATTGAAAGCTCAACTATTGAAAATGCTAATTTTTGTTTAAAATTTGCAGGTTTATTATTCATTAGAAATGAAATTTTGATATGATTTTTGTAGTTTCTTTGTTATTTCCCCAATTTCCCCGTCGCGAATAGTTTTACCATCAATTTTAGCAACAGATCGAAGCAATAAAGTTGTGCTTGATAAAAACACCTCTTTAGCAACGAGCATATCTTCTAAGCTAAATTTCCTTTCCTCAACCTTAATTCCAATTTCTTTTGCCAGTTGAATTATTCTTTTTCTAGTAATTCCACCCAAAACAAAATTATCTAAATTCCTAGTTACTAAAGTATCGTTTCCATCAACTATAAAAACATTAGCAAAACTTGCTTCACTAACATATTCATCACGAACCATAATTACATCATCGGCCTTAGCATCAACCGCTTTTTGTCTAAGCATTGAACTTGCAAGAAGTGAAATTGATTTAATATCACATCTCTGCCAACGAATATCTTGATGTGAAATAACAGATAAAGATTCGTTCAAATTATTATTTCTCAAAGGGGAAACAGTAGCGCTAATTGTTGGGCTTAAACCCTCAGGAAAATGCTGCTGACGAGCTGTAGATCCTCTAGTTATTTGCAAATAAACTGAACCTTCAGCCAAATTATTTTTTTCAAATAATTCCAGAATCATCCCGCTAAACCATTTTCTATCGAACTTAACTTTTATGTTAAGCTCTCCTAATGAATAAAATAGACGATCTAAATGCCAATCTTGGTCAATTAACCTACCATTTTTAAATAAAATAACCTCATAAATTCCATCAGAAAATTGAAAACCTCGGTCTTCAATATGAATTAAGCAATTTTGATGCGGCAAAAATTCACCATTTAAAAAACTAATTTTTTGACTGACTTTTGACATTATTTTTGTAAAAATGATTTACCGGAATATGTAGAATAATCACCCATAAACCCTTCAATGCGCATTAACTCATTATATTTAGCAACACGGTCTGACCTACAAAGTGAACCAGTTTTAATTTGTCCAGCATTCACACCTACCGCCAAATGAGCGATAAAAGAATCTTCAGTTTCACCAGACCTATGAGAAATAATAGTGTTGTAACCATTATTCTGAGCAGTCTCAATTGTTTTCAAAGTTTCACTCAAAGTTCCAATCTGATTAGGTTTAATTAAAATTGCATTAGCCATTTTATCATCAATACCTTTTTGCAAAATTTCATTATTTGTAACAAACAAATCATCACCAACCAGCTGTATTTTATTTCCTAAAGCTTTGGTAATATTCTTCCAACCTTCAAAATCATCTTCCGCTAAAGCATCTTCAATTGAAATAATTGGGTAAGAATCGACCAAAGATTGGTAATATTTAATCAAGCCGTCGCTGTCCAAAACTTTCCCCTCTCCTACTAAATTATATTTTTTATCTTGATAAAATTCAGTTGCAGCAGAATCTAAAGCTAAAACTACATCCTTTCCAAGTTCATATCCTGCAATAGAAACCGCTTTTGAAACGTAATCTAAGGCTTGTTTAGTGGAAGTGAAATTCGGAGCAAAACCGCCTTCATCACCAATATTTACTGAAAATCCTTTCTTTTTTAACAACCCTTTTAAACAATGAAAAATTTCCGCACCAACCCGAATTCCTTCAGTAATAGATGTTGCAGAAATTGGCATAATCATAAATTCCTGAATGTCTATTTTATTGTCAGCGTGAGAACCGCCATTAATAATGTTCATCATTGGAGTTGGCATTAAGCTCGCTTCTTGCCCGCCAATGTAATAGTAAAGTGGTAATGAAGCAGAATTTGCTGAAGCCGTTGCATTGGCCAAAGAAACTGCCAAAATTGCATTAGCTCCTAAATTTCTTTTATTATCAGTACCATCTAGCTCAATCATAGCAGCATCAATTCCTTCTTGATCTTCCGATTCCATTCCAACTAAAGCTTCAGATATTGAGGTTTTAATATTTTCAACCGCCTTTAAAACTCCCTTACCTAAGTATCTTTTTTCGTCACCATCGCGAAGTTCATAAGCTTCTAAACTTCCTGTTGAAGCACCACTTGGAACCGAAGCAACTCCTGAAGAATCATCAGACAAGTAAATCTCCGCTTCAACGGTTGGATTTCCTCTAGAATCAAGAATTTCTCTTGCTGAAACTTTTGTGATTTCTGGCATGTTTTGATTAATTTAGATTTGTAAAATAATAGGAGCGGTATTATTCTGCAGCACTCTTTAATTATCAATCAATTAATTGGTCAAAAAATGAACGGATGCCTATTTAAAACCCTAATAGCAATGTTTGCTTTATTAGGCTTATTTTTTAGCTATCCACATCTAGTTAAATACACCAGCGAAGCAACCCAAAGCAAAGTGAGTGCGATTGAATTTAAAGCCAAAATACTTAAAAGTATCACCAAGCATTTATCAAAAGATTTAATTAACAAAAAAATAGAGGAAATAAATGACAATTCTGAAGATCAAGAGACTAACCAATAATTCCGATTTGGCTTTACCAAAATATGAAACTTCTGGAAGCGCTGGAATGGACTTACAAGCAGCAATTGATGAGTCAATAACATTAAAATCTGGAGAAATTAAACTGGTTAAAACCGGAATTGCCATTGCTTTAGAAGAAGGATTTGAAGCTCAAATCAGACCCAGATCTGGGCTTGCTTTAAAAAATGGAATCACAGTTCTAAATACCCCAGGAACAATTGATAGTGACTATCGCGGCGAAATATGCATCGTTCTAATTAATCATTCCAAAACAGATTTTATCATTGAAAGAGGAATGAGAATAGCCCAAATAATCATCGCCAAATACAGCCAAGCAGAAATTACCGAAGTGACAGATCTAGATGAAACTCAAAGAGGCGAAGGTGGGTTTGGATCAACTGGAATTAGAGCTTAAATTTTATCCCTTGTTGTTCGCGGTTTTTTACTGTACCTTTGGTCATGAAAAGTCTTTTAAAGTAAAGCTTATCTAAAATACTTTCCAATTGAAGAAACTAAAGCCTTGCAAACTTTTTTTCTGTGCCACGAGCTATTAAGCTTCTTTTCCTCAGACTTATTCGATAAATATCCCAGCTCAATTAAAACAGAAGGAACATCTGGAGCCGTCAAGACACGGAATCCAGCAAAGCGATGAGTATTTTGTAAAGTTTTAATTTTATGTCTTCTAACCTCTCTAATTGCCATTTCAGCAAATTTTGCCGATTCATTCATTGTGCTTCTTTGTGACAAATTAATTAAAATATTCAAAATATCACCGCTGGCTCCCGAAAAATCAGCACCTCCCACAATATCTGACTTATTCTCTTTTTTTGCCAACATTGCTGATTCTTTATCAGATGATGTTTCTGATAAAGTATAAATTGAAAGCCCTTGAGTTTTGCGATTCGGACTAGCATCAGCATGAAGTGAAATAAATAGATCCGCCTTTACCTTTCTAGCTTTACTCACCCTGCCCCTAAGCGGAATAAAATAATCTTTATCTCTGGTTAAATAAACCCGATATTTACCCGTGGAATTTAACTGTTTTCTAAGCTCTTTAGCATAACCCAAAACAACATATTTTTCCTTACTTCTGGCAAATTTACCAATAGTTCCAGGATCTTTTCCTCCATGCCCCGCATCAATTACAATTACTGGTTTTTTTACAATCCTAACTTTCTTTTTAACAACCGATTTTGCACTGGTTTTTTTGGTAATATTGCCAATATTGGAATATTTAACTCCTACCGCTTTTTTGTCAATCAACCCACCAATCGGGTCTGATCCGGCTTTGAACAAAAAAGACTTAGAGGCATCTCCAGAAGTATGCTTAACAACCGACTTTGGCGTCAAATCAATTGCCAGATAATATTTTCCATCGATTTTGAAAATTCGAAATTTTTTAACCTCGAAGGGTTTTTTTAAGTCAAAAACAATTCTTGTTTGACCTTTACTATTGATACTTCTCCTAGTTTTTAAAACAAAATAATTAGAAAAATTATTAATGTTAAAATCAAGGTCAGATTTTTCAAAATCAACCACTAACCGATCTGGCTTTGAAATGGTAAAAACACGATATTTAGGCATCGATTTTAGCTCAAATTTCAACTTAAGAATGCCAGACTTGTCACTAGCTGAAATTTTAGTTATTTTATTTTGAGCGAAAGATGAAGAGGTGCAAGAAAGGACGATTATTGAAGAAAGAAAGAAAGAAAAGATGTATTTCAAAAAAATATTGTTCAAAATAATTAATTAGTAATTTGGATAATTGTTAAAATAAAACAATTTGCTGTGGAAAAGACTTTAACAAAATCTTACCTACTATAATCTTAGTTTAAGGTCGTAATAATTTACTGATCAAGTGCCCATCTTGCTTTTGGCTTAAAATCCAGATTATCAACCATGCCCAATTTAAATTTTTCAATCCCAGCCCAAGCAATCATTGCCGCATTGTCGGTGCATAATTTAATTGGTGGAGAATAAATTTTAATATTTCTACTTTCTCCAAATTCAGTAATAGCGTTAAATAAGTAACGATTAGACGCTACACCGCCGGCAATGACTAAATCTTTCAACTGAATTTCTTGCTGTTCAACAAGTTCCAAAGAGTTACTCAAGCGATCAATTAGTATTCCTGCAACAATTTTCTGAAAAGAAGCGCAAATATCATTAATTTGATCTGAGGTTAATTTTTGCGAAGTAGTAAAATGATCGTAACTTTCACCAGTTAATTTTTCTATCAACCTTCTGACCGCAGTTTTAAGACCAGAAAAAGAAAAATCATATTTGTGTTTTTTATTTCCAGATAAGGGTTTGGTAAATTGATATTTATTTTCATCGCCATTTCTAGCTAATTTCTCAATTTCCGGCCCACCAGGGTAATCTAAACCCATCATTTTAGCGACCTTGTCGAAGGCCTCACCCAAAGCATCGTCAATAGTTCCTCCAATTTTATGGTAATTACCAACATCTTTTGCAAGCAAAATTTGGCAATGACCACCAGAAACTAAAAGCAGTAAAAACGGGAATGGAATATTATTAGTTAGGCGAATTGTTAAAGCGTGAGCTTCTAAATGATTAACTGCAATAAGTGGTTTTTTATAAACTGAAGCAATGGTTTTAGCCATCATCAACCCCACAATAACCCCGCCAATTAATCCAGGGCCGGCAGTTACTGCAATAGCATCTAAATCTTTAAATTCTAAATTGGAATCAGATAGGGATTTTTTTATCAATTCATCAAGAACATCAGCATGATTTCTGGCTGCAATTTCAGGAACTACACCGCCAAATTCTCTATGAATTTCAATTTGAGAAATAATTAAATTACTAATGATGTTCTTTTGATCGTCAATAATTGCAACCGCAGTTTCATCACAGCTAGTTTCAATTCCCAGAACTTTCATTTAAGCACTTAATTTATCAAAATCTTTAATAGAAACTTTCTTAATTTCTACTGAAGAATTTCCCAGGATGAAATCAATGGCTTTTTCTTCCATTATTTGCCCCCTAAGACCTTGAATTGCTTGAGGATTTTTTTGGTAATATTCAGCTACCATTTGTTCTTGACCAGGGAATTGAAGAGCTTTTTTATTAACTTCAGCCATTAAATCGTCATTAGAAATTTCAATTTTATTTTTATCACTCAAATTCGATAAAATAATACCGCTTCTAATCATTCTGGCGGCAATTTTTCTTTTCTCAGCTTTAGCTTTTTCTTGTTCTTTATCGTTTTTAAATTTATCTGGATTTTGTTTTAATTCTTCTTCAACTTCTTTCCATATAGACTTAAATTGCTCTTCAATTAAACCTTCTGGTAAATCGAAATCATATTTCTTATTGAAAAAATCAAATAAATCTTTCTTAAAAAAGTCTCTAGAAGCCACTTTGTATTGTTCTTCAACTTTATCCTTAGCAATCTCTTCTAATTTAGAAAGACTTTCTAAGCCAAAATTAGTTTTTACAAATTCATTATTTAATTCAGGATCAGTTCCAACTAAAACTTCATTAATTTTAACTTCAAATTCTGCCGCTTTTCCAGCGTAAGTTGCATTTTGATACTCCTTAGGGAACTTAACCTTAACTTTAACTTCGTCTCCAGCCTTCTTGCCAATTAATTGATCTTCAAAATTATCAATAAAACTTTTAGTGCCAAGCTCTAGTTGGTGACCTTTTGCACTTCCGCCTTCAAAAATTTCTTTGTCTATTCTTCCAACATAGTCAATATTAACTGCATATCCTTTTTTGGCTTTACATCCATCTTCTTGTTTTTCCCATTTGCGGTGATATTTCGTAATATTAGAGATAAATTCATCAATTTGAGTTTTTCCAACTTCAGCTTCTTTTTTAGCTATTTTAATTTTCTTAAGATCAATTTCAGGAACTTCAGGAAAAATCTCCATTGTTACCTCATATTCAAAGTCTTTTTTTGGCTCAAAAACTTTAATGTCAACTTTTGGAGTTAAGGCCAACTTTAAACTATTTTCATCAATAATTTTCTTGGAAGTTTCGTTAATGATTTTTTCTGATTCTTCAGCCATTATCGAATTTTCATATTTTTGCTTAATTGTATCAACAGGAACATGACCCTTTCTAAAGCCATCTAACTTGTAATTCTTTTGAACATCAGCAATGATTTTATCTATTCTTTTTTCGATTAAACCATAAGGAACAGTAACCTGAAAAACTTTTTTTAATTTTTTATCTAATGAATTTATGATTTGAACTTCTGACATTTTATCTATTGGTTTGATTTTGTAAAATATGATTTAGAATAGATCTGGTGCGGATGGAGGGACTTGAACCCCCACGCCGTGAGGCGCTAGATCCTAAATCTAGTGCGTCTACCAATTTCGCCACATCCGCATTTTGAAGATCGAATAATCTACAATATCATTTTTAATTAATCAATTAAATTAGAAATATTAATTCTAATTTTTAAGCATTGACTTGCCTAGCTAAAAGAGCTGTAATTATATTAGGTAGATATAAAACCTTGTAAAAGGAAAAGTTAATTATCTTAAAAAATTCAAACGCACAAATTTAACATGAAAATACAAAATAAATTAAACAAAAATGCATTCTCACTGATAGAACTATCAGTGGTTATCTTGATAATTGGAATATTAATTCTTGGTGTCACCAAGGGAAGTTCTCTTTTAGCAAAGACTAGTTTATCTTCAGCAAGGTCATTAACAACAAGTTCTCCTGTTCCAGTTATTGAAGACTTAGTTGCTTGGTATGAAACATCTCTTGAAAGCAGTATCGATAAATCTATTGCTATTGATGGAACTACCATAGATTTAGTAAATGGGTCTTCGTGGAATGATAATGCTCCAAGAAAAAAACGCAATGCTACTGATGTTGCTGGAAATCCAGTATACACTGAATTAGGAATCAATAATCTCCCATCAATAACTTTCGATGGAACTGGAGATTCGATAAGCTTTAATGCTTCTGATCTTAATGAAAGATTTTTTACAATCTTTGTAGTTGAGAGAAGAGGTGACGACAGCGCAACTAACCATTTTCTCGGCTTAGGTGCTGGTGCTGGATTCGGATATTTAACCGAAACTACTCTAACGGGACCAAGTATTGTTGATGATTTAGGTGAAATTAAAATTTTCTCAAACCTTACTCCCAGAATAATCACTTTCCTTTCTGGCCCAATATCAACATCTAACACAAAAGGTATATTTATTAACGGAGGCTCATCAACAGGAGAAGGTTCTGAGTTAGTAGATTCGCAAGTAGCAAGTACTCCAATAGCAACAACAAATGCCGGAACAATTGGATCCGATGCTGGAGCAGCCAATCTTTATGTTGGAGATATATCTGAAATCATAATCTACAATCGTAGCCTTAATGTTAATGAAAGAAATGATGTCCAGGAATATCTTAGTAAAAAATATAATATTAACGTAGAAGAAAGTATTTAATTAATTCTTCAACAGATTAAAACTTTAAGCCTAAGTCCTTTTAATTAAGGCTTAGGCTATTTTTTTATCATTTATCAGCAATTTACTAAGAATTGGTTAAAAATTATTACGTTCTTGCAAATAAAAAAATATCTTCAACAGAATCTGTGGGAACAAATCAGATGATTTTTTCGAGTTCTTTTAGACATAGCTTTGATTTTTTTGTTAAAAATTGTCCAAAAAACAGTAGCTACATCAGTTTAAATTTATGCATTAAAAAAGGCCTACCTTTTTTTAAAAAAAAGATAGGCCTTTTCAGTCTAAAATTTAAGAATTACTATTCAGTAATTTCATTGCCTGCAAAGAAATAAGCAATTTCAATTTGCGCATTTTCCAAACTATCAGATCCATGAACTGAGTTAGCCTCTATAGACTCGGCAAAATCTTTTCTGATTGTTCCCTCAATAGCATCTTTTGGGTTAGTAGCTCCCATAATTTCGCGATTTTTAAGAACAGCATCTTCTCCTTTTAAAACTTGAACTACAACTGGTCCAGAAGTCATAAAAGCAACTAAATCATTAAAAAATGGACGCTCTTTGTGAACACCATAAAAAGTTTCAGCAATTTGCTTTGTCATTTTAATTCTTTTAGAAGCAACAATTTCTAATCCGACAGACTCAAAATAAGAATTTATTTTACCAGTTAGGTTTCTTTTGGTTGCATCTGGCTTTAAGATTGAAAAGGTATATTGGATAGTCATTATAATTTTATTTTGTAGATTAGTAAAAAGTCGGAGAATCGTAATAATTAAGTTCTTTTTGTCAAGATTTGGTTGATTTATCTCGAGTTCAAAATATGATTCTTGACCATATTAAGCAGTTCATAAACTAATTAAAGAAATCAACGAAATGGAAAAAATACTAGATACTCTTTTTGAAGAAATTAAAGAAAAAATAAAGAATGATAATCCAGAAAAATCTTACACAGCATTTTTAGCGAATTCTGGTTCAGAAAATATTGCTAAGAAGGTCGTAGAGGAAGCCTTTGAAACCGCCCTAGCGTCAATTAAAGGAGACGACCACAAAAATGGTAAAAAACAAATCATCTTAGAAACTGCAGATTTAATCTACCACACCCTGGTTTTACTAGCAGTTAATAATGTTGAATTAAGCCAAGTCCTAGAAGAATTGGAAGAAAGAAGAAAAAATAAAGATTTAAGTCAAAAAGCGATCAACAAAAATAAAACAAAATTATATGGAAAATAAAGCAATAGGAATTTCAAGCAGCGCCGAAAACAGAGTTTTAGAACTAAAAGAAAAACTCGAAAACAAAGAAAAGCACTTAAGAATAACAGTTTTTGGTGGCGGTTGTAACGGCCTTAGATATGAATTCGCCTTAGATGATAAGATAAATGAGGAAGACTTTACGATAGAAAAAGACAAACAAACTGTCTTGGTGATAGATGACTCTTCATTGAACTTTTTAAGTGGATCAGAGGTTGATTTTGTTAGTGACCTAGGAGGTTCTTATTTTAAAATTCAAAACCCCAATGCTAAATCCAGCTGCGGATGTGGAGACTCATTTTCCGTTTAATATCACATTTTAGAACCCTTTATCAACCGGAAATTGACTAAAAAATAACATAAAAAAAGGCCATAAAAAAAAGGCCATAAAAAAAAGGCCAACTTCACAAATTGAAGTTGGCCTTTTTTCATAATTATAGAATAAAGATTATCTAGAATAAAATTCCGTAATTAGGTGAGGTTCCATTTGAACAGCATATGGAACATCAGCAAATACAGGCTTAGATATCAATTTGATTGAATTACTATCTTTATTGAAGTCTAAATAAGAAGGAACATCTCTTTCTTTCTTATCCAAAGCTTCCAAAACAACCGTAAGTTCTTTAGATCTTTCTCTAACTTCAACTACGTCACCGATTTTTAAGCGATAAGAAGGTATATTAACCACTTTACCATTAACAAGAACATGTTTGTGATTAACAAACTGTCTAGCAGCAAAAACGGTTTTCACAAAGTTAGCGCGATAAACTACGGCGTCTAATCTGCTTTCCAATAAAGCGATGAAGTTTTCACTTGTATCACCTTTAGTTTTTGAGGCCAATCCGAATAGATTTCTAAATTGTTTCTCAGAAATATTTCCGTAATAGAATTTTAATCTTTGTTTTGCTTGAAGTTGAGTTCCATAATCAGTTTTTCTAGTTCTAAGCCCTGCCCCATGCTGACCTGGCTTATAATTTCTTTTTAGATATGGATCCTTTTCTTGTCCCCAAAGGCTTCCACCTAATTTTCTACTGATTTTCTTTTTAGCATTAAGTCTCTTAGTCATACTTGGATTGTCTGTGTTAAAATTGTAAGTATTTTAATAAAATGAAGGCACAAAATATAGATACAAATACTATTTTGTCAATTAGTTATTATCGCCCTCTTGTGTTTTTTTATTGCGTGGATCGAAATAAAGTAAAATAGGCGTAGAAATATAAATTGAAGAATAGGTTCCAATCACTACACCAAAGAATACTGAGATGCTAAATCCTTTTAAGGCTTCTCCACCGAATAATATTAAAGCAAGTAGTGAAAGCAATGTTGCACCAGAAGTTAGTATTGTGCGACTTAAAGTTGAATTTAAACTTAAATTAACAACATCTTTTATATTGGTTTTTTTAAATTTCTGTAAATTTTCTCGAACACGATCATAAATTACTACCGAATCATTAATTGAGTAACCAATAATAGCTAGAATTGCGGCAATAGAAGTTGAGTTGAATTCTAATCCGGTACAAGCAAACAGACCAAACATCAAAATTGCATCATGTATTACAGCGATTATAGCGCCCACCCCAAATTGCCAATCGAATCTAATCCAGATATATATCATGATGGCAACAAAAGAGAAAATCAGAGCTGTAATTCCTTTGCTAATAAGCTCTTTTCCAATCTGAGGACCAACAAAATCAACCTTGCGATATTCTGGGTTGGAGAAATTATCATTTAAAACTGTTTTAATTTTTTGGACAATTTTAGATTGATCAATTTTTTCGTCTTGAGAGACTTTGATCATAAAATTATGCGCATCAAAAGTTTGCAAAGTAATATCGCCAAAATCTTGCTGACCTAGCAAGGTTCTTACTTTTGATACTTTAACTTCTTCTTGAAACTTAACCTCAATTAATATCCCTCCAGCAAAATCAATACCGAGATTCAAACCGCGGACGATTACTAGAAGAATTGAGGAAATAATGAGAATTGATGAGATAAGCAGAGTAATCTTATGAATTCTCATAAAATCAATTTTAGTACCGATTAGGAAATTCGATAAAACTGACTTTAATGAGAATTTTGCAGACATTGATTGGTTAAGCTTGTTTTAACTTGCGAATTGCAGCTGCAAGTCTTTTTAGTTTTCTTGATGCGGTTCCAAGTTTAAAGATATTCTTGGTAACGCCTTTCATAAGTTCAGGCTCTAAAGCTTTGAATGCGACTCTTGCATTTGTTTCATCGGCAGATTTAATAAAATCTTCAACTTTACGAATAAAAGTTCTGATTCTACTTTTTCTTGCTTTATTAACTGCTTCTTTTGCTTGACTTGATCTTAAAGCTTTTTTTGCTGAGCTTGTATTTGCCATTTTTTTAAAAAATTCTGATATTGTTGGTAATTAAGAGTGGGGCATAGTAAATGTAAATTATTATTTTACAAGCTGGATTTTTCTATTTTTTCTAGACCAGACATATAACCTCTCAAAACCTCTGGAACATTAACTGACCCATCGGAATTTTGATAATTTTCTAGAATTGCCACAATAGTTCTTCCAACCGCTAAAGCAGAGCCATTTAAGGTATGAACCAATAATGGTTTTTTAGAATTTAGTGTTTTATATTTAGCTTCTAATCTGCGCGCTTGAAAATCTCCACAATTAGAACAGCTCGAAATTTCACGATATTTATTTTGTCCTGCCATCCAAACCTCCAAATCGTAAGTTTTAGTTGCGCAAAAACCCATGTCTCCACTACAAAGTAGAACCTTTCGGTAAGGCAAGTTAAGGCGTCGGAGAATTTCACAGGCGATTTCCGTTAGTTTTTGATGTTCTTTTATCGAATCTTCCTGCGTGGTAATTGCAACTAACTCAACCTTCTTAAATTGATGTTGGCGAATCATTCCGCGTGTGTCTTTTCCAGCAGCGCCAGCTTCACTTCTAAAACAAGGAGTGTAAGCTGTGAATCGAAGCGGCAATTCCGCTTCTTTTAAAGTTTTTTTAGCAACTAAATTAACCAAAGAAACTTCAGCAGTTGGAATTAGCCAATAATCATTAGTGGTTTTAAAAGCCTCATCAGCAAATTTTGGCAATTGTCCAGAACGCAACATTGCGTCAGATTTTACTAAATTTGGAGGCGACATTTCTGCATATCCAAATTCTCCTGCAATATCCAGCATCAAATTTGATAAAGATCTTTCTAACTTAGCAAGATTACCACTAAGGGTTGAAAAGCGTGAACCAGACATTAGAGAAGATTGTTCGAAGTCTAATAATCCTAGATTTTCACCAATTTCAAAATGTTGTTTGGGAGTGAAATCAAAAACTGGAACCTCTCCCCATTTTTCAACTTCTTGATTATCGTTTTCATCTTGCCCAAAAGGAACTTCAGAAGAAGGAATATTAGGAATTTGAAGTAAAATATTTTTTAGCTGATCGTTACTGGAATTTTCTTCTAAATTTTTAATTTCTAAACTAATTAATTTAGAATTTTCCATTAATTCATCAGCATTCCCACCATTTCTTTTTAATATAGCAACCTGCCCCGCAATAGCATTCTTCTGACTTTGAAGTTCTTGAATTTTAGTGGTTATTTGACGCTTTTCTTCATCAATCTTAATAAGGCTTTCAGCCTTAAATTCTTGACCACGATTTTTCATAGCTTCATCGAAAGAGGTTGGATTTTCCCTAATCCATTTAATATCTAACATTGATTTTATTGAGGTTGGAGTTTAAATTGCATAAAAAAACAAATTCGCGCACATTCTTAAATAACTGCCATAAACTTTCAATTAAATAATTAAATGCATTTAGATTCAGTAAAACTTTCTCAAGAACTTATCAAACAAAACTCTCCCAGCGGAGCAAGTCTTCCAATATTAGAATTTCTAGCAAATGTTTTAGCAAATTTTGGATTTAAAAACGATATTTTAGGTTTTGATGGCGACGGATCTTATCCAGTCATAAATCTACACTCCATTTATAACCCTCGAGATTCAAAGAATATTTTTTATTTTGCTGGCCACACCGACATCGTTCCTGAAGGTGATGAAAAATTATGGACTTATCCACCTTTTGAGGCAAAAATTGTTGATGGAATTTTACACGGTAGAGGATCAGTTGATATGAAGCCAGCAATAGCTGCTTTCGTTATGGCGGCGGCTAATTTTATTAGACAACATCCAAAAGCAGATTTTGGAATTGGTCTTTTAATTACAGGAGATGAAGAAGCGGATGGCGTTAATGGCACCAAAAAAATGCTTAAATGGATAGAAAAAAACAATATGCCAATTTCCGCCTGCCTTGTTGGAGAACCAACTAATCCAACCAGACTGGGAGAAATGATTAAAATTGGACGACGTGGAAGTGTAAGTTTTGAACTTAAAATTATCGGAAAACAAGGCCATATCGCCTACCCTGAGAATTTTAACAATCCCAACACCACAATTATTAATGTTTTAAAATTACTAAAAGATTACAAACTCGATTCTGGTAATGAATTTTTTGATCCTTCAAATTTAGAAATTACAAATATTGAAACTTCTAATGTTGGTGGAAATGTAGTTCCGGAAGATGTTAAATCTAATTTTAATATCAGATTTAACGATGAGCACACATCACAAAGTTTAATCGATTGGGTAAAATATATTTGTGACAAATCAGCTGGAAAATATGAGCTAACTACAAGAATTAGCGGTGAATCATTCATCACAAAACCTGGAATTTTAAGTGATTGCACCTCTAAAGCAGTTAAAAAGGAAACTGGAATTGAACCAGCTCTAAGCACAACTGGGGGAACTTCCGATGCCAGATTCATTAAAGATTATTGTCCAGTTGTAGAATGTGGCTTAATCAACAAAACCGCCCATCAAATTGATGAGAATGTGAGAGTTTTAGACATTCAGAAATTAGAAAAAATCTATTACTCAATTTTAGAAAACTATGATCAAAGATAAATTTTTTACTGCAATTGCAACTGGGTTTTGGGTAGGGAAAATTCCTTTTGCACCAGGAACTTTTGGAAGCCTACTGGGAGTTCTAATTTGGGTTATAATTAATAATAACTTTTCTCCAAGCCTAATTAGCTGGTTTATAATCATCTCATTTTTAACAATTTTGGGAATTAAATCGGCCGATTCTTATTCAAACAAAACCAAAAAAGACGATGCTAAAGAAATTGTAATTGATGAAATTTGTGGCCAATTATTAACTTATTTTATTGTGGCAATCTTCATCGATGTTTCGATTAATATCTCTTTCTTGTTATTAGGGTTTATTTTATTTAGATTTTTTGATATCACAAAACCACTATTAATTGGAACTTTAGACAAAAAAGTCAAAGGAGGATTAGGAGTTATGGCAGATGACATATTAGCAGGAATTTGCGCTGGAACATCTCTAATTGCCATTACAATAATTCTGGCGAAAGTTTTTAGTTAAGAATATTGTTTAGCAATAAAATAGATCACTGAAAATATCTCCATGTCAGTAATTTAGGCTCTGATTAATGTGGCAAATTGCAATCGCCAGAGCATCGGCCTCATCTTCAGTTTTGAAATCAGCCTTAGGCATTAAATATTTTACCATAACCCCAACTTGATTTTTATCGGCACGACCTACCCCAACAACGGCTTTTTTCACTGCAGTGCTGGCATATTCACTAATTTTTAATCCAAATATTGCCGAAGACAACATCAAAACTCCTCTAGCATGACCTAACTTTAAAGAAGAAACGGGGTTTTTATTTACAAAAGTTTCTTCAATTGCAACCTCACTAGGATTGTAGGTTTGAATTACTTTATTAATTGAGTTGTGAATGAAGAAAAGTCTTTCACTGAGGGATTCCTTGGGATTGGTTTTAATGGTTCCGGAAGATACAAAGGAGAGAGTATTATTCAAAGATACTACAATTCCCCAGCCAGTCTTGGTTAGGGCTGGGTCAATTCCAAGAATTATGCGTCTGGTGCTATTTATTCGCTTCATAAAAACTTCTCTTTTTCTTGGCCATCTCTACAAGCAATTCTGAAGGAGAGAATCTAATACCATAAGCACGCTCAAATTCCCTTAAACGAGAAACAACATAATCAACCCCTATTTCATCAGCATACCTTAAAACTCCACCAGTAAAGGCTGGAAATCCAGTTCCCATAATCATTGCCATATCAAGATAATTAGCATTTTTAACTACACCTTCTTCTAAACATTTTGACGCCTCATTAACCATCATCAAAATACAACGATGAACAATATCATTATTACTGATAAATAACTCCGCTCCATTATTTCTAGCCTCAAAAGCTTTTTTTAGATCAAAAATTATTTCATTAATTTTAGGATTAATTCCTAAATTTTTACCGTCTTTACTATATCTGTAAAAACCCTGCTTAGATTTTTTACCCAGTAAATTCTTATTTTTAGAAATCTTGATCAATAAATTACTAACTTTCATCCTTTCACCATATCCCTCATTTAAACTTTTGGCTACCTTGTAACCAACATCAATACCAACCTCATCAGCAAGAATAAATGGACCCATCGGCATACCAAAATTAGCAACCAAACTATCAATATTCTTAATTTCAGCACCTTCTTCCAACATAAATCCCGCCTCATTTATATATGGAAGTAAAATTCTATTAACCAAGAAACCAGGAACATCCTTAACTACAATAGGAGTTTTTTTCAATTTTTTAGCCAAAGCAACAATAGTTGCAACTGTTTCATCGGAAGTTTTATCACCTTTAATAACTTCAACTAAAGGCATTCTATTAACGGGGTTAAAGAAATGCATTCCCACAAAACGCTGAGGATTTTTTAAAGACTTCGCCATTTCAGTAATTGAAAGCGACGATGTGTTACTAGCAATAATAGCTTCATCATTCACATGAGTTTCCAACTCAGAAAAAGCTTCTTTTTTAATTTCCATATTCTCAATAATTGCTTCAACAACTAGATCAACATTATCAAAACCACTAAAATCGGTAGTTGATGAAATTTCGTCCATCTTACAACTGATTTGATTATCCTTATATTTTCCAATTTTTTTTAATTGCTGATAAATCTTCAAAACCTGCTTAAATCCAAGTGCAATAGCGCCTTGTGAAATATCTTTCATACGAACCAGAATATCAGAATTACTAAATAGCCAAGCTATTCCTCCGCCCATAATTCCCGCTCCTAAAAGACCAACTTTCTTAATTTCCAAAGGCTTAGAATCACTTTCTGAACCAACATCTTTCTTAATTTGTTCGCCAGTAAAAAATAATTCAATTAAATTTTTGGAAATCTTACTGCCAGCCAGTTTTGAAAATTCTTCCGCTTCAATTTGCAACCCTAATTCATAGTCAGAACAATGGTAAGTGCGCTTAATAACATCAAAAGCAGCAAGAGGAGCTGGGTACTTCCCTTTGGTTTTCAATATCAAACTCTTCTTAACAAAGTGATAGATAAGATATTTACCAACCAACAACACTTCAGCAATAAAGCGTTTTTTACGAATTAATGATCTTTCTTCCAAAACATTACGATTGCGACGAAATAAAACTACATCAACAATGAAACGATCGAGTTGGTTTTCTAGAAATTCTTCACGAATAACTTTATCAACCAAACCAATTCTAAAGGCTTTTTTAAAATCTACCACTCCTCCTGATAAAATCATTTTAAAGCTTTCCTGAAGACCAATTAACCTAGGAAGTCTCTGCGTTCCACCAAAACCAGGAATAATACCCAGCTTAACTTCCGGAAGACCAAGAATTGTCTTAGGATTGTCAATTGCAATACGATAATTACAAGCCAAAGCAAGTTCTAAACCACCTCCCAAACAGGCACCATTAATAATGGCCACGGTTGGTATTTTCAAATTAGCAATCTGACTTAAAATTCTCTGCCCAGAAGTCGCTTTCAGGTAAGCATCTGACTCATCTTTAATATTCTTAATTTCATTAATATCGGCGCCAGCAATAAAAATCCCCTCTTTAGCACTTTTAAATATTAAAAGATGAATTTTATCATTTACCGCAACCCCATTAAGAATTTTTTCTAGCTCCAGCAAAACTGGAGAACTTAATTTATTCACTTTCTGGCCTGGAAGGTCAAAAACTATTGTTGCAACACCGTTGCTATCAATTACACAATTTAATAATTTAGACATAAATTTATTTTAATTTACAAAGCCGTGGAAATGAAAAAACGAACATAAACACCACCAATATTTTGATCAGAATAATTCTTCTTGAATCTAATCTCCAACTTATTTTTCTCCCTAATAAATGAAACTTTACTTCCTTTCTCATCAATCACATTCCACCCTAATTGTGGCAATGCATCTAAATAGAATTTTTTCACTGAACTTCCCTTAACCACGCCAAAATATTTAGAAATCACAATATTTCCCAACATAGTATCGAAACTACTACTATCTTCTTCAACAATTTCCAAACCAGAAAACAGAGGAATGTCGTCAGTTCCCATCACATATTCTTTTTCCTTTTTTGTGATTAAGGATGAAGTTTTTTCTTGAAAATTGGAACAAGAAGAGATGAATAAAATTGTTAAAACGAGTAATATTTTTGATAAATTCATATTGATTAATTTGTGAATTAAAAGTTACTGCCAAAATCTTTTAAATTTTCTCGTGCCATTAAATATTTGTAAACAATCATATTCTCCATAATTCTTTGCACATAATTTCTAGTTTCAGAATAAGTAATAAGCTCTATCCAATCTACTACTTTGTCTAAATCCTCATCTTTTCTAGGGTCATAAAACTCATTAATCCACCTCTGAGTGGAATTTGGACCGGCATTGTAAGAAGCAATTGCTAAAATTTCCGACCCATCAAATTTTTCTATTAAATATTTAATGTAGTAGGATCCTAAAGTCACATTATATTTCATGTCTCTAGCCAGTTTTCTTTTGCTAAATTTAATACCTATTTGCTTAGTAATAAATTTAGCAGTGTCCGGCATTATCTGCATAAAACCAATTGCACCAGCAGAACTTAAAGCTGAAACCGAGAAACCGCTTTCCTGCTTAATAATAGCATGAACCAATGCTGCGTGAGAATCTCCCCTGATTGATTTAATAATTTGAAATTTATCCTTAATGAAAAAAACATTTTTCTTTGCCGCTTCTCTAGATATTTTGGCATCTAACCCTTTGTCATTAAGCTCATTCACAACTCGCATTACCACAGTAATTTGACCTTTGGTTCTGGAGCTTGCAATCACATATTTAAAGATATTTGCAGCATTTTTTCTATCCCCAATTAAAGCAAGCAGGTAAGCCGTTTTAAAAGCCTCATTCTTAGCCATAAACTTTAAATCTTCTGGTAAAATTTCTGGATCTTTTGGAAGAATAATTTCACCATGAGCACCAATATCATCTAAAGATCTATGTTTATGAATTGCCAATTGACCATAAAAATAGGTTGGGTATTTGGAAGCTATTTTATACCAACTAATAGCTTTCTCTTTATCAACCATTGCCTCAGAAGCCATTCCAAGCCAGTAAGCTCCGCGTGAAACACTAATTGGATAACCAACATTTAAATAAAACCTATTAAATTTTTCATAAGCAATTTCCGGATTTTTCAAGAAACGTAAAGCGATCCATCCCGCCGTCCATTCTGCATCCGCAAAACCAGAGTCACCAGGTTTTAAACCATGACTAGAAGCTAATTTGTAAGCCTTTTCATAATGCTTGCTTTTCAACATTTCCCTTGCATAAAGCTTTCTTAAAGACCACCATTTCTGACGATATTCAACATCACTAGGAATTTTTAACAACATGTTTACCACTTCCTTAAGGTCGCTATTATTTTTAATGCGATGCTTTTTCCAACTAATCACCCTGTAAGCCAAAATCTCACTATCTCTTAATCCTCTAGGAATTGATCTGATAATCTTTTTAATATACTCAGATTTTTCATTAAGAGCGTCAATTGCAGCAAAAAGTCTTTGGTAATCTTCACCAACTAGATAAAAAATTCTTTTAGCATCTGAATCTTTGCCATCCCAAAACAAGCGATTAATTCTTTTAATATGATCTTCTTCTGTTAATTGATCGCCATATTCTGATAAATATTTTATTTCATCTTTAGCACTAAAATTCTCATTAATCCAAATATCAACTGTCAAATTTTCAATATTATTTTGTAAATCTTCAGGATTATCCTCCTTGTTATCTTCTGGATGGCTAGCATATTCAATCTTCGATTCTAAAACATAAAGCTTAGACTCTGCTTCAATAGCAGGAAAATTATCAAAATATTTTCGGGAATATTCATAAGGAATTTTTTTAACTCTAGCAATATTTTCAACACTTTTTCTTAAGTCAGAAATGTTAGGGAAAAAAGGATTATCATTTACAAATCTAGAAACATCACTAAAAGCAACTGAGCCAATAGAAGATTTCTTACGAAAAACATTGCTGTATTTATTCCACAGAGCAACCCTAATGGCCGCATCAGAAAAGCCAGAATTATTCATTTCTTTAGCAATTTCCAAAGCCTCTTGATATTGATTACCTGAAATAGACTTTTTTAGATTCTTTAGATTACTAATGTCAACCTTATTGAGACCACCCCATAGCCTTTGACTAAGCTCTTCTGCAAGCGCGTTTCCACCTAAAAAATTTAGACAAAGAATTGTGACTGCTATTTGCTTGATAAATGTTTTAAACAATTTGGAAGTATGATTAAGTCTTTAATTAATTAGCTGCGGTTCAAAAAATATTCGTCCATTTTTACGATAAAAAAATATTTTACAACTCGAATAAAAAATCTTTAAATTTTAAAATAAGTAATTATTCTGCCGCATTCGTTTATTTACAAATTTTCATAATTATTAATGGATTTAATCAGCAAAATCGCCATAAAGCTTACCTGTTCCGCAGTTGGAACTGATGAATTTGGCAATCAATATTTTGAATCAAACAAGATTAGAAACGGCGTTAAAAAAAGATCCGTAATCTACAAAGGAATCTCTGAGCCCAGCAAAATTCCTGCTCCTTGGCACTTATGGATGCACTACACTAGCAATAATTTACCAGATAGTAGCCATCGTCATTCTTGGCAGAAAATTCACCTTCCCAACCTAACTGGAACAAAATTTGCTCATAAGCCCACAGATTCTAAAGGAAAAAGACAAGCTGTTAGCTCCGATTACCAACCTTGGAAACCAAACCAAAATTAAGAATGAACATAAAACATAATCTATTCGAAGTAATTGTTGGAACTTTTGTATTAGCAGCAGCAATTTACTTCTTCTTTTTCTCATTTAATAAATCTGGTATATCAACATCCGATACTTATCAAATTTCCGCTAAATTCGACAATATCGATGGAATAAGCTCTGGCAGCGACATTAAAATTGCAGGCGTTAAAATTGGTACAATAACTGATCAAGAGATTGACCCTGAAACTTACCAAGCCATAGTACAATTAGAAATCCACAACAACATAGCCCTTCCCGCTGACTCTTCAGCTAAAATCTTAAGTTCTGGTCTTTTGGGTGGTAAATATGTTGGAATTGAAATTGGAGCTGATGATGAAATGTTACAAAATGGTGACGAAATATTTTTCACTCAGTCAGGAGTTAATCTGGAAGAATTGCTTGGAAAATTCATTTTTGGTTCAAAAAATGAGAATGATTAATTCAAAAAAGAGTTTCATTTCATCAATATTTCTAATATTAACAATTCTCACAAACCCCTCCTTTGCCCTAGATCTTTTTGAAAAAAAATCAAAAAAAAATCCTCAAGAAAAAGTTACTTTAGATAAAATAAATCCAAAAAGATTTACTAATATTGCAATATTGCAAGGCCTCAACAAAGTTACAGCTAAGAGCTCTAAATTAGAAAGCTTGGTAGGAGAAGAAATAATTTTCGGACAATTGAAAATTAAGGTTGAGAAATGCATTAAATCTCACCCAGAAGAAAGGCCAGAAAATAAAATATTAATGAAAATAATGCAGGGTAAAATGGAAGAGAACCAAGAAGAGAAAATAATTTTTCATGGATGGATGTTCTCTTCAAGCCCATCAATATCGTCTTTAGAACATCCCATTTACGATATCACAGCTATTGAATGTAAAAATATTGAATAGTAAGAAATCTTAATATTTTACCTTAATTTTTCTTTCCTTAGCCAAATAAGGCCAACAACCAGAAACAACGCTGGCAGAATCCACAATAAGAAATTTTCTTTAGACGGTGGAATTGAATTTAAAATATTACTGCCATATTTTTTCACCAAATCACTTTTAATTTCATCATCACTTTTTCCAGAAATGATCTCTTCTCTTACTAATTTACGCAGTTGGAAAGAAACTTCAGTGTCAGAAGACTCGATAACTTGACCTGCGCAAACTGGGCAATTAATTTGCAGAAATAGCTCTCTAGCCCGATGTTCTTGTTTTTCTGGAAGAAGTTTTTCAGGAGAAAAGGAGAATGAATTCGGTGAAATAAAGATTAGAATTGTAAAAACAAAAAATTTATGCAATTTCATTTTCAGCTAAGTAAAAACTTGAATCAAGAATACCGTTAAAAACTTTCTGAAAACCACCAACCATTATTACGGAACCATCTTCACGCCAATCA
>JBLHVR010000008.1:0-37279 GCA_047628655.1 Lentimonas sp.
CCCCATAATTGCCTCAAAATCAGATGAAACTAAAAGCGGCCCCGCAGGTGTTTTTATTAAAATAATTATCCATCACTTCCAACATTATAGATTACCGGCATTTTACCTTTCCATTTTGACCAAATATCCGAATCCATCATCAGATCTGCCATAAAATGTGCCACATTAATTCGACTGGTTTGCCCAGCATCAAAAATGGCACTTCTATTAGGAGAAATAAATATTTCATAAGGGCTAATTACACTCTTATCTATCAGACCATCGGGGCGAACTGCGACCCACTCGATAGCTGGATTATTTTCTCCAATATTGGTTCTTAAATAATTTCCAGCCTGCTCATTATCAACATGCGGTGGAAGCAAAAGACGCAAAATGGCCAAAACCAAGCGCTGGGCAAGGGAGGTTTTTTCTACTAAATCTAAATTCTTACATCCTGTACTATTCATTAAAACGAATTTTACAGTTTTTTCCGAATTATTATTTTGAACAACTTCACACAAACGGCGCACCGAGTCTTTAACCAATCTTCTTGGTTTACAGAAGATTCCACCCAAACTTATTGTATGTCCTAAGCAAGATGCAATAGCATCACAATCTTCGGTAAGTTCTTGTAAATCTTTGTAACTCATATCTAGAACCGCCTTGAAAATAATAGATATATTTGGATGATTTCTAATTTCTTTTGGAAGTTTAGAAGCATCACGCACGGCAATTTTTACATCATGTCCACGAGTCAAAATCTGATCAACCAGCAATTTTCCCGTAGCTCCAGTTCCGCCAATCACCAGAATTTTTATTTTTCCATTTGACATATTACGGTTTTATATTTTTCATGTAAATCCATCGCGCTTAAAAAAGCATTTTCAACTCGACCAGAAATTAGCCAATCTCCGCATATTCCCAAATTAAGATTTGGATCAAATAGAGATTTATGACCTTGTCTCAAGCTAGAATTAGCATATCTCCAGCGATGAACATTTTGATATGTAATATCTCCAGCATTAAAATTGACTATTTTTTGTAACGCATCGATCATCTTTTGTTTTACCAACTCGGAATCTTCTTCAATATTTTCATCAGCCCAACCATTGCTAGAATTAAGTAATAGAGAAAATCCACTTGGTCTTTCTGGTTTTGAACTATTAACCGATATCCAACTAATAATTGATTCTTTAACCAAAGCAGCGTCAAAATCTAACCTTAAATCTTCCTTAAAACCCAACATCAATGCAAAACATCCCATCATTTTAACGTTTGAAACAACATCAAAATATTTAAAGCTTTTTGGAATTAAATTAATTGCCTGATGCGATGGAATTGCTAAGAAAAGATAATCAAAATCATCAAATATCTCATCATTAGCAGTTCTTAAGGACCATTTTCCACTGTCAAAATTGATCGATTCAATTTTCTTTCCCAACAAAACTTCTAGTCCATGAGCAACATATTTACACAAATTATTCATTTGTGGCTTAGCAACATAATGTGGTTTATCAGACCCAAATTGCCATTTTCTATTGATTTTATTATCAACAATTTCTGCAAATCGACATTTCCATTCCTCAATCACGCCGTCAGCTTTTGCCTTTATGCAAAAATCTTTAAATTCATCATC
The DNA here is from genome assembly GCA_047628655.1 of Lentimonas sp. Classification (GTDB taxonomy): domain Bacteria; phylum Pseudomonadota; class Alphaproteobacteria; order Rickettsiales; family UBA1997; genus JAJTCH01. Next base: position 1,616 of record JBLHVR010000008.1, read on the forward strand.
TTTGGCAGTAAAAAACTGAGCTCCGTGATCAAAATGATAATTTTCGTCAATTCTTCGAGTAGCCATTCTACCGCCAATTCCTCGTGATTTATCAAAAACCACCACTTCATTGGAAGTAGATAATTTCTTCGCCAGCGTAACTCCCGACATTCCCGAGCCTATTATTGCTATTCTTTTATTCATGTTGAATTTAAATATTGAGGAATGATTTTCTTAAAAGAAAAAAATTATGAGGATATTTTAGATAGATCTTCGATTGCCTTTGTAACTCCCTTGGAATTATCCCAGACATAGGAAATAACCGCTAGAAAATCGGCTTTATTTTTAATTAAATCCTGACAATTTCCAGCATTAATTCCTCCAATAGCAACCATTGGCACAGGCAAAACTTCTTCACACCAATTTAAAATTTCAAAATTTGGCTTACCTTGAGAATTTTTGGTTTTACTGGGAAAGAAGGTTCCAAAAGAAACATAATCCGCGCCACTTTCAACCGCACTTGCAGCCAAATGTTTGGAATCGTAACAGCTAACACCAATAATAAAATCTTCAGGTGCTTCTTGCCTAATGTTGGAAATGTTTCCGTCGTCACTGCCTAAATGAACGCCGTTGGCGTCAATTTTAAGAGCTAGATCGAATCGGTCATTTAAAATGAAAGGAGTTTGATATTTTTGACAAATGACATTTAATTTTTTGCCAATATTAACAATTTGATCATCGGGGTAATTTTTCAAGCGTAATTGAAAAACTGCAATTTTTCTGGTTTGAAGGGCTTCTTCCAATTTCTGAGAAAAAATTTCTAGATCAATTTCTGGTGGGCTAATTAGATAAATTTGTGACATTTATTTTTTCCTTCTAAAAAATGCTGGAACATTTAAAACCGCATCATCATCTTCATCTTGAAAAGATTTATCGACACTAACAATATTATTATCATCGTGGAAAGTAGCTTTTGGAGCCTTATCAACATTATCCTTTGAAGAATTATTGCCGCCTCTGGAAAGATTATTCATAAACCCAAACAAGCCAAAACCACCTTTCTTCTTCGACTTTTTATGAGCATTTTCTTTTCTCGCTTCATTTCCTTCAGGAAAATCATCTTCCAAGCCAAGATTGCTTGAAATGCGACTATTTTGAGATTCCTCATCTTCCCTAGAATCGGCAAAGGCAAAAATATCAACTTCTTCTTTAAAAACATCTTCTGTATTTTCAAAAATTGGATTTTCTACTTTAGGTTTTACTAATTTTTCTCCCTCTTGAATTACTGGTTTTACTATTGTCTCTTGCACTTTAGGAATAATGTTTTGATCTATTTCTTCCTGAGAGAATTCTTGATTTCTCAATTCCTCAACATTTTGACTAACAAAACTTTCTTCAGTAATTGGCTGAATTGCTTGATGATTATTTTGAATATTTTCAGCATCAAAGTAATTAATACTCTCTTCTTTTACCGTAAATTCATTAGCAGAGTCATCAATTATTTCTTCATTTTTAGAATCAATATCCACACAATCATCTTCACCAATTCCAGTTGCAACAACCGAAACTCTAATTGAACCTTGCATATTTTCATTAAAAGCTGATCCGAAAATAATATTAGCATTCTCATCAACTTCTTTACGAATTGCATTAACAGCTTGATCAGCTTCAAACAAAGTCATGTCTGGTCCACCCGTCATGTTAACTAAGACACCTTTGGCGCCACGAATGGAAATATCATCTAAAAGTGGGTTAGAAATCGCCTCTTCACAAGCAATAACTGCGCGGTTCTCGCCACTTGCTTCACCAGTTCCCATTAAAGCTTTACCCATTTTTGTCATAATGGTGCGAATATCAGCAAAATCTAAATTAACTAATCCTGGCATTGTAATTAAATCGGTCACTCCACGAACTCCGGCGTGTAAAACATTGTCGGCCATTTTAAAAGCTTCTTCAAAAGTAGTATGCTCGTTAGCAATTCTAAATAAATTTTGATTAGGAATTACGATAAGAGTATCAACGCATTTTTTCAGATCTTCAATTCCCTGTAACGCCGTTTCCATGCGATATTTTCCTTCAAAATGAAAAGGCTTAGTTACAACTCCAACAGTTAAAATTTCACGATCTCTAGCCAATTTAGCAATAACTGGAGCCGCTCCAGTTCCAGTTCCACCACCCATTCCAGCGGTAATGAAAACCATGTGACTTCCTTCTAAAAAACCATTAATTTCATCCATATTTTCTTCCGCAGCTTCTCGTCCACGATCAGGAAAAGATCCGGCTCCAAGACCTTTAGTGGTAGTCAATCCAAGCTGAATACGATTTGCCGCTAATGAATTTGCTAAAGATTGAGAATCGGTATTAGCAGCAATAAATTCTACGCCTTCCAAATTAGAGCTAATCATATTGTTAAGCGCATTACTTCCTGCTCCTCCAACACCAAAAATTGAAATTTTAGGCTTGAGAGAATCTAGCTGTGGAATATTAATTTTAAGCGTCATAATTTTGTCTGATTTGCATTAAATAGAATGATGTTAAAGAATCACAAATTTGAACCTAAGATTCAAGAAGGTTGTTAAAAATCTTTGTTGGTAGAATTCAGAAGTAAAAAGTCTAAAATTACACAAGCCAGCATTGCTTCTCCAACCGGAACCGCCCTAATTCCAACGCATGGATCGTGCCTTCCTTTGGTAATAATTTCACAATTATTACCGTTTAAATCAATTGTTCTTCTGGGTTTTAAAATTGAACTAGTTGGCTTAACGGCAAATCTTGACACAATATCTTGACCAGAAGAAATTCCACCCAAAATTCCACCAGCATTATTAGAGGAAAATTTTAACTGGTCATTTTCCATCCACATTTCATCAGCGTTTTCTTCTCCGCTCAATGCCGCAGCATCGAAACCCGCACCAATTTCTACTGCTTTAACGGCGTTAATACTCATAAAGGCTGCCGCAATTGCGGTGTCTAGTTTGTTGTAAATTGGCTCTCCTAGGCCAACGGGAACATTTCTGGCAATCACTTCGATTACCGCGCCGCAGGAATTTCCATCTTTTCTAATTTTTGTTAGATAAGTTTCCCAATTTTTAACAGCATTTTTATCTGGGCAGAAGAAGTCATTTTTAGCAATTTCTTCGTAATTGATATTTTCTGGATTGATTTTTTGTGCTCCCATCTGACTTAAATAACCGATAATTTCGATATTTCTAGTTGCTAGAACTTTTTTTGCAATTGCTCCTGCCGCAACTCGCATTGCGGTTTCTCTGGCGGAAGAACGACCTCCACCACGATAATCACGAATACCATATTTTTTCTGATAAGTATAGTCGGCGTGAGATGGGCGGAATTTATCTTGAATGTCGCCGTAATCTTTACTGCGCTGATCCTGATTATGAATTATTAGAGAAATTGGAGTTCCGGTGGTTTTTCCTTCGAAAACTCCTGAAAGAATTTTTACTTTGTCGCCTTCTTGTCTTTGGGTGGTAAATTTGGAAGTTCCGGGGCGCCTACGCTCTAGATCAATTTGAATATCTTCTTCATTTAAAGGAATTTGGGAAGGACAGCCATCGATAACGCAACCAATAGCTTCGCCATGACTTTCTCCCCAGCTTGTAAATGAAAATATTTTTCCGAATTTATTGCTCATCTTGAATCTCTGTAATAATTAAAACTGGATTGTCACTAAAATATAAATCATTGCCATTGTTAGTGATTAAAAGACTTCCTGCGGTTATTTCCCCCATCGATCCATCTGCTTTCACGTCAAAAAGCTGGGCATCATCTTGGTTTTTATGTAATGCTTTTTTGGCCTTAATGTCATAAAAATCACCATCTTCATATTCAAGACGCATCCTCAATCCCGTCATCAATTTATTGGTTTTCTTAAATTTATTTTTACTATCAATAAATTTAATAGCCTGCTTATTACCCTCAAAACCAAAAAATACGATGGATAATATTCCTAATGATAAGACCGAAAGGCACAAAAGAATCATCAATTTTCTAACCCTTAACGATTTTCTAATTTTTACTATTTCGTAACTATCTTGCTGCATTTTTATAATTTCTTATATTCACTGAGAGTATATTCATCAACTTGAACCACATCATAAATAGCGGCCTGAGATTCTTTGACCAAAGCAGCATCCTTCTTACTAATAATCTTTTTCTCAATCGCCGTGTCTAATAATTGGCTAATTTCTTTCTTAGGTAAAGCAGCTTCCTTAATGGCTTTTTTAATTATTCTTATAATTGGCTGCGATTTTTCGAACAATAATAAAGCCGCTTCCATCCTTGCTAAAGATTCATTTTTAGAATCCTTAGGAATGAAAATTCCATCAGTTAGCCTGTCTCGACATTCACCTGATTTTAGAAATTTACTCACTAATTTAGTTTGCAAATCATCGCGAACTGGTGGTAGAAATCGGTTTATTTTGGAATAAATTACAATTGGAAAAAATAATAAATCGATCCATTTAGAGAACATATTTTGCCACAAACCATTAAAGGAATCTTGCATTTTATCGAATAAATCTTTCATTGCATATTCCACCATAATCTCGTCTTCAACTCTTCTGCCTTCAATATCAAATTTTCGAAGCACACAAATAGCCATATACATATTTGAAAGAATATCCCCAAATCTGCCATTTAACTTTTCTTTTCTTTTCAAGTTTCCTGCAAATTTTAAAATAGCAATATCGGCCAAAACTGCAAAACTGGCTGATGCCCAAGCTAATTTCTTTTCATATTTTCCAATTATTCCCTTATTAAAACTTTTGTGGAAATGACCTCGAGTCAGGCTTAGTAATAATGACCTAGCAATATTGCTACTAAAGTGATTAATATGACCAAAAACAGCCTTATCAAATCCGTCTAAATCTTTATTTTCTAAAGCAACTATTTCCTTGTAAACAAAAGGATGGCACATAATTGCTCCTTGTCCAAAATGAATGAGGCTACGAGTCATTATGTTTGCCCCTTCAACCGTTATAGAAATTGGCACTGCAAAATAGGCGTTAGCCATTAAATTTCTTTTACCGCGAATAATTGCTGCCCCGCCCAAAATATCCATTCCGTCAGAAACTATTTGTCTAAACATTTCGGTTGAATGATATTTGGCAATTGCACTTACAACAGCTGGTTTAGATCCTGCGTCAACAGATGAGGCAGTTAATGACCTCATAGATTCTAGAATGTAAGTTTTGGAAAAAATTCTAGCCAAAACTTCTTCAACCCCTTCAAATTTTCCGATTGAAGATCCAAATTGCTGTCTAAGAACGCTGTACGAACTAACAATTCTGGAAACTAACTTTCCACCCCCCGTGCTAGTTGAAGGCAGAGATATTCCTCTTCCTGCCGACAAACATTCCATCAACATTCCCCAGCCCTTTCCAAGACCTTCCTTGTCACCAATTATCGCGTCCATACCAATAATGACATCTTCGCCATTTAGAGGAGAATTAATAAAAGGAGTTGCAAGTGGATCATGTCTTCTTCCCTGCCTAACACCTTTAGTTTTATGAGGAATTAAAGCGCAGGTAATTCCAAGATCAACCTCACCTCCCAACAAACAATCAGGATCACGAAGCTGAAAAGCCAAGCCAATTAAAGTGGCAACCGCGCCCAAAGTTATGTATCTCTTATTCCAGTTAAGCCTAATTTTAATTTCACCGTCTTCGTCCTTAAACAGCACACCATTAGACTGAATTGAGGTGGCATCACTTCCAGCCATTGGTTCAGTTAAAGCAAAACAAGGGATTTCTTTTCCAACAGCCAATCTTGGTAAATAATAATCTTGCTGCTTTTTAGTGCCATATTCTAAAAGAAGCTCAGCAGGACCTAAAGAATTGGGAACCATCGCCGTGATTGCCACAGGAGTTGATCTGGAAGCTAATTTTTGAATCACCATACTATGGGCATAAGCGGAAAAACCTAGGCCACCATATTCTTTGGGGATAATCATTCCAAAAAATTTCTTCTCTTTTAAAAACTTCCAAACCGCAGGAGAAAGATTTTTATCCTTATATATCTGCTCGTCACAACACATTAAACAAAGCTCTTCAACTTCATTTTGCAGGAATGATTTTTCATCATTTCTAAGTTTGGTGTATGAATTAGAAAAAATTGATTTGAAGTCCGGTTTTCCAGAAAATAATTCACCATCAACCCAAACTGTTCCAGACCTAAGGACGGTTTTTTCTGTCTGGGAAATTTTTGGCAAAAGATTAAGATATTTTATTGAAACAATCATTGGTCCCGTAATAACAACCTTTCTGATGCAGGGAACTATTAGAGATAAAACGATTATTAGATAAAGTAATAAGGAGGGAATGTTTGGCTCAAATTGCGAAATAAATACCAAACCTAAAACTACCCATAATATTGCTGGGGCTGATCTGTAGACCATTAATATTGATAAAAGAACAAGTATTTGATTTAGATATAGAATTTGTGAAAGCATATTTTTTGGAATTTATATTACTCTTATTTCTCGATGCGCCAGATCAATATTATCTAAGTGAAATTAAGGCGATGGACATAAATAGGCTAAAATTAAAAATCGTAAATATATGAAACAAGAAGACCTATCAAATCTCCACTGGCGCCGTCTTCTTTGATTTGAGCATGACTTAAGTCAACCGCAATATTATTGTTAAATTTATAACCAACAAAATATTGGGTTTGCTTATCTTTGAAATTTCCAGAATTTGCCTCAATATCACGCACAATATGAGAAGCGCCTATTGTCCATCCACTATATTTTGCAATCAAAGCCATTGTGGTAAATAGCGAATCTCTGCCTTTTTCACCACTTAAATTATCAATCTTCGCAATTTCTAAAAATGGAATGATGGAGGTTTTTAAATCAAGCGGTAAAAGATATTCCACGCCAGCAACAAAACCTGTTTCATTATCACTTCCCGGCATGTTTTCTACTGCTTGGTTACGATATCCAGCGTTATAAAATAAATCAGGAACTCCAAACAAATGCTGCCCTTCAATACTTACGCTGTAAGAATTTGGAACCCCAGTATTTCCTGCTGTACCGTCAGATCTTTTAGCTTTTCCCCGGCTATTAATTGCACTATCGCTAAGGAAGGTTGTGTCATTAAAAAAAGCGCTAACATTAATTTCGCTATTTTCTAAAAGAGCTGCAAAACCGCCACCTAATTTTTCCCTAAGCTCATAATCTTTGGTAAAGTCAGTCGCAAAGACACCCAATCTTTTTTCTTTTCTATGAGCAGTTCCAAAGGATGGATTAAATTTACCAAAATAAAATTTAGCATCTTCATTGGCAAATTGAGCTTTTAATTCTTCAATTATTAAACCATCATCATTCATGCCAAAACCACGATTTGAGGAAAGAATTTGACGATATCTTTCTGGGTTAGCAGAGCTTTGCTGATTAATTTGTCTAAATTTCAAGTTAGAAATGACTGACCAGTTTTTATTAAGATTGACATTAAAGTTGGTATCAATATTTCCTCCAACATTATTAGAATCCACACCATTTTTATTAGTTTTAGTCACAGTGTCAGCTCGCATTTCGAAAAGGGCGCTACCGGAAAAATTAGGATAATTTCCGTCATCTTTAGCGAACGAATTAAAACTAAAAAGGGAAATTGAGGCTAAAATTAAAGCAATGATTTTAAACATAATTTATTGTTTATTTGGTAAAGAGATGGTTATTGACGTTCCAACATTAAGCTTGCTTTCTATGGAAACAAAGCCGCCATGCAATTTAACAAAAGATTTTGTTAAGTAAAGGCCAATTCCCGTTCCAGCGACAGATAATGTGTTTTTAGCTCTAAAAAATTTCTTACCAACCTTCTCAACTTCATCTTCTGGAATTCCAATTCCACTATCAGAAATCTTCAGCAACAGATTATCTGTTTCCAATAATGAGGTAATGCTAACTTCCGTTTCTGGCCTAGAATATTTAATGGCATTGGTAATTATATTAGTAAAAGAATGATCTAATAATTTCCTATCGCCCCTATAAATTTCTGGCAAAGCACTCATATCAACATTAATTTTAACAGATTTTTCTTTAGCTAAATTAGAATTCTTATCAATTATTTCGATGATTAACTTTTTTATTTCAAAATCAGCAAGATCCACCTTAATACCACCTTGACTGATCTCCATTTTCGATAAATCTAGATTACTTTGAATAAGATTATTCATTCTATTAATAGAACCTCCAATTCGAACTAAAGATTTTTCAATTGTATCATCCAGAAATTCCGATGATTTTGCTTTTCTCAAAATTAACTCACGAGAAGCATCAATAATTTGCAATGGAGTTTTAAATTCGTGAGAAACCAAAGCCACAAATTCACTTTGTAATTCTCGCATTTTTTTCTCATGAATCAACATTTCCTTGAGCTTGCGGCTTTGGGTAACAAGTTTGCGATTTGAGGCAATTAATCGATAATTGTAACTCCTCTTATCAATTGCAATTGAGAATTGACTGGAAATAGTGTCAATTAATTCACTCTCCTCCAACAACCAACTTCTCTTCAACGAATCTTGAATATAAAGAGCTCCAATAATTTTGCCCTTAATAGCCATAATTACCACAATCTGCGAGCCAATGTTAAATTCCTGACAAACATCATCAATATACTTGAATTTTGGATCACCCTTAACGCTTTCACTAACCATCATTGTAGTGGTTTTCTTAAGATGGTTAATTTCTAGAAATGTGTTATTTTGAAAATCAACATATCGCCCAATTGGAGATTTTAAATCGTTAGGATCTCCAGAATCCGAAATTTTCTTAACCCCTTCTGCACAATATTCGATAAAGAATCCAGATTTACTACTAACACAATCATAAAGAATGCAACGATCAACTTTCAGATAATCGCAAATGATTTTTACAACATCTCCCGCCACAATTTTCAAATTCTCTTCCGATGCAATTAAAGAGCTTACTTGCCTTAATAATCTTTCATTCTTAACCGCTCTTCTCAAGTTATTAATCAGACTAATGGAGTCTTTAACGTCATATCTATTGCCAACTATCTGATCAAGCTTGGTAAAAGAAAAAGTACAATAGATGTTTTTGGTTTTATAGCGACTTGGAACAAATCTAACTTTGAATTGATGAACTTCTTTGGTTTTTGGGTTAGAAATGCTGACATTAACATCTTGAATTTGCAGACTTTTAACGGCCTTAATTAGGTTAACATATTCAAAATAGCTTGAAGATCCGTAATCACTTCCATCGTTTCCCTGCATTAGGAAATCGTAATTATTTCCTAATATTTCTGTGGTTCCTAAATCGAAATCTTTCAGAAAATCGTCATTAGCATCAATAATTTCAAGGAAATTTGGGTTCTCGGGGGTAATTTTACACAAAAAAGCCGGGATATCGATTTGCTTAATAGATTTTTTAAGCAAATTCTCCTTATCTTCGTCATTTTTAGGCATTAGACTTTGATCAATCATAAATAATTATTTTAAGATTAAAAACCTGTGAAATATATACTGTTAATTATCCAACAGTGTTATCCTACTTTTTAGCCTTAATTTTAGCCTTAGCAGCCTTTCTTGCTTGAACTTCTTCAATAAGAATTACAGATCTATTAAGACCAATTTCTAAAACATCGTCCTCTTTAACGGAAGAATATTTCTTATCATGTAACAAATAAGGGCCAAACGGACCAATTGAAGCAACAATTTTAAGGCCAGTTTCAGGGTGCAATCCAACTTCTCTTGGCAAAGAAAGAAGCTTTTTAGCAAGCTTCAAATCAACATCTTCAATTTTAACATTCTTTGGAATGGAAACTCTCTTGGGTTTGGGCTTAGTATCTTTTTTCTTTTTAGTGGTTTTTGCTTTAGTGGTTTTGGCTTTGGTGGTTTTGGCTTTTGTCGCCTTAGCTTTAGTTTCCTTTTCTGGCTTAGCAGCAGGAACCACAACGCTTCCCGTCAATTCTAAATAAAGACCATAAGGACCTTTTTTAATAACAATTTCCTCACCTTCATTATCTCCTTTTCCTAAAATTATCGGTTCAAAAATTTTTCTAGCAAAATCTGGGTCGTTACTTTCTCCAGAAGTGTCATTAGAAAATGATTTAGTATATTTACATTCTGGATAATCTGAACAGCCAATAAACACACCAAAACCGCCAACTTTAATTCCTAGTTCTCCTTTTTTGCAAGATGGGCAAACATGATGATCTTTTCCATCCTCACCAGTTCCAAAGACATAAGGTGAAATATTTTGATTTAGTTTTTCTAAAATTTCAGGAAATTCTTTTTTACCGACTTCGCCAATATTACCGTTAAATTTAACCCAAAAATCTTTCAGAAATTTTTTCCAATTTAAGTTACCATGAGAAATTGCATCCAACTCATCTTCCAATTTTGCTGTGTAATCATATTCCACATAATTTGGAAAAAATGATTTTAAAAACACCGCCACAACTCTTCCTCTTTCTTCAGGATAGAATCTTTTTCTATCTAATCGAACATATCCACGATCTTGTAAAACCGAGATAATTGAAGCATAAGTTGACGGCCTTCCAATTCCAAGCTCTTCCATTTTTTTAACCAAACTGGCTTCAGAATATCTTGGAGGAGGCTCGGTGAAATGCTGTTGAGGCAGAACTTTTAACAAACCCAAATCTTCACCCGCCGCAACGTCAGGCAAAATGGTTTTTTCTTCGTCTTTTTCATCATCTTTTCCCTCATTGTAAAGGGCATAAAAACCGTCAAATTTAATTACTGAACCAACTGCTCTTAATTTTCCATAACCTGGATTAGTTTGAATGTTAATGGTAGCTTGATCCATTATTACATCGGCCATTTGTGAGGCGACCATTCTTTTCCAAATTAAATCGTAAAGGGCAAAAAAATCTTTTTCTAAATATTTAGAAATATCTTTCGGCGGAAGGGTAAAATCGGTTGGACGAATTGCCTCATGAGCCTCTTGAGCATTCTTAACTTTGCTTTTAAAAACATTAGGTTTGGAGGGCAAATAATTACTTCCGTAAGCCTTTTCAATGAACTCTCTAGAACCTGCAATTGCTTCTGGAGCAACATCAATTCCATCAGTTCTCATGTAAGTTATTAAACCTTGAGAGCCACTTCCAACATCTAAACCTTCATAAAGTTTTTGAGCAATTTGCATGGTTTTTTTAGAAGAAAAACCTAATTTACGAGCCGCTTCTTGTTGTAAAGATGAAGTCATAAAAGGGGCATAAGGCCTTCTTTTAACTTCTTTTCTGCCAACATCTAGAACTTGATATTTTTTACTTTCAAGCAAAGCAGAGATTTCACCAGCTTGCTTTTCATTGTTAATTGTAAATTTGCTTAATTTTTCATCATTAACATGAGTAACAGTAGCGGTTAATTTTTTCTTAGCTTCATTTTCTAAGTCAACTTTAATGTCCCAATATTCATCCGATTTAAAAGCTTCAATTTCATCTTCACGATCCGCAATCACTCGAAGCGCAACCGATTGAACCCTTCCAGCTGATTTTGATCCAGGAAGCTTTCTCCATAAAATTGGTGACAAAGTAAAGCCCACTAAATAATCCAGAGCGCGACGAGCTTGCTGAGCATCGACTAAATCAGCGTTAATTTGACGGGGATTTTTTACTGCCTCTAAAATGGCATTTTTAGTAACAGCATTAAAAACAACACGCTCAATTATTGTTCCAGCTTTAATGGCTTTTTTCTCTTTTAAAGCTTCAACAATGTGCCAAGCAATAGCTTCTCCTTCCCGATCTGGATCGGGAGCGAGTAAGATTTTGTCACATTTTTTAGCTTTTGAAACAATTTCACGAACATGTTTGGTAGCTTTTTCAGAAATTTCATAATGCATTGCAAAATCATTATCCGGTTCAACTGATCCTTTTTTGCTTGGAATGTCGCGAATGTGACCAAATGAGGCTACAACTTCATAATCTTTTCCTAAATATTTGCCAATAGTTTTTGCTTTGGCAGGAGATTCAACGATTAATAAATTCATAAAAAATTTAATGTTTTGATTTTGGATGTTTTCTAAAAAGTTTCAACTTCCAGAAATAACAATTTCGAATTAGAGCTTTAAGATCGCTTTTACAAGATAGGTTGTAGTTTCACAGCAAAAGCAGAACTTAAAATTACATATTTTTTAGGCCTATTTTTAGGTAGATGTAACCAGTTGCAACTGTTAAGAAGGCGGCAATTGCAAAAAGCATTTCACCGGCAACGGCAATAATATCAGAAATGATGTATTTTATTCCTTTTGCATCTTCACCCATTAATTCTTGAATGGCATATTGTGAGCCATTTTCTCCAATTAAAAGCAATGTAATGGCCGTCATTTGGAAGCCAGTTTTATATTTTGAAAGTTTACTGACAGGAACGCTAATTTTAATTTCAGCTAAAAATTCACGAAGTCCAGAAACCAAAACTTCGCGACAGATAATTATTAAACCTGGAATGGTAATTGCCATATTTTTATGACCAAAATGAATGAGCATGGTAATTGCCACAATTACTAACAGCTTGTCAGCGATTGGATCAAGACAGCGTCCGAATTTAGATTCTAAATTTAAACTTCTAGCGAAATATCCATCGAAAAAATCGGTAATGCTAGCAATTAGAAAAAGGGAAGCGGCAACTAGATTAGCAACAAATCCTTCGATGTAAAAAGACAAAACCAAAATTGGAATTATGAGAATGCGAGAAATAGTTAAAATATTGGGAAGATTTTTCATATTTTAATTTAGAAATTTTAAAAAATTAGAATGCCTTAAAGAAGATAACGGATAAATTGATCGGGGTTAAAAAGCAAAGGAAAATTTTCTAAATGATCAAATGTGATACATATTTTCTAATTAACGGTAATTTTCTCAACTTTCATTTTGGCATCCGCTAATTTTTTATTACAATATTCTTTTAAAGCAATTCCCTTTTCATAAAGCCCAACCATTTCATCTAAATCGGCTTTTCCATTTCCTAATTTCTGGGCAATTTCCTCCAATTGCTTTAAAGCTTCTTCAAAAGTTAATTTCTCAATATTACTGTTTTTGGTCATATCAAATTTATTAAAGTTTAAACAAAGGCATTTCAGCGCCAATTTTATCGGTTAATCTAATTGGGTAATCTCCTGTGAAACAAGCATCGCAATATTGTGGATTATCAACATCTCTTTTGCCTTCACCAACCGCTTTGTAAAGACCATCAATTGAAATATAAGCTAATTTATCAACGCCAATTAGTCTGGCCATTTGCTCTAAATCGTGATTTGCAGCCATTAAATCCTTCTTATCTGGAGTATCAACCCCGTAAAAACAAGAATCTACAGTTGGTGGGCTGGCAATTAACATGAAGACTTCCTTAGCTCCAGCGTCGCGGACCATTTGAACAATCTTCTTGGAAGTAGTTCCACGCACGATTGAATCATCAACCAAAATTACTCTTTTACCCTTAATAACCTCTGTGTTGGCATTATGTTTTAATTTTACCCCAAAATGACGGATTTTATCCGAAGGCTCAATAAAAGTTCGACCCACATAATGATTACGAATAATTCCCAGCTCGAAGGGAATTTTTGATTCTTGAGCGTAACCAATTGCTGCCGGAACTCCAGAATCTGGAACTGGAACTACAACATCGGCCTCAATTATGGCTTCTTTAGCCAACTGAACTCCAATGTTTTTACGCATTTGGTAAACGCTTTTATTTTCTAGGAAGCTGTCTGGACGAGCAAAATAAATATATTCAAAAATGCAGAATTTTGAAGGAACTTTCTTAAAAGGATTAATTGAAGCAATGCCATCTTTATTGATGATAAGCATTTCTCCGCCTTTCACATCGCGCACAAAATCGGCACCAATAATGTCGAAAGCACAAGTTTCACTGGCCACAACATCTGAATCGCCCAACCTTCCTAAAACCAAAGGACGAACACCGTGAGGATCACGAAAAGCAATTACTCCATCTTTATGTAAAATCACTAAGGAATAAGCGCCTTCAATTTGTGAAATGGCGTCAATAATTCTTTCCTGCAAAGTGTTTTTCTGGCTCAACGCAATGAGGTGAATAATAACTTCAGTGTCCATTGAAGATTGAAAAATTGATCCACGATCAATTAATTTTTTTCTTAATGTTTCAGCGTTAGTTAAATTACCATTATGGGCAATTGCTAATGATCCGAAGCTAAATTCAGCAAAAATTGGTTGGTAGTTTCTGGCAGTTTTCTTTCCCGCCGTTGAATATCGAACGTGTCCAATTGCAGCATCACCTTGCAATTTATCAACAATTTCTGGGGAATTAAAATTATCTCCCACCAAACCATCGGCAAAATGCATGGCAAAATTTCCAGCATCCAGAGTGACAATTCCTGCCGCCTCCTGACCGCGATGTTGAAGAGCATGAAGCCCGAGAGCTGTGTTTACTGAAGCATCTTTACTATTAAAAATGGCGAAAACACCGCATTCCTCTTTTAATTTATCATCATCAAAAGGATTGGTATTAAGATTATTTTCTAGAGTCATTTTATTGAATTTTGACAGGCATTAATCGTTTACCAATTAAATAGGAAAATCGTGCGGTCATTGTGCGCAATTGTTTTTATTTTTCCAGTAGGAATCTTTAATCAAAATTTAGATAAAATTTTTGGGGAGTTTGCACTGAGATTTGCTGCATTTATCACTTAAATGACAAGTTCCACAAGATCCTGAATTCTTAATAAAGAATTTGTAGAAGAGAAAAACGGCAAGATAGAGAATTAGGATAATTAATACAAAATCGACTAAACCCATATTCTAGCAATGTTGAAGATTAGGAATGATAAAATCCAAGCCACAGAAAAACCAATTGCCGCCGAGGCGCAAAACCATTTCCAAGTGCCAAATTCTTGCTTCATTGCAATTCCCGTCACAATACAAGGCATGTAAAGAAGGGTGAAAACCATAAACACAAAGGCTGTAAGTGGTGTGAAATGATCTCTAATCACACTCCTTAGTGAATTATTTTCTTCATCTCGTTCAAGAGACATTGAGGAAATTCCAAAAGTTGACAAAATATTATGAGCAGCATGTTTGGCAGCAAATACAAATGAACTTCCAATTTCCTTAAAATCTTCTTTAAAAGAAATTTCTTCAATTTCTTTATTTTCACTAGCTTTGTCACCATAAATTTCACCCATGGTGCTAATAATAATTTCTTTCGCAATAACTCCTGTAATCAGTGAAGCTGTTGCTTCCCAATTTCCAAAACCAATAGGCTGGAATATTGGCGCAATTGCCTGACCAGTTTTTCCCAAATAAGAATCATGCTTACTTTCAACTCCCCAAGGCAAATTAAGTAAAAACCAGACAAATATTGAAACCGCAAGAATGTAAGTTCCGGCTTTAATTAGAAAGTGCTTACCTTTTTCCCAAGTGTGAATTATTAAATTTTTAAAAGTTGGAAGTCTGTAAGGAGGCAATTCCATGATGAATAAGGGAGCTTCTTGCTTAAAAATTGCTTTTTGCAAAACTGCGCCAACAACTCCAGCCACAACAATTCCCAAAACATAAAGCAACCAAATTACCGTAGCGGCATTGGCATAGAAGAAAACACTGGTGAAGAGAACATAAACCGGCAATCTGGCTCCGCAAGACATGAAAGGAATGACCATGCAGGTGACAATGCGGTCTTTTGTCGATTCCAAAGTTCGGGTAGCATAAATTGCTGGAACATTGCAGCCAAAGCCAATTAACAATGGAACGAAGGATTTTCCGTGCATTCCCATTGAGCGCATTAAGCGATCAGTAATGAAAGCGGCGCGAGCCATGTAACCACTAGATTCTAGAAAAGTTATGAAAAACATCATGGCAAAAATGACAGGCACAAAAACCAGGATAAAACCAACTCCACCAATAATTCCGTCCACAACCAGCGAAGTAAACCATTCAGGCGTGTTAATTAGGGTTAATCCGGAATAAGTCCATTTTGAGATAATTTGCGAAAAAACTGTGTCGGTCCAATCAATAAAAGGAGAGGAAATGTCGAAGGTGAATTTAAACATTAACCACATTACGCCTAAGAAAATTGGCATTGCCAAAAACTTATTTAATACAATTTTGTCAATATTTTGGGTGATATTGTAGCTATTTCTCTTCTCTAATGTAACAACCTGCTTGCCAATTCCACTGGCGATTGCATATCTTTTTTCAGTAATAAACGACTCCACATCATCATCGTGAAATTCTTTCAAATGAGAAACTTCATCGCTTAAATCAATATTTTTAAATTCATCGGAACCCTCAAAATCGAGGTCATTTTCTATTATTTTGATCTTAAGCCATTTTTCAGGAAATTGCGTATTGTTCTCTAATATTTTTTGATGTTTTTGAGTAAAAGCATTCAGCACTTTGTCTAAATCTTTGCCATAAGAAATATCCTTAGGAAGGTCGCTTTTTTTAATATTAACGATAGCCTCTAAAAGATGCTCGACTCCCTTTCCTTTAGTGGCAACGGCCGTAACCGCCCTAACTCCTAAAAGTTTTTCAACCAGCTCTAAATTAACTTTTATTCCCTTTGATAAAGCTTCATCGTAAATATTAAAAACAATAATAGTTGGAATTCCGAGCTCTAAAAGCTGAATTGTTAAATATAAATTGCGCTCAATATTGGTGGAATCGATGACGTTAATTAAATAATCGCAATTTTGATTAATAAGGAAATCACGGGAGATTATTTCTTCTTGGCTGTAAGGAGATAGGCTATAAACGCCCGGAAGATCAATTAATTTGATGGAATGGTTTTTAAATTTTAGATCAGCTTCTTTTTTTTCAACTGTTACACCTGGCCAGTTTCCAACTTGCAATCTACTGCCAGCAACAGCATTAATTAAGGTTGATTTCCCGCAATTTGGGTTGCCAATGACTGCAACTTTTATTTGGCTCATTTTTTATTCGTTAATTATTTCGACGCAGATTAATTTCGCTTCCTGTTTTCTTAAAGAAAGACTGTATTCTTTTATAATTATTTCTAGCGGATCTCCAAGTGGTGCTTTCTTTTTAAGAAGAGCTATTTCACCTTTAATAATTCCCATATCCCTGAGGCGTCGCTTGATTCTTTGATCTCCGGCGGAGTCGATATTAATGATTCTGGCTTTGGTTCCAATTGCCAAATTAGATAATTTTTCTGACATTAAACCAATTTTACAAAAATGTTATTAGCCAATTCTTTAGAAATTCCAAAAGTTGAATTTTCTTTTTTAAGCAAGAATAAGCAACCAATATCATTACCCAAAACTTCTATTACATTACCCTTGATAAGGCCCATATTCATCAATTGTTTAAGGCTTTTACTGTTAGTTAAATCATCTTGAACTCCAACTATTCTGGCCTGAAATCCACTCTTGATGGATGCTAAACTTGTAGTCATTATTATTTTAGAAAAATTATTCATTAATTGTGATAATGATTATCATTATCTGGTTTTTAATGCAAGTTTTTTGTATTCAAAATAGCTATTTCTGACAAGCTTCACAATAAAAACTTGAGCGACCATTTTGCTTAATTCTTTTCAAGGGTCCATCACAAACCACGCAGGACTTCCCTTCCCTACCGTAAACCTTAAAATCGAACTGAAAAGCTCCCACATCGCCATTAAGCTGAACATAATCTCGCAGAGTTGAGCCACCTTTATTAATGGCATTTTGCAAAATGCTTTTGATATTTTTAATTAAAATCTCCAACTCTCTTTTTGTAAGATTTTGGGCCGACCTTAATGGAGAAATTTTTGACTCAAACAATGACTCATTAATGTAGATATTTCCCACACCCACCACAATTGAATTATCCATCATCAAGGTTTTAATATTCATCTTTTTTCCCTTGAGCTTGTCTCCTAAATAAGTAGCATCAAATTTTTCGCTTAAAGGCTCTGGACCTAAATTTTTAATCATTGGATGAAGCTCAATTTTGTCTTCCTTAACCAAATCTACCAAACCAAATCTGCGCGTGTCATTGTAGATTAATCCCGAATTGTCGTCAAAATAAACAATGAAATGATCATGCTTAGCCAATTCTTCAGGCATTTCTTGATGAAAAAGCAGCTTCCCACTCATGCCTAAATGCACTAATAAAATATTTTTATCGCTAATTCCAATCAAAATGTATCGCGCCCTTCTTTGAACCGAAACAATCTCTTTTCCCTCCAAATCTGGCAAATTTGGCGGAAACGGCAAGCGTAAATTTTTATTGGAGGTTTGAACCGACAGGATCTTTTTACCAATAATATTATTCTCAATTCCGCGACAAACGGTTTCAACTTCTGGAAGTTCTGGCATATTTATTATAAACTGATTAATCTGACACGAATTTTTTCACAAAATTCTTAAGTTAAATGAGCGAAGATACTAGTCTAGAAGAAATTACCTTCAAGGAAATTACCACTGAAAATAATTTATTTTGTCAATTTGAAGAAAGCCAAGGCGTATTGTTTTTAGATGTGAATGAACCATTCACAGAAAGTGACTTTGAGGCAATATCTGGAATTATCGATCCCTTCTTTTCAACTTATGGGGAGCTTCAGGGGATAATTATTAATTGTAAAAAATTTCCCTATTGGAAAGGCGCAAAGAATCGTACACAATATTTAAATTTTGCCGGTGATAATCATCACAAATTTAAGAAAGCCGCACTCTCAATGGGTGGTTTTTTCATTAAAGTCGTGTTAATTGCCGCCAAAAATAGAGTTCACCCCAAAATTAAAACCTTCAAATTTAACAAAATTGAAGAAGCCCAACGATGGGTTTTACATTCTAAATAAAATCAAAAATGAAAAAATTTCTAATCTATGGGCTTGGAGTTTCAGGAGTTGCCGCAATCGAATTCCTACTCAATAAAAAATTGCCAATTTTAGTTGGAGATGACAATTTAAATTCACTTAAAAAAGTATCAGAAAACCAAAATTTACAGACCATCAATAATATTGATAAAATCAATTGGAGTGAAATTAAGTGTTTAATTTTAGCCGCTGGCATTCCACTAAATCATAAAATTGTAGCTGCAGCCCAGAAAAATAATTGCCAAATTGTCTGCGATGTTGAAATTTTGCACCATTTTCATCCAAAAGAAAATTTGATTGGAATTACAGGAACTAACGGAAAGTCCACTATTACCGCCCTTACAGGTCACATTTTCGATGAAGCTAAAGCACCTAATGCAACTGGCGGAAATATTGGTCTTGCAGCACTTTATTTGCCGGATGTATTTTCTAAAAGACACTCAGAATTCGATGCTAAAGAAAAAAACTACATCATTGAAATATCCTCTTTTCAACTCGATTTAATCCATAAAACCAAATTTCACATCTCTAATTTAAACAACATTACGCCCGATCATCTTGATCGCCATGGATCGATGGACAATTACATCAACTCCAAAAAACGCATCTTTCTCAACCAAACTGAAAATGATTTTGCGGTAATTGGAATTGATAATAAAAATTCTGCCAAAATTTTTGAAGATTTAAAAAATGATAAAAATTTTACAACCAAATTAATTCCCACTTCCACCAAAAAAATTGTTAAAGGTGGAGTCTCAATTATTGGTAACAAATTGCATAATATTGACGGTTCAGTCTTTATTATTGGGAATAAAACTTTGAAAGGAGAGCACAATTCACAAAATATTTCCTTCGCCTTTGCCAACGCTTTTTTATCAGGAATAGAACCTGATCAAATCATCGAATCCATCAATAATTTCAAAGGTTTAAAGCACAGAATGCAATTTGTGGCAAAAATTAATGACATTAATTTCATTAATGACAGCAAAGCAACCAACGCCGAATCGACAGAGAATTCCTTAAAATCTTTTGAAAATATTTATTGGATTTTGGGTGGCAAATCCAAGGAAAGAGGAATTACAGCTTTAGAAAAATATTTTCCCAAAGTTAAATATGCATTTTTAATTGGAGATGCGACAGATGAATTTGCAAAAACTTTGGAGGGAAAAGTAAAATATTTTAAATGTAAAACTTTAGAAAAAGCATTTGAGGAAGCTAACAATTTAGCCTTAAAAGACTCTATTGAAGAAAAGAATATTCTCCTTTCTCCTGCCTGTGCCTCTTTTGATCAATGGAAAAACTTTGAAGAAAGAGGAAATTATTTCTGTGATTTGGTGGAAGATTTACAAAATTAGGAAATTTTATTAGCTTGATGCTACCAGTAGCATCAAGCTAATAATTTTTAAATCTGGTAATCAACTTCAAAACTTTCGCGAATCTCTTTAGCGGTTGCTCCAACAGCTACAGTTCCTGCCGCAACATCTTTAACCACAATTGCACCAGAGCCAATTTTAGATCCATCTCCAATTTTAATATTTCCCAAAACCTTAGCTCCCGCGCCAATTGCTACATTATTACCAATGGTTGGGTGACGCTTTACTGACTCATAAGTCTTGGCTCCCAAGGTTACTCCTTGATAAATAATCACATCATCACCAATAATTGCTGTTTCGCCAATCACCACACCATTGCCGTGATCGATGAAAAAGTTTTTACCAATTTGTGCTCCGGGATGAATTTCCACGCCGGTTATAATACGCGAAATATTGGACAAAAATCGCGGTAGAACTGGAATTCCTAATTTATGAAGAAAATGACAGATACGATGAAAAAATAAAGCGTGAACACCGTTGTAGCACAGTAAAACCTCTACAATATTTTTAGTTGCAGGATCGCGCTTTTTAATACTTTGGTAATAAGATTTGAGATTTTTCATTTTACTTGCAGTTCACAAAAAATAAAAACTAAGCTTCAATATCAGCAAACAAGACGGAAGATAAATATCTTTCACCAGAACTAGGCAAGATGAATACAATCAATTTTCCTTCATTTTCAGGTCGTAGACCAACTTCCAGAGCTGCTTTAAAAGCTGCTCCCGAAGAAATACCACAAAGAATTCCTTCTTTTAAAGCCAATTCTCTTGCATATTTAACGGCATCATCATTAGAAACCTGAATTATTTCATCGATCAATTTAACATCGAGAATTTCAGGAATAAAACCAGCGCCAATTCCTTGAATTTTGTGCGGAGCAGGACTTCCTCCAGAAAGAACTGGACTAGATTCAGGCTCAACTGCAATTGCTTTAAAATTTGGATTTCTATTTTTCAAAACCGAAGCAATACCAGTAATAGTTCCACCAGTTCCAACGCCTGAAATTAAAATATCTATCTTGCCATCAGTATCTTTCCAAATTTCCTCAGCAGTAGTTCTTTGGTGAATCTCAACATTAGCCTGATTAGAAAACTGCCCCAAAATAAAAGAACCTTTTGTTTTTTCGGCCAATTCTTTAGCCTTAGCAATCGCACCATTCATTCCTTTTAGCCCTTCAGTTAAAATCAACTCTGCTCCATAAGCCTTTAAAAGTTTTCTGCGTTCCAATGACATTGATTCAGGCATTGTCAAAATCAAGCGATAACCCTTAATTGCCGCAGCAAAAGCCAAGCCAATTCCAGTATTTCCAGAAGTTGGCTCAATCAAAACTGTATCCTTCGGGTTAATTAAACCATCATTTTCAGCCGCTTCAATCATGTTGGCACCAATTCTGTCTTTTATTGAATTAGCAGGATTGTAATATTCCAATTTAGCTGCAATCCTTGCTTTGCTGGTGTTTAATTTATTGATTCTAACTAAAGGAGTATTGCCGATTAGTTCAATTAAGTTGTTGGCTATCTTCATATTTTGACTGCTGATTGGAGTTAATAGATTTTTCTGCTTTAACGAGTTATCAAAGCAGAAAAGAGAAAGGTGATTATCGAAAAAATTTCTTTACCGTCACTAATATTTTACTCAATATGTTTTTTTCTGAATTTTTACTTTTTTCACCAAGTTCAGTAGCATCATTTTCCACTAACCCACAAGCCAAAGTCTCATTGCTATTTTTGTCAATCAGTAAGAATGATCCACTGAATTTATTTTTAGTAAATGAATCGAAGGCTACAGAATGTGCCATTTTAATATTTATGTGAGCAATTTGATTTTGCTCAATAGTTTCAGATTTAAACTTAGATAAATCATCAATATTCATCAAATGATTAATAGAAGAAATTCGAGCCTCGACCAAATTGTGATTAATCTTAATCAACAATTCTCTACTTTCAGATGGGTCAAATTTTTCATTTCCGAACCAAATTAAATCAGCCCCAAATTCACTCTCAAATTTAGGCTTGTGCTGCGCATCTGAAAACACACTTCCACGGTCGATATCAATCTCTTTATCTAAGACCAAGCCAATAGAGTCTCCATCTTCAGCTTTTTCTACCAATTTTGACGAATGAAGAACTTCGCTAATTAAAGCAGTTTTTTTCGATGGATAAATGGTAATTTCATCTCCAACATTAATTTCACCAGAAGTTATTGTTCCTTGATAAAATCTTTTATTAGTTCCTTCTTCGGTTAAAACATTTTGAACAGCCATTCTAAAACCATCTCTTTTGGCGACAAAACTTTCCAAATCAATTAAATAATCAAGCAATGTTTTTCCTTGGTACCAATCCATTTTATCTCCAGAATCAACCACATTATCACCATTAATTGCAGAAATTGGAATGAAATTAACCGAATTAATATCAAGAGATTCAATCTTTTCCAAATAGATTTTTTTAATTTCTAAAAATTTCTCTTCACTGTGACCGGCTAAATCCATCTTATTAATCACTACTACAAAATCTTTAATGCCAAATATGTTGGAAATGTAGCTGTGACGAATTGTTTGAGTTTTAACACCCTCAGAAGCATCAACTAACATTACCGCAATGTCAGAATTAGAAGCTGCAACCGCCATATTTTTAGTATATTGCTCGTGTCCTGGAGAATCTGCAATAATAAATTTATTGTGATGGTAAGAAAAATAACGGTAAGCAACATCAATAGTAATTTTTTGACGACGTTCCGATTCCAAACCTTCAACAAAAAGTGAATAATCAATTTTACCGCCACTTAATTTTTTAACTTCGGCAATTTGATCGTGATAGACTGAATTTGTGTCAAAAAGCAAACGACCAATTAAAGTTGATTTTCCATCATCGACACTTCCTGCCGTTAAAAATCTTATTATTTTATTTTCCACTGTTCTTGTTATTTAATAATTAGTCAAAATATGAGTGCCCATTTTTAAGTTTAAATTTGTTTTTACGAGGAAGTTTGTAGTTTCTTTTATTTTTATCAATGGGAGTTTACATCTAGTAAATGACCTTAAGAGAAAAATAAAAAAACTGCAAAACACCGAAGTAAAAGGGTGTTTAAATTAAAAATATCCTTCTGCTTTTTTCTTCTCCATTGATCCTATTTGGTCGGCATCAATGAGCCTTCCTTGTCTTTCGGAAAATTCCGATTCTTTAATTTCTTGAATAATTTTATCCAAATCATCAGCTTCCGATTCCACTGCCCCACTTAATGGATAACAACCTAAAGTTCTGAAGCGAACTTTTTTATGCTCAATAACTTCTCCATCCCTAAGCTTCATTCTTTCATCATCAACCATAATAGTAACTCCATCACGAACTACAGTTGGTCTGGATTTGGCAAAGTAAAGTGGCACAAGATCAATATTTTCCTGCTTAATATATTCCCAAATATCAATTTCTGTCCAGTTTGAAAGAGGGAAAACTCTAATGGATTCATTTTTGTTAATTTTAGCGTTGAAATTATTAAACAACTCTGGACGCTGATTCTTGGCATCCCAAGCGTGAAATTCATTTCTAAATGAAAACATTCTTTCTTTAGCGCGAGATTTTTCCTCGTCACGCCTTGCTCCACCAAAGGCACAATCGAATCTGTATTTATTTAACGCTTGCTTTAAAGCGCCAGTTTTCATGATATCTGTGTGTTTTGAACCATGATCAAAAGGATTAATGCCATCTTTTAAACCTTGTTGATTCTGGCAAACCAATAGATTTAAATCAAAATCCTCAGCAACTTTATTGCGAAACTCAATCATTTCTTTAAATTTCCAGCCAGTATCAACATGAAGAACTGGGAAATTTGGCTTTAAAGGATAAAAGGCTTTCAAAATTAAATGCAAAAGAACCGTGGAATCTTTACCAATTGAGTAAAGAAAAACAGGATTATCAAATTCAGCCATCGCTTCTCTAATGATGTAAACCGATTCCTCTTCTAAATTTTTTAAATATTTATTTGTCATGCTTAATTTATTTTTCTAAATGTAAAATCTCCAAAAGACTCGCCTTTTTCACGTTCTTTTGCAAATTCCTTAAACCAAAAATCTAACTCACCTAAAATTTCTTCTTCATTTAAACTTTCTTTGTAAAGTTTGTTTAAACGAGATCCTACATCACTGCCAGATAAATACATGTTATAGCGACCTGCAGATTTTCCAACAAAACCAACCTCTGCCAAGTAAGGACGGGCGCAACCATTAGGACAACCAGTCATGCGGAAGGAAATTTCTTCTTCAGCTAAACCATGCTTCTCCATCACAGAATCAATTTTAGTGAGCAAGTCTGGCATATATCTTTGTGCTTCAGCAAGCGCTAATGGGCAAGTGTTTAAAGCCACACAAGCCATTGAATTTTTCCTAGATTTAGATCCGCTATTTTCCAAACCATGCTTTTTTAGAACTTCCTCAACAGATTTTTTATCGGAAACTCCAGCCAGAACAACATTTTGGTTGTTGGTGAAATTAAAATCAGCAAGATTTTTCTCAGCAATCTCGTTCATTGCTTCTTTAACAGAGCCCAAAACGCGGCCATTTTCGATAAATAAGGTGAAATTATCTTGCCCTTTTTCATCCTTAAACCAACCACAGATATCAGCTCTTTGCTTAAATTCATAGGCTTTTGCATTTTCAAATTGAAAACCAAGGCGGCTTTGTAATTCGTTTTTAAACCAATCTAAACCAAGGCGATCAATAGTGTATTTAAGTCTTGCTTGCTTACGATCTTCACGATTACCAAAATCTCTTTGAGTGGTCAGGATTTTCTCCAAAACCTGTAAAATATGCTCTTTGGCAACGTAACCAATAACATCGCCAACTCTTGGGTAAGTTTTTTCATTTCCATGAGTCATTCCCATTCCACCACCAACAGCAACATTAAAACCCTGAATTTCCTTACCTTTGGCAATTGCAATTAATCCCACATCATGAGCAAAAACATCTACATCATTGTGAGGAGGAAGAGCTAGAACAATCTTGAATTTTCTTGGTAAATAAGTTTTTCCATAAACTGGCTCAACCACATCTTTTCTGTCATCTGAAGAAATTTCTTCAATTGGCTCACCATCTAACCAAATTTCCTTAAAGGCGTTAGTTTGCGGCAAAAATTGATCACTAATTTTAACTGCATATTCACGAAGCTCGTCTTGCAAAGCACTTCCAACATTGGCGGCACTTGACATAACGTTGCGGTTAACATCTCCACAAGCAGCAATTGAATCTAGGCCAAATTGATCAAAAAACTTAACCGTTGGCTTTAATTTTGACTTGATAATTCCATGAAGCTGAATGGTTTGTCGAGTAGTGATTTTAATCACTCCTGTTGAGTTTAAATCAGCAATTTTAACAGAGCCAAGCCATTGTTTTGCCGAAATTCTACCGCCAGCAATGCGCAAGCGAATCATGAAAGAATAGTCTTTTTCTAATTTCTTTTCAGAACGAACTTGGCGACGATCACGATCATCTTGCTCATAAATTCCATGAAATTTAATCATTTGATGATTGTCAGAAGTAATACTTCCAGTGCGCTGATTCTTCAAATCTTCAGCTAAAGTTCCTCTTAAGTAATTGGAATTAATTTTTATTTGTTCAGTCATTTTTACTTTATCTTTTAATAATTTAGTAAACGTCTTTTAAGTATCTGCCTTCTTCCTTAATTTTTTCTAAAAATTCACTTCCAACAATTTCAATTAAAGCCTCTTCAACATCTTTGGCCATATTCTTTTTATCGCCACAAATGTAAAAGTAAGCTCCATTTTCTAGCCATTTTTTAAGCTCATCAGCATTTTCTTTAATGCGATCTTGTACATAAATTTTTTCCTCTTGGTCACGAGAAAAAGCTACATCAATTTTAGTTAAAACTCCGGTCGCCAAAAATTCTTGCCACTCACTTTGATAAAGAAAATCGGTGTGAGAATATTGATCACCAAAAAATAACCAATTTTTCCCAGAAGCACCAAGAGCATCTCTTTCTTGTACAAAGCCACGGAATGGAGCAATTCCTGTTCCCGGCCCAACCATAATAACATCTTTGTCATCGGCTGGAAGGCGAAAACTATTATTTTTGGAAATGTAAAACTCAACCTCGTCACCTTCTTTTAAAGAAGACAAATAAGATGAGGCAACTCCACCGTCAACCTTAGCAACAGTAATATGAACTTCATCTTCAAAAGCATTAATGGATGATGCTATGGAATACATTCTTGGTGAATTTTCTCCAACTTTTAAAGCTAAAGCATCGCCGACTTGATAAGTTAAATCTTCAGCTTCAATTTCAATATGATAAACTTCTTTATTTGAACCAACATCATTCAACATTACATTACTTAGAATCTTTCCCTGATAATTTGATTTTTTCTTTTTAGGAGCAGCTTCTTGAGAAGAGACAACGGACCCTGAAAGACTCTGCAAAACTCTGTTTTGCCAATCAGGGACAAAATCTTCATAATCTAAATCTAAGTCTAATTTAGGTAAAAATTCTTTAGCTCCTAAATCTTTCAAAGCAGAATCAAAAATTGTTCCCGCTTCACAAAATAAAGAATAATTAGTATCTCCAAGAGATAAAATTGAATAATTTAAGCCATCTAATTTTGGTTTTTTGGTAAGTAAAAATTCATAAAAAGCTTTACCGGTTTCAGGAAGCTCACCTTCACCATGAGTACTGGTAATTAAAACTAAATTCTTTTCTTTAATTAAATCTCCATAGCGATATTGCTCAGCAGCTTTTAATTTTGCCTTACCACCGGAAGCCTTAATTGCAGCAACCAAGTTCGCGGCAATTGCTTTGGAATTTCCAGTTTCAGTAACATAAAGAATGGTCGCTGTAATATTTCCACCAGAAATTGCTGGAGTTGCAACGGAAGATCCTGACCTCAAAGAACCTGCCAAATAACCTGAAGCCCAAGCAATTTCTTCACCACCAAGGCCACTTAAAAATTGCTCTAATTGTTGTTTTTTTTGATCTGTAATCATTTTAATAATTAATTATTTTTTAATCCTAAGTAGATGATTGGACATATTTATTTATGCAATCCACATTCTTTCTGTGAATCTTCCCACCACCATCTTCCAGCTCTTGGGTCTTCACCTTCTTCAATTGCTCTGGTGCAAGGTGCGCATCCAATTGAAGTAAAGCCTTCGTCATAAAGTTTATTATAAGGAGCATTATTTTCCTTCAAATAATTCTTAACTTCTTCCTCACTCAAATTAAGCACCGGGTAAAATTTGGTAATATTTAAATTTTCGTCTCTTTCCATTAAATCTTTGTCCGACCTTGAAGATGAATGACCGCCTCTAAGGCCACTAATCCAAACATCTTTACCTTTTAAAGCGCGGCCCAAAGGCTCAACTTTTCTAATATGACAGCAATTTAAACGCAACTCCTTGGCATTATAAAAAGCGTCAATTCCATTTTTTGAAACAAATTCACCAATTTTTATCGCATCTGGATAAAAAGCATGAACTTTAAGCGAGTAAACATCTAAAGTTTTTTGCCAAACATCATAAGTCTGCTTAAATAATCTTCCAGTATCAAGTGTAAAAACTTCAATGGACAATTTATTTTTATCGATAAAATGTGTAATCATCTGATCTTCCAAACTAAAACTGCTGGAAAAAGTAATATTATCAAACAATCCAACGATTTCTTTTAGGTTTTCTTGCCAAGTTTGGTTTTTAAACTTTTGATTTAATTTTTCTAAGTTCATTGTAATTAATTTTATCTAATGTCTTTCTGGCAATTTACCAAAATATTCTCCTGATAAATTTTCTTCCTGCCATTTATATTTCTCATAACCCTTTACCACATCACCGATAATTGCTAAAGATGGCGAAACAAATTCTCTTTGCTCAAATGCACCAATTTCACTAACAAATGTTTTGTGAAATTTGGTTGTAGCTTGTTCAATTACTGCAATTTGTGTTTTGGAATCGCGGCCAAATTTTACCAAATTCTTCGCAACCAAACCCAAATTAACTGAAGACATGTAAAAAACTAAAGTATCTTGCGTTTTGGCCAAATCTTGCCAAAACTCATCATTAACAAAATCTTCCTTGTAAATTGTTAAAAACCTTACTGCGCGAGAAACATTTCTTGAGGTAAGTGCAATTCCACTGTAAGCGGCCGCTCCAAGCGCAGCAGAAACTGCAGGAACAATTTGATAAGGAATTTTTAAATCTATAATTGCATCAATCTCTTCTTCTAATCTAGCAAAAATTGCTGGATCTCCACCTTTCAGTCGAGCAACAATATTGCCTTCCTTAGCATATTTTCTAATTAAATTACCAATCTCATTTTGTTCATAACGATGAAATGCCTTAACTTTTCCCACATTAATTTTAATGGCATCTTTGCGAACATATTGCAAAATATCTGGTGCAACTAAACGATCATAAAGAACCACATCGGCTTTTGAGAGTAATTTAATGGCCTTTAAAGTAATTAATTCAGGATCTCCAGGGCCAGCGCCAATAAAATAGACTGCTGATTTTTTTTCATTGGCCGTATTTTCCAGTTTTTCTTCTAGTAATTCTTGAGCTTTATTTAAATTAACTTCTTCAATCTGATTACCAATTTCACCTTCAAAAACTTCCTGCCAGAAAATTCTTCTAGCCTGTAAATCACTTAATTTATCTTTTACTAAAGAGCGATTTCTGGAAATAAATTCATCATAAACTTCTAAATTCTGAGGAAGAGCTGTGGTTAATTTATTTTTAATAAATCTGGCCAGAACAGGAGAAATTCCCGAAGTGCTAATTGCGGCGGTAATATTCTTTTTCTTAACTAGAGCGCCAAAAATAAAATTAGATTTTTCAGGATCATCAACAACGCTAATTAATTTCCCCAATTCTTTAGAATCATCTGAAATTTCTTTATTAACTTCTTCATCATTAGTTGCTCCAATAATTACATCAAAACCCTCTAGGAATTTTTTTTCATATAATGCTTCATGAAATTCAACATTATTCTCAGCAATAAAATTTTTGGCATCTTCACCTATATCCTTTGCCACAACTCTCACATCGTTACTAAACTCTAAAATGGTTTGTAATTTAGCAATTCCAACATTACCGGCTCCGATAACGAGAAATTTGGTCTGCTTTGTTTGTAAAAATAATGGAAAGAATGACATTTTTATTTAAAAAAACTCAAAAAAATTAAAAAGAAAAGAAAGAAGAAAAAAGAAAAGTACTAGCAACAGCAACGATTGCAACACGAAGGACAGGCAGGGGAAATAGCAGAGGCTTTAAGCGCAGAATTTGATGAACTGTAAGAAGTTCTTTTAGTTAGATTTTGTGAAAAAATCATTTCAATTAAATTTATTAGATTTCGAAAACTCGAATCCGATTAAAAAGTTCGAGGCAGTTAAATATTTAAGGCCCTAAAAGTCAAGCTAATTAAACAAATTTGAGTGCTGTCCATAACCTTCTTTTTCCAGATTCTCTTTGGCAATGAATTTAAGTGCTGCAGAGTTAATGCAATATCTTTGCCCACCCTTATCCTTCGGGCCATCGTTAAATAAATGCCCTAAATGAGAATTTCCAGTTTTTGATTTGACTTCTACGCGACTCATTCCATGAGAATTGTCAGTATTTTCCATAATTTCACTTTCCGAAATTGGCCTAGTAAAACTGGGCCATCCAGTTCCAGAATCAAATTTATCGGTTGAAGAAAACAAAGCTTCTCCGGTTGCTGCATCTACATAAATTCCTTCTTCCTTGTGATCCCAATATTCATTTTGAAAAGCCGGCTCAGTTCCACCGTGATGAATAACATATTTTTGCAAATCAGTCAGATTAGTATTTTGAGCCATAGAATTTGTGCTTAAAAAGATTAGTGATATAACGAAAATTAATTTATTCATTTTTTGAAAACCATTGCATAGTTAATGTCAACATTACTACTTAATCTCCAGTGGTCTTTAAGTAGGCTATAAGAAAAGCCAATAATTTCAGATAATTCTACATCATTTTTCTTAGTAATTTGTTCAATTTCTGAAGGCTTTAAGAATTTTTTCCAATCGTGAGTTCCAATTGGCATCCAGCGTAAAACATATTCGGCACCAATAATGGCATTTAAGTAAGATTTTGCAGTTCGGTTCAACGTGGCAACGAACATTAACCCACCTGATTTCAGGCAATTTGCAGTAGCTTCAATAAACTTCTCCACATCATCAACATGTTCAACAATTTCCATTGCCAAAACCACATCAAATTTTTCATCAGTTGCGGCCAATTCTTCAACATCTTGGCTTCGGTAATCAATTTCTAGACCACTTCTTTTGGCATGAATTTTAGCAATTTCTATATTTTTCTCACCCGCATCAATTCCAACAATATTAGCCCCTAATCTTTTTAGAGGTTCGCAAAGCAAACCGCCACCACAACCAACATCAAGAATTTTAAGATTTTTTAAGGGAAGTTTAGATGATTCATCAAGA
This sequence comes from Lentimonas sp., assembly GCA_047628655.1. GTDB lineage: Bacteria > Pseudomonadota > Alphaproteobacteria > Rickettsiales > UBA1997 > JAJTCH01. Next base: position 32,218 of record JBLHVR010000008.1, read on the forward strand.
GCAAAATGACTAATCAATTTGTCCTTAATGAATTTAATACGGCAAGGATTAAATTTGTGCAAAGGCTTAAACTTACCAGTGGCTGACCACCATTCATCGGCCATTTTCTCAAATTTTTCTATTTCCGACGCATTAATTGTAGTTCTCATAATTCTCCTGTTTGTTAATCCAATCTTCGGAAACTTTTACAAATAAGAATAGATGAACCTGGGTTCCTAAAAGTTCTCCGATGTCTTGGCGAGATTCTGCGCCAATTTTACTAATCATTGAACCTCTTTTTCCCAGAACAATCATTTTCTGACTCTCTTTTAAAACCAAAATTGTTTGTTTAATTTTAACTTGTCCATTGTCTAAATCTTCCCAAGAGTCGGTTTGAACATGAATAGAATATGGTAAATCTTGGTTTAAATGTGTAAAAAGTTTTTCACGAGTAATTTCTGCGGCCACAAATTTCATTGGCGCGTCAGTAATTTCGTCATTATTAAACTGCCAAGGATCTTCTTTAGTTATTGAGATTAAATATTTCTTGAATTGTGCAGTTCCTTCTCCGTCTAACGCAGAAACGAAGAATATGTGTTCAAAACCACGATTTGCCAATTCGCCAACAATTGACAGCATTTTCTCTTTTTTAACCGCGTCAATCTTATTAATAACAATGATTGGCGTAATTTCATGAAATTTTAAATCGGTCAAAATTTGTTCGTTATTTTCTCCCAAACTACCATCTCTGGTTCTATCTGCGTCAATTAATAAACAAACATGATCGGCTTCTTTAATTGCTTGCCAAGCCGAGCGAACAATTGCGCGTTCCAATGGACGAGTGGTTTTAGGAATAAAAACTCCCGGAGTATCAAGAAAAACAATTTGCGTTTCACCTTCCACCATAATGGCTTTAATGGTGTTTCTGGTGGTTTGAACTTTTGAAGAAGTGATGGATATTTTTTGACCAACCAAGTTATTAGCAAGGGTTGATTTACCAGCGTTTGGCGCCCCAATTAAGGCGATAGAAGAGAATTTTTGCATTAAGTTTTTGTCATTTATTTTTTAGATCTCAAATCAAGCTTGAGGGATTTTAAATTTCGCCTTGAAGTTGCTCAGCAATTAAGAAAGCCAATTCTAAACTTTGCGAAGAATTTAGTCGTGGATCACAATGGGTGTGATAACGATTTTGAAGGTCTAATTCAGAAATTTCTTGGTTTCCACCTAAACATTCGGTGACATCTTGACCAGTCATTTCAAAATGAATTCCACCCGCAAAACTACCGATAGATTTATGAATTTGGAGGAATGATTTTATTTCTGATAAAATATCGTCAAATCTTCTGGTTTTGTAACCATTCGATGATTTTACTGTGTTGCCATGCATTGGGTCGCACGACCAAATTACATTTCTGCCTTCAGCCTTTACTTTTTCAACTAATTTTGGCAGTAAATCTTCGACTTTTCCGGCTCCCATTCTAGAAATTAAAGTTATTTTACCAGCTTCATTTCTAGGATTTAGAATGTCTAGCAATTGAATTAAATCGCTAGGATCCATTGTGGGGCCAACCTTGAAGGCAACTGGATTTTCAATTCCACGCATGAATTCTACATGAGCGCTGTCAACATTTCTGGTTCTGTCGCCAATCCAAAGCAAGTGAGCTGAAAGATCGTAATGGCCATTATTATCTTTGAATTTACGAGTAAATTGCTCTTCATAATTAAGCAATAATGCTTCGTGGGAAGTGTAAAATTTAGCGCTATTTAATTGTAAATGTTCGTTGGAATTAAGGCCGCAAGATTCAATGAAATTTATTGATTTATTGATACTGCCAATAATTTTCTCGATATGTGCTTTTTGTTTTAAACTTGAGGCAAATTCTTCATTCCAACTATTAACATTTTTAAGAGAAGAAAAACCACCAAGAGCAAGAGACCGAACGTAGTTCAGGGTTGCTGCGGAATGGAAATATCCTTCAATTAAACGACTTGGATCACATTTTCTGGCATCTGCATTAAATTCAATATTGTTAATGATGTCACCGCGATAGCTTGGAAGCGAAACTCCATCAATAGTTTCTGTGTCGCCAGAGCGTGGTTTGGCATATTGCCCAGCAATTCTTCCAACTTTAACTACTGGTTTTTTCATTCCATACATCAAAGCAATGGTCATTTGCAGAATGGTTTTGAAGTAGTTTTTAATGTTTATTTGGTTGAATTCTGTAAAGCTTTCTGCGCAATCTCCACCTTGAAGCAAGAAGGCTTGACCTTTTGAAACTTTGGCCAAATCTGCTTTTAAATCTTCAATCTCGTTAAAAGAAACCAACTCTGGGAATTGACTTAGTTCTCTTTCAACCTTTTTTAACTCAGCTTGGTTTTCATAAATTGGTTGCTGCTTGATTGGATGGTTACGCCAAGAATCAATTTTCCAGTTTGTGTTCATGTTGCTTAAATTCATAAATGATTTGAAAAAAATAGAGCGGTGATTATCTTGTTGTGCTCTGCAATGTCAAGCGGCGTTGATTATTTCAAATTAAATAAAAAAATGAACAAGAAAATTGCATTTCAAGGAGTTAAAGGAGCTAATTCTGATATCGCATGCCAGAAATTTTATCCCAACCATGAAGCTGTTGCTTACGGATCTTTTTCCGATGTATTTAAAGCAGTAGAAAACGATGAAGTTGAATATGGAATACTTCCTATTGAAAATTCCTACGCTGGCCGAGTTTCAGAAATTCATAATTTATTACAAGGCGGAAATAATTTAATTGTTGCCGAACATTTCATGAGAGTTGAGCATTATTTAGTGGGAATAAAAGGCGCAAAATTAGAGGATATTACGGAAGCCTATTCTCATCCACAGGCTTTAATGCAATGTCGCCAACATTTAAGTGAATTTAATTTTAATCAAATTGAATATGCCAACACTGCCAAAGCGGCGCAATTTGTGGCTGAAAATAACGATAAAAGTAAGGCGGCAATTTGTTCAAAAGTGGCAGCAGAAATTCACGGATTAGAAATTATCAAAAGTAATTTGGAAGATTCTGGAGATGAGAATTTCACCGTTTTCATCGTAATTTCTAAAAATGCAGCCGACATTGAACCTGAAAATGGCAAGGTTATCACTACCATGCTTTTCACAGTTAGAAATATTCCTGGTGCGGTTTACAAAGCTTTAGGTGGCTTTGCAACCAATGGAGTTAATTTGCTTAAATGGGAAAGCTACATTCCTAGCGGAAAATCTTCCCAAGCCAAATTCTTCATTTCCATTGAAGGCCATCCGTCGGAAAAAAATGTGGCTTTAGCTTTGGAGGAAGTTGGTTTTTTTTCCAAATCAATCAAGTTGCTTGGGGTTTATTATGCTGATAAATCTCGTTACGAATAAAATAATAATTAAAAACAATGAGAATAATTGCTGGAAAATATCGCGGACGAAAATTGGCTGAATGCAGAGAATTTAAAGAATTAAGACCAACTTCTGATAAAAACCGTGAGAATCTTTTTAATATTTTGCAATCTCCCACCAAATTTAAAGAAATTGGTTTTGAGCTTGAAAATTGTAGATTATTAGATGTTTTTGCAGGTTCTGGAGCAGTTTCTTTGGAAGCCCTATCAAGAGGAATGAAATCTGCCGCTTTAATTGACAAAAATCGTCCACATTTAGAACTTGCCAAAAAGAATGCTGAGAATTTCGGTGAAAATGATTTGGAATATTATTGTTTAGATTTGTCCAAAAAAGTTTTCAAAGCACCCAAACAATTTAACCTGATTTTTATCGACCCACCTTACAATAAAAATTTAGCGTTAATTTCACTAGAAAATTTAATTAATGCCAACTGGATTGAACATGGAGCGCTGATTGTGGTGGAACATTTTTTCGCTGAAAAATTGAATGATTTGCCAGCAAATATTCAACTTCTGGAACAGAAACAATATAAAGACACAATTTTTACCTTCCTAATTTTGAATTCCGATTCACCTAACTTATAATTTATTTAAATAAACCTTGCTTTTACAAGCCTCGTTTTGATAATGACCGCTCTTAAATATTTCTTTTGTCGCGGGGTGGAGCAGCCCGGTAGCTCGTCAGGCTCATAACCTGAAGGCCGCAGGTTCAAATCCTGCCCCCGCAACCAAATCATCTTCAGTACAATCCAAAAACATCCACCCAGCCTTTATCTAGAAAGCTTCTAAAGATTGCACTCTTTCAACAAGAATCAATAAAATCTAAAATTTTTGTATATACAAAGTAATATATAAATAAAGCATACGAATGCACCGATATAACAATCAAGAGTCCTAAGACTCAAGATAAGGACTATTTTGTTTGATGATGGTGATTTTCGTTTACTAATTTAATTCTGCCCTAATTTCTGCTTCGTTCATTTGTCAATTTTTAATAAGATTAATAATCAATTTAACCATTAATTATTTGTCGCTCGGATTGCTCATGGCGACAAGCAGCACCAAAGCCACAAGAGCATTATCATTTATTTTCAGCTCGCCTGATTTTTTAAAATGATGTTTGTTTTTCTCCAAAAACCAAACAAACATAAAAGCGCCAATTCTTTTATTTCCGTCAGAAAATGGGTGATTTTTAATCACAAAATAAAGTAAATTCGCCGTTTGCTATTCAATTGAAGGATAAAGATATTGCCATCCAAAACTTTGCAAAATATTCCCCAAAATCCCTTTAAAACTCTCATCTTTCGGTTTTCCAAATAGCGGTGTCGCTTCTTTTTTGGCGATTAATTGTTTCTTAAGCTACACAATTGCCGCGAAAGCTTCATCATGTTTAATTTCATAAACAATATTTTCATTAAGCGTTTCGGTCTTTAAATTATAACCATCAAATTGGTTTAATAAAACAAAGCTATGATTGTAATTCTTAATAATTTCCAGCAACCCTTTAGCCTCGGTCAAGCCAATATTCTCGATATTCTCATTTTTACTAATCAGCTCAATTGGTTTGTCAGAATTTGCAATATGCATTTTTTGCATATTGCTTTCTTTATCCAATTCCCCTTCTTTAAAAACATTATTTATATGTCTTGATACTACAGATTGGTCACGCTGGAACAGT
>JBLHVR010000009.1:0-36835 GCA_047628655.1 Lentimonas sp.
TCGCCACCGAATCCATACAACCCGATAACTAGCACTCATCGTTTACTGCGTGGACTACCAGGGTATCTAATCCTGTTTGCTCCCCACGCTTTCGTGCAACAGCGTCAGTAGTGACATAGATAGTCGCTTTCGCCACCGGTGTTCCTCTTAATATCTACGGATTTCACCCCTACACTAAGAATTCCACTATCCCTCTTCACACTCTAGCTTAATAGTTTCAACTGCAATTCCAAGGTTGAGCCCTGGGCTTTCACAGCTGACTTATCATGCCGCCTACGCACGCTTTACGCCCAATACATCCGAACAACGCTAGCACCCCTCGTATTACCGCGGCTGCTGGCACGAAGTTAGCCGGTGCTTTTTCTGTAGGTACCGTCATTATCTTCCCTACTAAAAGAGTTTTACAACCCGAAAGCCTTCATCACTCACGTGGTATTGCTGGATCAGGCTTGCGCCCATTGTCCAATATTCCTCACTGCTGCCTCCCGTAGGAGTCTGGGCCGTGTCGCAGTCCCAGTGTGGCTGATCATCCTCTCAGACCAGCTAAAGATCATTGCCTTGGTAGGCCATTACCCCACCAACAAGCTAATCTTGCACAGGCTCATCTAACAGCGATAAATCTTTCCCGATAAATCGGTAATATATGGCATTAGCTTTGGTTTCCCAAGGTTATTCCTTACTGCTAGGTAGATTCCTATGTATTACTCACCCGTTTGCCACTAAATTCTAAGAGCAAGCTCCTAGAGTTCCGTTCGACTTGCATGTGTTAAGCATACCACCAGCGTTCGTTCTGAGCCAGGATCAAACTCTCAAATTTTGAAAGTTCTAATTGGCTTGATTTCTTTTACTGGCGAACTTTATTCGTTAAAATAAAGACGCTAAAATAAAGAAATAGCACATAATTTTGCACTACCGCCTTTATTTTGCTTTTAATTAATTGAATTATTTACAATGTAAAACAGCTACTCTGCGCATAAAAACACGCTGACTTCAAAACTTGAAGGGCATGAAATATAGCACAAAAGTGATTTTAAAGTCAAGAGAAAAAATTAAAAAATTTATTTACTTGGTAATTTAAAATAATTTGTATCTTTCGTCGGCTGAAGAATTTGTAAAAAACTCTAAAACCTCCTGAAGAGGGCCGAAAACATAGAGAGATGTTTCTGCATTGTCAACAGAATAAAACATTTTTTTACATTATTCTCAAATAACAAACTTCGGACAAAGTTATATACCTATATAAAAGTCTCTAAGAACAAGCTTTTACTTGGAGCAAGTAGTGAAAATGTTACACCTTAAAAATTATTAATTTATTTTTTATATCCTATGAATTAATATGCCACATTACTTTATTAACCAATTTTTTTAAAAAATGACCAAAGATCTAAAAACAATCATAGAAAATGCCTTTAATGACAAAGGCAACATTAACACCTTAACAAAAGGTGAAATTCGTGGTGCAGTTGAAAAAACTATTCATATGTTAGGACTTGGAGAAATCCGCGTTTGTGAAAAAGATGGCGATAACTGGAAAGTCAATGAATGGACTAAGAAAGCTATCTTGCTTTCGTTTCTATTAAATAAGAACTCTTTGATGTTCTCTAGCGGATCCAGAGATTTTGATAAAATCCACTTAAAATTCAGAAACTGGGATGGTGATAATTTCGAAAAAGCCGGAATTAGAGCAGTTCCAGGCTCAATCGTTCGCGAAGGTGCCTTTGTTGGGAAAAATACTATTCTCATGCCATCTTTTGTAAATATAGGAGCATATGTTGATTCAGGTACAATGGTTGATACCTGGGCAACTGTTGGTTCTTGCGCTCAAATTGGTAAAAATTGTCACATTTCTGGTGGCGCTGGAATTGGCGGAGTTCTAGAGCCTCTTCAATCAAACCCAGTAATTATCGAAGATAATTGTTTTATTGGAGCTAGAAGTGAAATTGCCGAAGGAGTTATTGTTGGCGAAGGATCAGTTATCTCAATGGGTGTTTACATCAGTGCTTCAACTAAAATTGTTGATCGCGCAACTGGCGAAATAACTTATGGGAAAATTCCTCCTTATTCAGTTGTTGTTCCTGGAAGTGTTAAGGATAAAAATAATCCTGATATTTCACTTTACGCAGTAATTATTATTAAAAAAGTTGACGAAAAGACTAGATCGAAAACTTCCATTAATGAACTTCTAAGAGATTAGTTAGAGATAACCAAATCTTAAACATTAAAGCCTCATCTGTTGATTTTACAGATGAGGCTTTTTTTAAATAAAACTCAAATGTTAGCAATAATTTCTCCAGCTAAATCTTTAAATTTTGAATCTCATACCCCGTCTATCCAACCTACAACACCAATTTTTGTGGATGAAATTCAGGAATTAAATAATCATTTTAAGAAGTTATCAGCCCGTGATCTAGAAAAATTAATGAAAATAAGCCCAAAATTGGCTGAATTAAATTTTCAAAGATTTCAGAATTTCTCTACTAACTTTACCAAAGATAATTCTCGTCCAGCCTTATTTTTCTTCGATGGAGATGTTTATAAATCGATGGAAATTGATAAATATGATGTGAAGGATTTAGAATTTGCGCAAAATCATTTAAGAATTTTATCTGGACTATACGGTATATTAAGAGCTGTGGATTCAACTCAAGCCTATCGCTTGGAAATGGGAACTAATTGTAAGGCAATTATGAACCAGAATTTACCAAATTTCTGGAAAAATAAAATTGCCTCTTTTCTAAATGAAGAATTAGAATCTCAACAAGAAAGAACTATCATTAATCTGGCTTCAGAAGAATATTCATCAGCAATTGATAACAAGTTAATAAATGGAAAAATCATAAATATTATCTTCAAGGAAAACAAAGATGGCATTTTCAAAACCGTTGGAATTATGGCTAAAAGAGCGCGCGGCTTAATGGCAAATTTTATTATTAAAAATAAAATTGAAAAATCCATCGATTTGAAGGGTTTCAATGCTGGAAATTACAAATTCAAAGAAGAGTTCTCAAATCAAGATAATTGGCATTTTCATAGATAATACGACTACTTTATTTCGGATAGTTTTCAACAAAGAAATATCAAAACTATGTCCAATAAAACCAGAGAAAATTATCCTTTAGAATTTAAGGCCTCATCTGTTAAATTAGTGTTAGATTCAGATCAATAAACTGCGCAAACAGCAAGAGATTTGGGAATCAACCCCGATAGCCTTTACAGTTGGATTACAAAATACTCCAATTCCAACAAAAACAATCAAAAGAATATGCCTGGTAACATAAATTCTTTTGAAGAAAACAAGGGCCTTAAAAAAGAATTAGCAATTGTTAAGCAGGAGCTCAATCTGTTAAAAAAGGTGGCTTCTCACGACGCGAAAGAATAACGGCAAGGTGCGCATGTAAAAAAGAATAAAAATGACTTTTCAATTCTAGCTTTATGTCAATTTGTGAATGTTTCAGACAGTATTTATTATAGGGTTCGAAGTCCGTCGGAGCGAAAAACAACGCTAAGGAATTTTTTTAGCTCCTAAAGCCTTCCGATTACTATCTTTGTGAATTCCAGTGAGGTTTTGGTTTTTTTCGTTTGCCTATTAAATATCATTACTTCTTTCATCAGGTTCTATGGTTTTCTTTTTTCCTCCCATATTCCCTTAATTCTCCATTAGGGGGAAGTCAAATCATACTATCGTAAGATCATTTTCCATTGTTTGCCCAACATTAACTTGCCCCCTACTTATAGGGTGAACAGGGCTGCTACCTGGAGTGCTAAGATTAACCAGTTCTATTTGGTTTTGATCCGAATGATCTTCAATTCTTCCGCCTCTAGCTCTATTAATCACATCTTTTATTTCTCGTCTTTTATAACAACCCAAAGCTGCAACAGTTAATATTACAACAGAGGCAATAGAAAGACCAAGGATTGTGGCATTATATGCCGTTTGATCTTCCGAGTTAGTTGGGCTCAGAGTTGGAGGATTAGTAGTAGGGTTTAAGGTAAATTCCCCACTGGTTGGTGGATTAGTAGAATTATCAATAACGGCTACTGTTGGTTGCTTAGTTGGGCTATCTGATGGTGCAATAGTTATTGTAGGTAATTTTGTTGGCTGATTAGATGTTGGAGTTAAAGTTATCTGTGCATCTGTTGGGCTAGGAGTAATCTCAAATGTTGGATTATTAGTTGGATTTAAAGTTGACGGAGCTTGGGTAGAAAATGATGGTTGCCCAGTTGGATTTAAGGTTATGTAAGTTGGTGAAATTGTTGGGGTTTCCGTATTTTGAATGGTTGGTTCAACGTCCATTTTAATCTTAGTATTATTGCTATCAAAACGCTGAGCAACAATTCCATTCCCATCCGAAGCCCACGTTGCTATGAAACCACCACTATTTGTTGCTGCGATTTGAGGAGAATATTGGTTGCCAGCAACATTTGTGCTTAAAATTATTTCATTTCCCATTCGACCTCCATTGGCGCTAAATCTTTGCCCATAGACTTCCATACCATCTCCATCATTTTTTCCTATTATATGACCATCCCAAGCAACGAAAAAACCTCCATCAGCAAGTTTTTTTACAACTTGGTTGTTTTGTTCATAAACCATAGTTGCTGAAGAAACAGGGAACTGCTCTCCAATTCTCGCACCATCATTGTCGAACATTTGGGCATATATCTTACCGTCACGATAAGACATAGCGGATACAAAGGTACCGTTATCAAGACCTGCAACTTTAGGGTTACCAACCTTTGTATCATTAGTAATTTTAATGTCACCAGTTTGGGCAACTCCCAATCTGTCAAAAATTCTGAGGAAAGAATCTTTATTTAATGAATACCAACTTATAGCAAAACCTCCATTAGATAAGGAAGTAACACTTGGTAGAGTCTGTTGACCTTCAACCGATTGGTTACACCTTTTCTCACTTTCGCGTACTGTTCCATCTGAGTTATAAACTTGATAATAAACATCCCAACTGTTGTCTTGTTCTTTTTTGTGCCAAGAAATAACAAAACCACCGTCATTTAAACCCGTTATTACTGGTTGTTTTGGAGAATTAGAATTATGTCTAGGAGTGGTTGCCAAAAAACTAGAGTTAATTTCAAGGTCATTAGAATCATATATTTTAGCGTAAATAACCCCGTCAGATGTCCACGCCCCATCCCTCCCTTCCCATGTTATCACAAAATATCCTTCAGCTAACTTTGTTATCTGGGGAGACTTTACGTCTCCTGCATTCTCAGTGTTAACTGTTTTTTTAGCAATTTGTATATTTCCATCTAGTTCTACGATAGTCATAGTTATCTTATTGCCATCTAGCCGTGTATATACGGTATCACCATTATTTAATGTTATGAAAGGGGTTAAACCATACCCGGTAGAGTCAATTAAAAACTCTGTTCCAGCCAATTCCAACGAGCGCCTTTTCATTTCTTCGGCTACAGAATTAAGTTCATTTTCAATATCAACAGCTTTTGTTTCAACAAACTCTACTAACGGAAATTCTTCAAAAAGAGTTGCGATATTCCAATCATCTTTTCCTTCTTTTGAGAAAAAGTTTTCTGAAACTTTTAATGACTTATCTTGTTGCCACTGCGTTACAGCGCTGGAAAAAATATCATTAACCGCATCTGCATCTACTCCCGATTCCAGAGCGAATTGATATGATGATCCTAACCCAGCCAATGTATCAATTTGCGTTTCAGATAATCCATTAATTACATCACGAGATTCTTGATCGATCTGCTCTCTTGGATTTTCCATAAGCATTTTAGCAGATGATACTATTGCCATAATTGCTTTAATTAAATGTGGCATATTTGTTTCTTATTTTATATTTGAGTAATAAAAAGTTTTAAAATATTAAATTTAGTTTCATGATTTCAGCAATTTATAAACCGTAGATCTTCCGATTCCCATTTCTTTAGCAATCTTAATTGCGCTCATTCCTTCTTCAAATAATTTTTTAACTTTTTTGCGATCTACCGTTCTTTTTCTGCCAAATTTAATTCCTTTGGCTTTTGCTTCTAACCTTCCCTCATTGGTTCTCTCTAATATTCTTTGTCTTTCTGCCTGAGCAACGGCCGAAAGAATGGTAACTATCATTTTGCCCATAGTTCCTTCAGTGCTAATTCCATCATCAAGGAAGCGAATTGCAACATTCATATTATCAAATTCTTTGATTAGTTGAATCATATCTGCTGTATCTCTGCCTAGCCTATCTAATTTAGTAACCAGAATTACATCACCTTCTTCAACTTTTATCAATAATGTTTTTAACCCTTCTCTATCGGAATTTTTTTCAGAAGCTTTATCAGTAAAAATCCTGTTAGAATTTACTCCAGCATTTTTTAATGATTTTATTTGAAGATCTAAAGATTGATTAGATGTTAAAACTCGGGAATATCCAAAAAGGCGCATATTTGTGAATTTTGAATTTGTTAATTAAATTAATTTTGTTTTTGGAAAAATACTGTTCCCTAAATCGATTAATAGAATATTATTCTCTTAAATAATAATTAACGATTTATTAGACATATTAAATCCCTAATTTTAACATGTCTGTTATTTTATAAATCAATACACATCTATGCCAACTAATTTTCTAACGAACGAACAAAAAGAAACTTATGAAAAATTTCCAGATGAAATTGATGAATATGATTTGGCAAAATATTTTCTGCTTGATGAAAGAGATCTAGAATTTATTGCTAAAAAAAGAGGTTTACAAAATCGCTTTGGATTTGCACTCCAAATTGGATCAATAAGATTTCTTGGAATGTCAGTTGCTGATTTAAATATTATTCCTCGTGATATTAAAAAATTTGTCGCAGACCAAATTGAAGTTAGTAATCTCAAAATATTACAAGATTGTGGTAGAAGGGCATCTTGCTGAAATTCGCAAATTCTACAATTATCAAGAATTGGGCACTGGTAGCTGGTTGTTCAGACTCAATAGATTGATTTATTATAAAGTATGGATTGGCGATGAGAAGCCCAGCATATTATTTTATATTTCTGTTTCATGGTTATCACATAATAAGATATTACTGCCCGGCATCACAACTTTAGAGAGAATTGTTGTTCGTATCAGAGAAAGAATTTACAACATCATTTGGAATTCTTTATATGCCATTCCTTCCGAGTTTCAAAAAAGAAGGTTAAAATCAATAATCTTGGTTAGAAAGAATAAAAGATTTTCTGATTTTGATAATTATCGCAAAGGTCCTTTTCATGTAAGCAGCAACTAAGTCAATAGCCAGATTAAGAAATATTTGTCCCTTAAAAGATTTAGAGTTTCAAAATTAGATCTTTCAAAAATCCCAGAAATCCACCTAAAACACCTTGCTCGTTATGCATCCATGGCTTCTGTCGACAAAATATCCCGAATGAGCGAAGAAAAGAAAATAGCAACTTTACTGTGTTTTGTGAAACATTATGAAGTTGAGGCAATTGACGAAGTTCTGGATTTGTTTGATCTAATTATTAATGAAATTCTTCTGAATGCTAGAAAGATGGGGCAAAAGAAACGGCTTCGTACATTAAAGGATTTGGATCATTCGGCGCTTATGCTTGCAGAATTCTGTTTTAATATTTTAGCAAAAAATAATAATCATCATGACAGCAGATTAAGCCTAGATGAAGTAGTAAAATTGGGTAATTTATCAGCAGAACAGACAGGCAGCTCGATTAATATTATTAATGGCATTGCCAGACCAAACGAAAATAGGTTTAGCGATGAAATGATTGAGCAATACTCAAAAATAAGGAGATTCTTACCTAATCTTCTCAAGAATAATATTTGAATATATTGATGTTTTTATAATCGAATCCGAATTCACTCTGCTAATAATTATTTAGCGCCAGTGGAGTTTTAAAAGGTTAATGTAAAATCTATGAAATCTGCCTAATTTAGTGCCCAAAAAAAGGTTGGCACATAACTATTTTTGTGGCTTTTTTAAAGGTTAATAATCGTATTATTTAATCGGGGAAAGGAGAGATTTTTTATTTATTGTGGTTCAGAAGTGGTACGACCGGTTTGTGAGCCAATTTTTACCGCCTTGCCAGATCTTAAATCTCCAAGAATTTTTGTAAATATTTGAGGATTTAAATCTTCGTAATAATCATCGTTAATTTGCACCATAGGAGCATTGGTACAAGCTCCCAAACACTCAACTTCTTTCACGGTAAATAAATTATCATCACTGGTTTCTTCTCGATTAATTCCAAGCTGCTCTTTGCAAACACGAATTAAATCTTCCGCACCACGAAGCATGCAAGGAGTTGTTCCGCAAACTTGAATTAGAAACTTTCCAACTGGCTTTAAATTATACATTGAATAGAAGCTAGCCACTTCATAAACCTGAATTGGAGCCATATCTAATACATTGGCAATTTCTTCGATAATATCCCTAGAAATGTAATTATTATTTTGCCTTTGCCCTAAATCAAGAAGCGGCATTACCGCTGATTTTTGCTTTCCAGAAGGGTATTTAGCGATAATTTCTTTAATTTTTACTTGGTTTTCAGGAGTGAATTCGAAGGCCATATTTATGCTATTTTAATATTTATTTAATCTGTTTCCACACTAGTCTTTTGGCAATTGCAAAAAGGATTGTCATGATTGCCAAGAAAATCAAAACTCTAACTCCCATCCTCTTTCTATGCTCAGTTTCTGGTTCAGCTGCAAATTGCAAGAAATTAACAACATCTACCGCCAATTGCTCTTTAGTGGCAAAGGTTCCATCCTGATATTCAACAAGATCGTCATCTAACTGTGGCGGCATTGCAATTTGCCTGCCTTCAAAATATGAATTATAATATCTTCCTTCCGTCAATTCAAAATGTTCTGGCGCATCATCAAATCCGGTTAAAAGTGAATAAATATAATTAGCTCCATCAGATCTTGCTTTAACCATCAATGATAAATCTGGAGGATAAGCTCCGCCATTTGCAGATCTAGCAGCTTGCTCATTAGGAAAAGGCGAAACGAAGCGGTCGGATGGTAATCCTGAGCGTTCAAACATTTCTCCATCATCATCTGGTCCATCTAGCACTAGGTATTCTGCGGAAATTTGCTTTACTTCATCTTCCGTAAACCCAACCTGCCCTAAATTACGGTAAGATAGTAATTTCATTGCATGACAAGATGAGCAAACTTCTTTGTAAACTTGATAACCTCTTTGAATTGATTGGCGATCAAAGCTACCAAAAAAACCATCAAACTGCCATTTTAATTGCTTAGGATGAGTTGCTGAATTTGCACTTTGGCCAGCAGCTAAGGCTGCCGAGACTTCAAAGTTAAGAATTAAAGCAAGGCTGAGAATAAATGTTTTAATCATTTTCAAATTTGTAAATTATTTTTTCTAAATTATCAATTTCACCATGTTTTGTGGCAATTAACTTATAAGTTACGACCCTATCCTTTCAGAATATTTTAATACCTCGCAACAATCTCATCCACAAATATCACTTATGCTTTCTCTTGAAATCGGCGTCAATCGATTCTGGTACGGGCAAACATTTTTCATATTTGCCAAGCAATGGTAAAATCAACAAGAAATAAGCAAAATAATAAAAAGTAGAAATCTGAGAAGCTAGTACATACCAACCTTCAGCTGGAGATTGACCAAGCCATCCTAAGGCAATAAAATTAAGAATAAAAATTGTGAAGAACCATTTAAATACTGGACGATATGCGCCAGATTTAACCTTAGAAGTATCTAACCAAGGTAATACGAATAGAATGGCAATTGCACCAAACATCATCAAAACACCTCCCAATTTATCAGGAATAGCCCTTAAAATTGCATAGAATGGCAAGAAATACCACTCAGGAACAATGTGAGCTGGCGTAACTAAAGGGTTGGCTGGAATGTAATTATCTGGATGACCCAAAGCATTTGGATAGAAGAACAGAAAATAACCAAAAATCATAAAAAACACGCCAAAACCCACAAAATCTTTAATGGTGAAATAGGGGTGGAATGGCATGACGTCTTTTTTGGTTTTAATTTCCACGCCAGTTGGGTTGTTTGAACCAACTTTGTGAAGCGCTATTAAATGCAACAGAACAATTCCAACTAAAATAAATGGCAGTGCAAAATGCAAAGAGAAGAAGCGATTTAAAGTTGGATTATCAACTGAATATCCGCCCCAAAGCCAAGTAACTATGGGCTCTCCAACAATTGGAAGTGCGGAAAATAAATTAGTAATTACTGTTGCGCCCCAGAAGCTCATTTGACCCCAAGGAAGAACATATCCCATAAAAGCGGTAGCCATCATTAGTAAGAAAATAATGATTCCCATCCACCACAAAAGTTCACGAGGTGCTTTGTAAGAACCATAAAAAAGGCTGCGAGTAATATGAGCAAAAATTGCAACAAAAAACATAGAAGCGCCAACGGTGTGCATGTATCTCAGCAACCAGCCGTAGCGAACATCACGCATAATATGCTCTACTGAATCAAAAGCATGAGCCGTGTTTGGCACATAATGCATTGAAAGCAATAATCCACTTATGATCTGAACCAATAAAGCAATTCCAGCAATTGAACCAAAACTCCACCAATAGCTGAGGTTTTTAGGGTATGGATGCCTTAGGAAAGCACCCTCAATGAAAGAAAAGATCGGTAGACGATCGTTGATCCATTTAGCTAGTTTTGATTTTTCAGTTATTGATTTATCAAAATCATTTTCGATATTAGACATTATTTAGCCGATTTTAATAGTTGTGTCACTTAAGAATTCGTAAGGAGGAATTGCGAGATTTGTAGGTGCCGGACCTTTTCGTATCCTGGCAGAAGTGTCATAAACTGAGCCGTGACAAGGGCAAAACCAACCCTTAAATTCACCGGCCCCACCCATTGGAACACAACCCAAATGAGTACAAATTCCGACAGTTACTAGCCACTCTTCTTTACCGGCTTTTACGCGGTCAGAATCTTTTTGAGGGTCTTTTAAATCATTAAGATCAACATCTTGCGCGGCAGAAATTTCCTGTGCAGTTCTTCTTTTAATGAAAATAGGTTTTCCACGCCATGTAACTGTTTTTTCTCCACCAACTTTAATTGACGATATGTCAACCTCAATCGAAGCGAGAGCCGAGACATCGGCCGCTGGATTTAGAGAATCGACAAATGGCAAAACAGCGCAAACAGCGCCAACGCCAGCAACAGAAAAAGCTGTTGTGGTAATTAATTTGCGTTTCTTTTGATCTTTAATTTGATCAACAGTTTGATTATTTTCTTGATTATTACTCATTTGATTAGAGCCATTTGATAGGTTTAAAGACGCGGCATATTAAGTCAATATACTAATTTATCAAGGGTAAAATGCGCTTCGTTTAATTAAGATAACAGTGTTTGCATTGATAATTTCCAATTTGGGACGGGACCTATTCTTGCAAATCTTCTTTTTTTGATTCTCTAAATTAACCAAATAACTCTCATGGTTTTCATCTTCACCACTAGGACACTAAAAATTATTACCATCAGAAAAAACTTTTGATGACAAAATAATGGTCAATAATTCATAAGCTTCTGGAAAATTTTTAAGATTAAAGATCCGCAATCGATCAAATAATTTGTGAGATAGATGTTTAAATGCATAATTTCGTTTTTCTTGCTTGCAAAATCATCTATTTGTAGTTTTCATTGCTCTTTTTAAATTAACTAATTTTATCAATGAGCATTTATCAAATAGACCCAAAAACTCTAATAAATTGGCAAAAAAACCTGAAAATTATCTTAATTGATGTAAGGGAAGTTCATGAAAATAACGCCGAAAAAATTGCCAATTCCACTTTAATTCCCTTGGGATCAATTGATATTGACAAATTACCCGACTTAAATGACAGCAAATTAATAATTTATTGTCGCAGCGGAAAAAGAAGCATGGTAGCTGCCGAACATTTAATTGCTCAAAACCCAGATTTAGAAATTTACAATCTAGACGTTGGAATTGAAGGGTGGAAAGCTTGTGGATTTAAAATTATTTAGAATTTAAATAATTTTTTAACCTATTAATACAATCAAATTCTTGCATTCTTAAAATCTTAAAATATATTGTGCGGCTTCCTAAACCAAGCCTTATTCTTTGGCCCCATCATCTAACGGTTAGGATGCCACCCTTTCACGGTGGAAATACGGGTTCGAATCCCGTTGGGGTCACCAGATATTTGCTTCTTAGATTAATTTCTCAATTAGCCTTAATCTGATTTATTTTTTTCTTGTAGCACATCTCTCTAATTAAATTTTTATGTTAAAGAAATCCCTAAGCATATTCCGCGACATATTAATTATCCTAATAACAGTTCTTCTAATTATTGAACTAATATGCTTCGTATTCTTTAAGTTTTACACACTAAACGATAAACTTACCCTTCTCCAAACCCCTATTAGAACTTTTTACAAATCTCGTGATCGAGACATTGTTCAGTTTCAACCCGATTGTGCAATTTACGATAAGCAACTAACTTACCGCCTCAAAGCCGGATCTTGCAGCATTAAATATCGAGAGAATAAAAATCCCACCAAATACAACATCAATAAATTTGGCCTTAGAGATGACAATAATTCCTTAGAAAAACCAGAAATAATCATATTAGGAGACTCTCACGCAATGGGATGGGCCAATGATGAAAGTGATATTTTTTCAACTTTGATTGAAAAAAACAGCAAAATGAAGGTTTTAAATGCCGCAATTTCGTCTTATGGAACAGCTCGAGAGCTTCTCATGCTTAAGCAGCTAGATCAAAGTAATCTTAAATATTTGGTAATTCAATATTGTTTTAATGATGGGCTGGAAAATAAAAAGTTTGTACAAGGAAATTACCAATTACCAATCAGCAGTGAAAAAGTTTATCAAGATGTGGTTGACGACCATGTTAATCGACTAAAATACAAGCCGTTTGATCTGAGCAGAATGACAATTAAGCACATTTCAAGAATATTCAGAGGTAAATATCGAGGCACTCCAACAGAAGAAGATCAAGAAAATTTATTAAAAATAGTCAAAAAAATTAGTACGGAAGTTGGGCCAGACGTAAAAATAATTTTATTTGAAATCAATGGCAATAACAGAAATGGACCCCGCACAATTAACATATTGTCGGAATTGATTAAAAAAGAAGGGCTTGCAAAGCTAGAAGATCAATTAACATTATTCAACAGCTCTAAAGTTCTTGATGATGAAGATTATTTTATCTTAGACGACCACATGAATAAAAGCGGTCACCAGAAAATTGCTGATAAAATCATGAAAATCATTTCCAGCCCTAATTAATTTCTAATAAATAAATTAAATATTTTTCAACTTCAGCCACATCAACAGCCATAATTTCTAATCCAAACTTTACAGTTATTTTAAATGAGCAGAAATTCGCTTTAAAAAATGGAGATGCAGACCTAAATAGTGAAAAAACAGAAATTCTATTTCCAGAAATCAAATCCGAGATACATGAATTTCAAAAAAAAGGAATCAACTCCTTCAATAGAACCAAAAACAAGCTGAGGAAATAGTTGTGTAGAAAGGTGAACCTATCTCATTACCAAATCATCCCTCTCCTTAGCTTTTGCTAAATAATATTTCTGCAAAGTTAAGGCGTCTTTAATTTGATTAGCAGCAACATATTGATTATTTTTAAGGTATTTCTGCGACAAATCTCTAAGTCGAGCTGGACGAGTTAAATAAACCCATTCCACCTCTAAAACCCTAATTTCATCTTCTAAATCATCGATTTTATTATTTGATACATCAACATTTCTTTGAATATTGTCGACTTTAAATTGAATGAAGAACATTAAAATAACACTAAATAAAACCGCCAAATACAAGGCAGAATTAACCAAATAAACTTTGGTTGCAGCGCTAATATTGTTGAATTTTAATAAGTTAATCATTTAGTTAATTTAATTCTTAGACAATTTTTAATTTCTAATTCCAAACCGAAGTCTGGCCGACCTTGATCTAATATTTTCCTTCAACTCCTCTTCATTAGGCTTAATCGCTGAGTTCTTCACCAAGCTAAACTCAAATTCTTTAGCTTCTAAATTCAAAGATTCCAGAGCATATCTAGAGGTTGGACGATCAAAATATCCGCTCTTTTCTCTGAAAAACTTCTTCACAATAGAATCTTCAAGTGAGTGGAATGAAACCACCACCAGCCTTCCATCTTCTTTTAGCAAATCTGTCGCACTTTCTAATGCTTTTTTAAGCTCACCCAATTCATCATTAACAAAAATTCTAATGGCTTGAAAAGTTTTGGTTGCAGGATGAATTTTTCCCTTTTGAAAACCAAAAACTTTAAAAACAATTTCAGCGAGCCGCGAACATGTTTCAATTGCCTCCTTCTCTCTTGCCGCAACAATTCTTTTAGCAATTTGTCGAGATTTTCTTTCATCACCAAATTCAAAAATAATTTTTGCTAATTGCGCCTCATCAAATTCATTAATCACCTCAAATGCACTAATTCCACTAGATTGATCCATCCGCATGTCAAGCTTAGTATTAGAGTTAAAGGAAAATCCTCTCTCTTCCTCATCCAGCTGCATGGAGGAAACTCCCAAATCCAAAACTATTCCATCAACCTTGCGCTCTACTCTTTCACCCATTTGTGAAAATGGACTGTGAATGAAGGTAAATTTTTCGCCGAATTCCTCATCCAATTTAACCGCAAATTTTTTGGCGCTTAAATCTCGGTCAAAACCAATCAATTCTACATTGGAACTTTGAAGAATGGCTTTGGAATAACCGCCTGCTCCAAAAGTTCCATCAATAAAAATCTCACCATCTTTCGGGTTAAGACTTTCCAAAACTTCTTTAATTAAAACTGGTTTGTGCGGATTTTGTTTATTCACTTTTTTTAAGTTTTAAAATTGTTTGGCTGAATATTTAAAACTTGGAAGATCTCCCAATCTCCAAAGTTTTTTGAACAAATATCCCGCCAAACGCTCTCCTTTATTCTTTTTTTATCAATCCTTCTTGGATAATTTCAACTGCCCGCGATTTTCTCTGGCGCTGACTTTGGCTTTTTCTAAATATTTGGCGAACTTAACTGGCTGCCAAATTTCAAAAGTTGCACCCTTTCCAATAAACACCGCTCTGTCTTGCAGTCCAATTTTTTTAATTAAACTTTCTGGTAAAATTACTCGACCATCTCCATCAAATGAAAGCTGAATTGCACCTCCCAAAATTGAAGCTGCGAAAGAATCGCGACTTTCTGAAAATGGGTCAAGATTGTCGATCGATTCGCTTAATTGCTTAATGCGCGCAATGTCACAACCTTCAATACAATCGTTAACGAAAGATTCGTAAACAATAATTCCGGCAAAATCTTGGTTAGCCAATTGGCTAGAAAGTGAGGCGCGAAACTGAGCCGGCACGGAAACCCTGCCCTTTTTGTCGATCTTGTTTTCAAATGTAGAAAGAAATAATGCCATCAATTAATTAAAATGGGATTTTACGGGTTTTTAGTGGGAAAGCATGGAAGATTACGGGAGAGGCTTGGGATGTCAACAGGTTTTTATTAGAAATAGCGGGATTCTAACTCTTAAAAAAAACGCGCCCCACGGGGCGTGTTTTTTTAGAATTAAAATTTAACCCAAAATAACCCTTGAAATCAATTGATTAATTACTAACTCTTGCGCCTTCTTACTAACTTAAAAATCCTTAAAAAATGCAAAAAAATTACGAATTTGACGTTGAGGTTGGCAAAGTTCTCAACCTAATGATTGGCTCACTTTACACCAATAAAGATGTAGCTCTTCGCGAATTAGTTTCTAACGCGGCAGACGCTTGTGACAAATTACGCTATTTAGCAGTACAAGATTCTACAATTCTGCAAGAAGACGACCTTAAAATCACCATCACCACCGACAAAAAGAACCGTCAATTAATCATTACCGACAACGGCCTTGGAATGAGCCGCGATGATCTAAAAAACAACTTGGGAACTATTGCTAAATCTGGAACTGAGAATTTTATTAAATCACTAACTGGTGATTCTAAAAAAGATGTTCAGTTAATTGGTCAATTTGGAGTTGGTTTCTATTCCGCCTTTATGATTGCTGATGAGGTTGAAGTAATTTCCAAGAAATTCGATTCCAAGAAAGCTTACAATTGGACATCTAAAGGAGATGGCGGCTTTAGTATTGCCGATTCCGATTCTGAAAATCGCGGAACAAAAATCATCCTTCATTTAAAAGAAGGTGAAGATGATTTTCTAGACCGTTTCCGCATTAAAAATGTCATTCAAACTTATTCCGATCACATCGACATTAAAATTGATTTCATTCCTGAGGACGATGACAACAGCAAAGAAGTTGAAACCCTAAATTCCGCTTCCGCCATTTGGACCAAACCTGCCAAAGACATTAGCGCTGAGCAATATGAAAATTTCTACAAGCACATTTCTCATTTGCCAGACAAACCCTTTTTAACCCTTCACAACAAGGTTGAAGGTATTATTGAATACACTAATTTGCTTTTCTTGCCCAGCATGAAACCTTTCGATTTATTCCATCCAGATCGCAAAGGACGCATCAAGCTTTATGTAAAGAAAGTGTTCATTAGCGAAGATTTGGAATTAGTTCCCGCATGGCTGCGCTTCCTTCGTGGAGTTGTTGATTCACAAGATTTGCCATTAAACATTAGTCGCGAAACTTTGCAGCACAATTTGGTTTTGGCCAAAATTAAAAATGCTGTGATAAAAAAAGTTCTCAGTGAACTTAAGAAAAAAGCTAATAAAGACGAAGCTGGTTACATTAAATTCTGGGAGAATTTCGGCGCAGTTCTAAAAGAAGGATTGTGTGAATCTCATGAATTTAAAGACCCCATTCTTGAAATTTGTCGCTTCCAAACTTCTAAATCTGAAGGAAAATTAATTTCATTGGCAGAATATTTAGACCGCACTAAAAATGGCCAAGATAAAATTTACTATTTAACTGGAGAGAATGTTGAGAAAATTACCGCCAATCCAAGTCTTGAAGCCTTCGATTCTAAAGGAGTTGAGGTGTTATTTTTAACCGACACAGTTGACGATTTTTGGGTTACAACCACCAACACTTATCAAGGAAAAGAATTTAATTCAATTACCAGATCTGACATCGATTTAAACACAATTGACAAAGATAAAAAGGAAGGCGAGGAAGATAAAGAGGAAGTTAAGGATGTTACAAATTCTGATTTAGATGGCCTAATTGCTAAATTTAAAGCGGTTTTAGGTGACAAAGTTAAGGATGTTAAAATCTCTAAAAAACTCGATTCCAGCCCAGTTTGCTTAAGTGCCGGAGCCGGTTCAATGGATATTAGAATGGAGCGTTACTTGATGGAGCAAAAGCAAATCATGGCAACTTCTGCCAAAATTTTGGAGCTTAACCCAAATCATGCAATTGTTAAATCGTTAAATGAAAAATTGGCCGATTCTAAGGCCGATTTAGAAATTCAAGATTCAATCAAAACCTTGTTCGACCAAGCTTGTATTGTGGAAGGAGAGCCAGTTTTAGACATTAAAGACTTTTCCAGAAGAATTAATTCTTTGATGGCAGGTTAATTTTACTAATTACCATCCTCGAACATTCGGGGATGGTAAGATGAAAACTCACGCACTAACTCAAAAATTACACTTTGAACAACGAAAAGGAAGAATCAATAATTTCCACCATTAAGGCCATTTCTAAGAATGACCAAATTGAAATTGAATTTAATGACGAGGAAATAAACTTTTCTGAAGTTAATCAAAATCAATTTTTGGGACCGAAAATTTCCTTACCAAAAATTAATGACAATTTAGTGCAATCTCGAGCTTTTGGAGATTTAACTGCGCTTTATTTAAAATTTCACAATCAAGAATTTCAACAATTTTTGCCTGATGAAAATTCCCAAAAATTGTTCGATGACTTTGAAAAATTCCGAGTCATTAATTTAGGTTCGCAAGAATTTAAGGGCATTAAAATGAATTTAGAGCGGCCTTTACAACAACAACTAGAAGCAATTGACGGCTTTTCTTTTCTACCATTTCTAATTCTAGAAAATTCCAGCCTAAATCTTGAAACTCACAGAAGACTGATTGGAAAAGAGCTTTTAAGTAAAATTAGCCAATTAACCAAACTAGTCCAAAACCAGGAGAAGTTTGCAACAAAATCTTTAGAAATAATTGAATTTCTAAATAAAGAAACTGGAGAAAAATCAGACCAAGACTCACCAGAAAATAATCCAGAAAAAAACCCGCCTGAGAATAACCCACCCCAAAAAAACCAAGATGAAAATGATGAAAAAGCGGATGAAGAAAATCAATCGGCAACAAGAAAAATTGATCAAAAACCTCAAAAATTTGAAATAGAAGAAAATACCAGCAAAGAAACTGCTGGCACCAAACCAAAGAATATTACTGACTCGGCGCCAGAAAATGGCTTAAAGTTCGTTCCTAAATATCAAGTTTTTACCAAGAAATTTGACCAAATAATTAAAGCCGAAGATTTAGCAGAAAAGCAGGAGCTTGCCGATTTAAGACTTCAATTAGATTTTAAATTTAAAAATTTAAAGAAAATTTCTAAAAAATTAACTGCCAAATTAAAGCGTAAATTATTGGCTAAAAAAGAAATTTTCTTCGAATTTGACCAAGAAGAGGGAATTTTAGATTCCAGAAAGATTCCTCAAATCATCGCCAATCCTTTAAGGCAAAATAATTATTTAACCATTAAGGAAAATGACCACCAAAATACCATTCTTTCAATTTTAATTGACAATTCTGGCTCAATGCGCGGCTCTCCCATTGCAATGTCGGCAATGGCGGCGGAAATTATTACTCAAATTTTTGAAGGTTTTGCCATTAAAACCGAAATTTTAGGCTTCACAACTGTTGATTGGCGCGGCGGTCAATCGCGAAAACTTTGGGAAAGCAGCGGCAAGCCTGAAAATGCTGGCCGTCTTTCCGATTTACGCCACATTATTTACAAAAATGCTAATCAATCATTTAAAAGATCTAAAAATAATCTGGCTCTCATGCTTAAAAATGGCATTTTGAAGGAAAATATTGATGGAGAAGCTTTAATCTGGGCAGCAAATAGACTGAGGAGTCGCCCTGAAGAGCGCAAAATTTTATTGGTAATTTCCGATGGAACGCCAGTTGATGATGCCACTAACTCCAATAATGAAAATAATATTCTAAATGATCATTTGCATCAAGTTATTGCTCAACTCGAGAAGCATTCAAAAATTGAAATTGCCGCTATTGGAATTGGTCATGAAGTGGGAGACTTTTACCACAATTCAATAATGGTAAAAAATGTTAATGAGCTTGGTGATGTGATGGTGGAAAAAATTTGTGATTTACTTTAGAAGTACCTCAAGCAGAAAATAAACCAAAGATTGAAATAAAAAATTCTCTAGTGAAAACAAATTTGCAAAGAAAAATTCTCGTTATTTACGGTCACAACATTGATGAGGAGAAATCCAGAATTTTTTGGAATAGGATGAAGCAAGACAATACTAATATCGAAATTAATTACATTGCCCTTGAAGATTTTATCCATCTAGGCCCACAAAAAATTAAACAGCAAAAATACTCCCAAATAATTATTACAGCTCACGGTGTAAATATTGTGGATCAATCGCTAAGTCAAAAAGAAGAACAACGCAAAAATCACCTATTGAAGGCTACTAACAAAAACTTCGTTCCAACTAGTAAAATAGTACAACAAATTATTGATGAAAAATATTTAACAAATCCAGGATCCATTGTTATTTCATCGTGTTTTTCAGGAAGATTTATGGTTGATTTACAAAGAAATGCACAACTCAGTAGATTACTAAAAATAAATAATATCACAATTGTCACAGGAGTTGGATCAAAAAATCCAGCCATCTCATTTCGAGACGATAATCTTCTTCTAGCAACGCAAATAACGAGTAAAAGCGCAGAAGAATTAGGAAGATATTTTCAGAGCAATTATCCTGACACAGCAATAGTGAGCACTTCGGGCGGGGTTGTTAAATTTAGCGCAGTAAAAATTACTAAGAATCTCGATGAATCGCTCCATATTTCACGATCAAAATCGTATTTTAATCCAGATCATGGGTGGAAGAAAGAAAGGAAACAAATCACAATAGATAAAAGTCTTCTCAGTCAAAATTTCAAGAATATTACCTTTATTAACGCCACATTAAAAAGTGATTTAGAAGAAAAACACCTACTAACAACTAAATTATGGATTGAATTAGGGGCGGAAGTGAATTGCTCCCCTAATCAAGGCGGATGGACGGCACTTATTTTATCTGCCCAACATAACAAAATAAATATGTTTGAGCTGTTGATGCAGAATGGCGCTTCAGTTAACCAGACCAATAATAGTAATGACACGGCACTTATGCTTGCTGCTGAAAATGGTAACACTCAAATATTAGAGTCTCTCATCCGCAATTGGGGAGCTGATATTCATGCAGTAGGTAGGGGTAATGCGAACGCACTAATTCTTGCAGTTGAATATGGGCACATAAATGCAGCAAAATTATTAATTGCCAATGGTGCCCACATAAATGCTAAAGACATCGAAAATAACACTGCTTTAATGTTTGCGGCTAAAAGTGGGGATACAATAATCGTAAACTTACTAATTCATCATGGGGCTAATCTTAATGAAATAAATGACGATGATCAAACAGCTCTAAGATTAGCAATTGAGGGTGGCCATCTTGCTGCAACAGAATTATTAGTTAAAAAAGGTGCCAACATTAAAATCTACGATTCTCTGAGTAACAACCTACTGCATCACGCAGCAATTAGTGATGATGAAAATCTAGCAATAATTCTTTTGAATTACAGCTCAATAGAAATTGATGAATTAAACCCCTTTACCCAGCAAAGTGCCTTGTCAATTGCAATTGACAATAATAATACCAGAATATCTCGATTAATTTTCAA
Source organism: Lentimonas sp. (assembly GCA_047628655.1). GTDB lineage: Bacteria > Pseudomonadota > Alphaproteobacteria > Rickettsiales > UBA1997 > JAJTCH01. The sequence continues at coordinate 20,910 of JBLHVR010000009.1, forward strand.
TAAGCTTCCAATAGAAAAGCAAGTTTCTGCCTTAACAGATGAAAAGTTATTCACAGAACATCTTCAAATCGCAGATTCATTATTACGGGATCTTTTAATAAATTTGAGTAATAAATTTAAAATAGACCTGACCAAAGAAACTCCAAAAACATGGTTCATTCCCTCACAATCAATAGTAAAAATGCAACCAGAATCAATATTACAATCTCTTAATTCATTGAAATCTAAGTTACCACAAGAACATAAATCATCCTCTAAATTAGATGTAGTCATGACAAAATTAATTAGCAGAGAAATTAGTCCTAATCAAAAAGGTGGTCGAAGCTAATGACACACTACAACTTACAAGTGAGTGAAGTAAAAAATGGAAAAATCACACCCGAACTCACAAAAAAAAATTCATGGCAAAAGGTAACTCATATTTACGTATTAAATTCCCCGAATCTACAATCTTTGCATGCCAATGATTTACCAAACAATCTTATTTATCTTGGATTAGGTAAATGCCTCAACCTAACATATCTTGAATCTCTACCACCAAAAATCAAAATTCTCGATCTAAATAATTGTTCTAAACTTCAATATTTAACCATTGGAAAATTAAAAAACTTAGAAACTATTAACTTAAACGGCTGTGATGGTTTAGAGTTTTCAGATCAGCTTATTGAAGACTTAAAACGCCTAGAAACAAGTGGCTGTAAAATTACCTATCCAAAGAAACAGCAAATAATAAGAGAGAAAGCAATTCAAGAAACCCTGAGCAAAGTTGAGGAATTAAAAAATAGCAGCCCAAACCTACATCTAATGTTAAGTCGTTATTTAACCGAAGATTTAGATCGAAGAGATTCTAGATACATTTTAGCGCAGAATGTTAATGTTTTATTTTTACATCTAGAAGGAATATCGACTGCAGAGAAAGGCTTTGACCTTGATTTATTTGAAGAAATTGCCACCAACAGCCTTGCTGGATGCGTAAATCAACCGACGCTGGGAGTAATTAAAATTAATACCACAATTGAAGCATTAAAACTAAGTACTTTGAAAAATCAAATTGTAGCATTAAGACCATTAATAATTTTAAATATTCTTAATCATTTTGTAAAATTCGATAATTTGCGAAATTCAACCGCAAAAATTCCCCCAATATTGGCAGCAGAAATTGTCTTAGTTTTAGCCAAAGAAGTACAAAATAAGCTACTTCAAGATGGAAAGATGGAATCTAGATGGCCCGCATTTCCAAGTAAAATTGCCAATGAAGAAAATCAACATATTAAGAAATTTATTAATGACTCCATTATTTATGAGTCTTTTAATTTGGTAGTAAAAGTTCTAACAAAAAGCACCCTCCAAGAACAAGATCTTGCAGCCGATGAATTAATGATACCTATTTTAGGTCACATTCTTGCTCCTCAAGAAAGCAGGGATGCAAAATCCTTACACAAAGAAATGAGTCAAAAAATATTACAAATGCCACAAAATAAAATGACAGGATCATTCAGGGAATTAAATGCGCAAAAAGACAACACAATTTACAGAGCAATTGTTAAATCAATCGAACCCTCATCAAAAATGTCACCATTAACTACCACAAAAAAATCTCTTTTAGAGCAGAATCACCAATTATTAAGCGGCTAAAAAATTTGGTTCTAAGTTTAATTCCCAATTTCAATAACCTTTCCCTGAATTACTTTGCCATTTTCCATGTGAGGCGGAATGTATTTAACATTTTCTTGCATTCTTGGAGTTTGCAAAGCAAAGAACAAAAAGCAAAAAATTGCAGCAACAAAACTTAAATACAAAACAATGATGAAATGGCGATTTTGCAGCGAGAAATCACCAATTTTTTCTTCTTCTTTTTCATCTTTCTTTTCACCCTTTTTAACCTCAAAGAATTCACCATCAATAATTTTTCTAGCTCCTTTCTGCAGAACCTTCATCGCCAAATGCTGAGCAATTCTTTTGGCAATAATCCAGAAAAAATAGATTAAAATTGGCGTAATTGCCGGCCAAAGCTTGAGGATAAGTTTTAAAATCATGAAATTAATGGTTAATTATTAATGGTTAATGATTAATGATTAGCAAATATTAACTAATTAATCAATTTTTACATTAATGTCGCCTCTCGCAATTTACATTCACTACCCTTTTTGCAAATCTAAATGCCCTTATTGCGACTTCAACTCCCATGTTGGAAACAAACTTAATGAAGAAGATTTTCTGCGAGGATATTTAAACGAGCTTGAATATTTTGCGCCAAAATTAAAAAACCGCCAAATTACTAGTGTTTTCTTTGGTGGCGGAACTCCATCTTTAATGCCAGCTTATTTTGCTGAAAAAATTATTAATAAAATTGCCCAAATTTGGCCAATTGCCAATAACGCAGAAATTGCTCTAGAAGCTAATCCTACCTCGTTTGAGGCTGGAAAATTCAAAGATTTTAAGGCGGCCGGAATTAATCGTCTATCAATTGGAATTCAGGCTTTAAATGATACCGATTTAAAATTCTTAGGAAGAGAACATTCAGCCTCCGAAGCCATTAAAACCATTCAAACCGCAGGTGAAATTTTCAATAATTACTCATTCGACCTAATTTATGGTAGGCCAAATCAAAATTTAGAAGACTGGAAAAAAGAATTAAAACAAGCAATCGATTTAAGCGCCAGTCATCTTTCTCTTTACCAGCTGACAATTGAAAAAGGCACTCCCTTTTACCGCCAACATTTAAACCGAGAATTCACACTTCCTGATGAAAATTTAGCTGCCGATCTTTACGAAGCAACCGGCAAAATTTGCGGAGAAAATGATTTAAATCTTTACGAAATTTCCAATTACGCCAAAAAAGGCTTTGAATCAAAGCACAATTTAGCCTATTGGCAAAGCACCGATTATTTAGGAATTGGCGCCGGCGCTCACAGCCGAATTTATTTTGACGACGAAACCCAAAGAAGCGCCATGATGATGCTTCATCAACCAGAATCTTGGCTAAATAAAGCTTTAAAAGATGGTGCCGCAATTCAGAAATTAGAAAAAATAGGTCAGAATGAAGTGTTGGAAGAAGTAATTTTAATGGGATTGCGTTTAAAAGAAGGAATTAAAAATGAAGTTTTTCAAAAGCATTTCGGTAAAAACATTTCTGAAGTTTTTGATTCTGTTAAATTAGAGCATTTAATCCAGAATCAACTAATAGAAATCAACCAAAACCACATCAAAATTCCTGAAAAGTCTTTAATTCTAGCCAATTCTATTATTTCTAAAATAGTCGATTCTTTAAGTGATTAACCCTTATTAGAACCTTCTCTACTAATCCTCAGAACGGCAACAGAATTACTCATTTCCCCTCCCTTTTTGTAGGTTTTGAAGGGAGTGAGCTGTTGGTTTTTTACTTGTGTTTGGTGGCGATTCTTGAGCTTGGTGATCTGCGGTAGATCCAGGATCAAATGTTATTCCACTCATTGAATCTGACAAAGATCTTACAGATCCCACTAAAGATGACGTTGAAGATTCACGTCTCACGGGGGAGTTTGGAGCCTGCTGCATCGCAAGCTCTTTGCTAGTTTGACCTTTCGATTTTCTGAGTGTTTCAACAGCCTGTTCCTGTTTATCTTCAATAGCAATGTCAAGTGGTGTCATTCTAGCAAACTCTCCAGCACTCATCAGGGCATTAATTTTCTCTTGGGTGTATTCTGGCATGCTATTGTAATTTTAAAAATGGAAAATAGGAGCTTGTAAAAGCTTCAAAATTTTTAGGTTAAAACAAGGTTAAAACAACTTGAAAACGGTCTTTTTTAATAATTCCTGACCACAGGTTCTTTAAAAGAAGAATCTAAGCGCATCTCTTTTGCTTGTTTTTCACCAAGAGATGCGATGTCACCCAAAACTTGCTTAGCATATTCCCCGCCTTTTAGATCAACTTGATCTTCATGAAAACTTCTGCTTCTTCTCCTTCCAACCACCGGCAAGGGAATTTTTTGAGCTTCTTTTTTTTCAACTCTTCTCTGAATTTTTTCCGCTTCTTGCGTATCTACATCGGGAGAAAATGTTACTTTTTTTGAAGATTTATTTTCCATTTCTAATATTTTTCAAATTGTTAATTACCCTAAATAAAATAGCGTAAAAAAAGTAAGCTAAAACCACTAACCCTCCTGCTGGAAGATCGAAAATTAAAGCCAGTATTATTCCACTGAAAACTGACAATATTCCGCAAAGCCAAACAATAAATAATTTATTTTTACAATTAACGGTACTTAAAGCTGGAAGAATTAAACTGGCAAAAACCACACAAACCCCAACCAATTGCACCGAAGAAGTAATTGCTAAAGCGAAAAGAAAGTAAAAACCAATTCCTTTTTGCACATTAGGCCTTAAAAACCAAAGTGCAATAATTGCTAAATAAAATTGGTAGATTCCAACTCAAATCAGACCAAGAGATGAAAAGCATTTACCCAGAAAGTAAATTCTTAATTTCTTCTGCTCCGCCAGCATGACCAGCAAAAAGCAAATTAATGGTTGATGCTGCCAAAATAAAACTGCATCCAACAATTGCTTCTTGCTGCGCCGGAATTTTCTTTTCAATAAAATAAAAAAACCAGCTAGCCAAAATTGCCGCAAAAAGGGTAATTGACTGTACAACCAAATGCTCAGAATCATCAAAGAACAAATGCGCCACCACCAGCCCCAAACTGGCAATTTGAGCAATGGCAATGTCGATGAAAATAATTCCCCTCTGAAGAACCTTAATTCCGAGTAATCCGTGAGTAACAGAAATGACCAGGCCAGCAATGAGCGCTGGAGTAATTATTGTTAGTAATTCTAGGTTAGGCATCTTATTAAATTTTACTTTTGGTTAAAAAAGATGGTTTTTACAAGGCTGGCATTCCCAGCAACATCAAATCGATTGTTTCGTCAAACATTTTAAACAAATCTCCACCCTTTTTAACTGTGTAAGGAAGGCGCACAATTTTGACTTCCATTTGTTTAACTAGCCAATTACTGGCATTTTTGGCATCGAAAGGGGTTAAAATTACGAAATTTGGCGGATTATTCTTTAATTTTTCCAACAAACCCGACAAATAGGCGGCGCTGGGAGTAACTCCTGCTTTAGGTTCTAAACTGCCAATTTCATCCATTTCTAACCAATTTATTAAATAGCTAAATGATTTGTGATTAACCACAATTTTGGCGCCTTTTAATTTTTCTGCTTTTTGCTGCCAAATTTTGATTGATTTTTGCCATTTTTCAGAAAAATTCTGGTAATTACTCTGGTAAATTGCAGCATTTTCTGGGTCAATTTTCTGCAATCGCAAATTAATTTCCTGAGCAACTGGCAAAATATTATTAGGATCTAAGTGGAAATGCGGGTTTCCGGCGGCATGAATGTCGCCCATTGATCGATCTAAAATTTCTGGCTTCTCAATTAATCTCACAAGATTTGAGGTCATTAAGTTTCCTTCATTTCCCATTTGAACACTGGATTTAGCATTCCTCAACAAAATTGGTAACCAGCAAATTTCTAAATCTGCTCCTGTGCAAATTAGCAAATCTGCATTACGAATTTTAGCCATTAAACTGGGTTTTGCCCTAATGTAATGCGGATCTTGCAAATTTGTGGTAGCGGAAACACTTTTAACCAAAGTGCCACCAATTTCATCTACCAAAGATTTCCATTCAGGTTCGCAGGCAAAAACTTTAACTTAAGACAAAGCGTTAACTGGCAAGGCTAGAGCTAGTAAAACTAGAGTAAAAATTAACTTTCTCATCACTTAATGTATTTAAATTTTATTAACTAACAGTGCCTAACGAACATGCTACCGGTAGCATGTTCGTTATTTATTATTTTAGTAATTGTGCGAACTATGAGCTCCAAAACTCATCACATATTGTAAAATGATTTGATTGCCTCGCTCATTTCTTTCAAATTCTTCCTGAGTAAGTTGCAGGCGAATTGTGCTAAATTCACTATTTGACCAATCTAGCATTAAAGACAATTCCTTAGGATTAAACCCTGCAGAATCTAACACACTTCCAATTAAAGCATTTGGAGTTTTTGGTGCATTTAACTGACTGTATCTTAGACCTAATCGCCAATTTGGTTTAAATTTGTAAGTGCTTTGCAAGTAGAATCCTGAAGATTTTCCAGCAAAATCAACAACGCCAGACCCAAAATTAGAATCTTCGTAAGTGCCATCTTCGTCTCTTAGAAAATATTCACCTTGCAAAGTTAAGGACTTATTTTTGACATTGCCATCAGGAGCAAAATTGTAGCGAAAATCGGCAATGTAAAGCTTGGTTTTTCCAACAAAACTGACTAAATCTTCATTGCTTGATCTGCCACCTTTGGCCTGCCCTGAAAGATTTGAGAACCCCGCTCGCCAATTTTGATTTGCCCCAATGTCGCCACCAAAGCGTAAATAAGCTAAATAAGACCCAGATCCGTCACCTTCGCCAAAAGGAAAGTCATTTCCCGCGAAAGATCCGCCGCCAATTTCACTGTAAAAAGAAGTTGGCAAAACGTAGGAAATTTGCGCCCCATCATCATTAAAGGCCTTATTTAAAAACACTCGGTAAGGAAGTGGTCGATTAGTAAAATCGTCGGTGTGAGCATGATGCTCGTTTAAATAACCAACATTCCACAAAGCTCTACCAGCTTTAACTTTTAATCCTGTTGGCAATCCCAAATTTGGTGAAGTTTCAACGAAAGCTTCCTCCAATTCAATTTGATCTGAACCATCTTCATTAACGATTGCCGCCGTTAAACTGCCGAAAAATTTGTCGTCAATATTTGAAGAAAAGTTGATTTCCGATTCACCAAGAGAGAAATTTTCACCCCCCTCTTTCCCCTTCTTCTCCTACGCCAAAACCTTGAATTTCAGATTTTTTATTAGAAAAACTAGAAACCTTACCATTTAAAATAATTCCAATTGAGGGGTTAAAATTGTTGGAATAGATTTTGCGAGAAGATTTTTCTTTGGAAGTTTGGGAAGCTTGGACATTGGAATTATTTTTCTCCAAATTATTTTCCAAATCAGAAATTCTAGCTTCGTAAGATTTTTGCATTCTAATTAAATCTTTTCTCAAAGCTTCAATTTCAGACTTAGAATCTGCAAAAGAATTTGTGTCAAAAAGACGCCAATATTTATTATTTTTTTCATTATTTGTTGATTTTGACAATTAACTTAAATAGCTGATTGAAATTAATAATACTGGTTTGCGAAAGCTTAAAATGGCCCGCAATTACAAGTTTATTGGTAGTTTATTTAAAAAAAATTAAGAGAAAAATGGAGGATCGCGAGGCTGAAAGGAGTTTTGATGAAATGAAATTTCAAAAGATTCGACTTCTTCTTTGGTTAAAAAAACAAAAGATTTAAGATTAAGATCAAACACAGAATTAACAGAAATTTTAGCATTGTCACAAACCAAGAAAATTGTGCAGGTAGCTCCGTCATGACTGTGCTGTACAATTCCAAATTCTGCCAAATGTAAAGATGACAAAAATTGCATGCACAGAAAAACTGCGGCAATGATGGTTAATTGTGTTTTTCTAGTCATTTAAAAAAGTTTGAGAAAATCGCCGTTGAATTCTTCTGAAAAGAAAATACTATTCAAGAAATTATTAACATTTTCTTAAAAAAATTCTCACAATGTCTAAACAAATAATTGATCAATTAAATATTATTCTCGGAAACGAATTAGTGTCCATTAACCAATATTTCATTCACGCCAAAATTCTTAAAGATCAAGGCTTTACTAAGTTAGGTAACTTGACCATGGCCGAATCAATTGACGAAATGAAACATGCCGATGTTATTATTGACCGTATTTTATTTCTAGATGGAGCTCCAAATATGAATAATTACAAAAAAATTCATGTTGGAAAATCAGTTGTCGAAATGTTCAATAACGATTTAGCAATTGAAGTTAGTGCCATTGCCGATTTAAGAGTGGCTATTAAAATTTGCTTTGATGAAGGTGACACTGGCAGTAAAGATTTGCTAGAAAAAATTCTCATTAGCGAAGAAGATCACTTAGACTTCCTGAAAACACAATTAGGATTAATTGAAAATCTGGGACTTGAAAATTACTTAACTACTCAAGTTTAAAAAAATGGTAAATTCTTTTGTTCAACAAGTTTTGAATTTGGCTTCCAACCCAGAAATCCAATACCAAATCTTATTTGTTCTAGCAACATTCTTATTTACCTATTTTATTACCAAATCTGCTCGTAGATTTGGTAATAAACTAAAAACATCTGACAACAAAATAACCAAATTCTCTCAAAATTGGTTCTTGCTCAAATTCAGCATTTTAATTTACCCAACTCTAACAATTTTTCTTTTAAGTATTACCGACCTTCTGGCTGGAAATTTTATTGAAAAAACTCAAATAATAAATGCCGCCCAAAGAGTTTCCGTAGTCTGGATTTTGTGGGTTATTTTAAGCACCTTTATTTCTAGCTCTTTAGTACGCATCATCACCAGCTGGATTTTAATTCCCGCCGCCTTATTACAGCTTTTTGGCTGGTTTAACCTTGTTGTTGACCGCTTAAATACTTACGGATTTAAATTAGGGGAAGTAAACATCACCACCTACACCATCATTAAAACCATCCTTTTTGTCAGCATCGTTATTTGGCTAGGAAACCTCATCAGCAACTCTGCTGAAACTTACGTTAGAAAAAACAAATCCATTAATCGTTCAACTAGAGAATTAATAATTAAAATTTTTAACATCTTTATTTACGCCGCCCTCTTTCTTGCTACATTAAATTTAGTTGGTATCGATTTAACCGTATTAACCGTCTTTGGTGGCGCAATTGGTGTTGGTCTTGGCTTTGGATTACAAAAAATTGCCTCTAACTTCATTAGTGGAATTATTCTACTCACCGAAAAATCCATCAATCTGGACAATCTAGTAGAAATGGATGACGGAACCTTTGGATATGTTCGCAAATTAGGCGCCAGAGCCACAATTATTGAAACTTTTGATGGCAAAGAAGTAATGATTCCCAATGAAGATTTTATCACCTCGCGAGTGGCAAATTTAACTTACAGCAGTAATTTTTCTAGAGTCGATGTTCCAATTGGAGTTTCTTACGACACCGACTTAGACCATGCCAAAGATTTAATTTTAGAAGCCGCAAATTCCAATGATCGAGTTACAAAAGAAGATGGCCACAAACCATCCTGCTACTTGCGAGAATATGGAGACAGTTCAATTAATTTCCTCTTAGTCTTCTGGGTAGAAGATGTTACGGCAGGAAGGTGGGGAGTTCAAAGCGATTTAATGTTCTCCATTTGGAGATCATTTAAAAAACACAATATTGAAATTCCGTTCCCTCAGCGCGACATTCACATTAGAAGCGATGTTTCAAAAAAATCTTAAATATTTTCAATTACTAATATTACTTTTAGTAATTTCTTGCGCTGGAAAAAATCCTCCCAGCGCAGTTTATCGGATCAAAAATTCCTCTCATCAAGAACTAACTCACAAAAATTATTCTCACCCTTTAGTTAAAAAGAGCTTCAAAAATGCCGCTTTATTTAGAAAAGCACAGAAGCAAGATTTAGAAAAATTGCACCAAGAAATTATTGCCAGAAAAGCTAAATTAAACTCAAAACTATTCCAAAAAATTAGGGCCAATCTAAAAAGAGAATTACAATATTTACAAAATTTTAACTCTCTGGCACAAAATCTAACCTTCTACGATTTCGATGAATCGGTTAGTGAGCCAACTTTGGAAGAAAATTACATTTCACCCCAAGTTAAACACAACAAACTTGATTTATTCGTTAAAAATGCGCTGGAATTTTCTGATCCAGAATTAGAAGAAATAATTTCTGAAAAAATAATTACCCGCATCTACCCCAAAAACTACCTCCTTCCAGCAGCAGACACCAGAAACAACATTAGAGCTAATTTAACCATTCCTTCGTCAATTATTGTTTTGCTTACAACTCTTAAAACTATTGATGAAACAGCTTTCGAGGAATACATCGAGAAAAACCTTGAAAAAAGCTCATTATTTTATTCCTACCAAGCTCCTGTAAGAGGAAATATTGACCAAAATTCAATATTTAATTCTCAAAAAAAAATGATTGTTGTTCACAATGGCTATTCATTTGGAGGTAGCATTGCTGTTGATGAAATTAGAAAAGTTGGTTTTCACACCATGCCTCACGATTGCTCCAGCTACATTAGTCATTTAATTGACCTTGGAAATGACCCAATCACCAAAAAGAGTAATGTGCTTTGGACTAGCGATGCCCAAAATTTGGCTAATTTAACTCTCAACCAGAACCATCTTTCTATTAAAGATTTAAGAGCAAATATTGCAATTTACGGCTCTTTTGCCCAAAAGATGAAAATTATTGAACCCCAAGCAATTACAGATTTTAAAGAAGGAGATTTGCTAATGTTTAGGAAGTTTGATGAAGCTACTTTCAGCAAAAAAAGGAAATCTAACAGCCTTGGAAAAGGTGGTCACATTGGCGTTGTTCTGCAAGCTGAAGGAAATCAAATCTACATCATCAGCTACATCAGAAATTACGAAAAGTCTGGAACTGGTGGTTTATTAATTTCAAAAGTCTCTTTTAAAAATCTTCAAAACAAAAACTACTCATCCTATTTATTCAGACTAAATCAAAATAATTAGAAGGAGATTTTGAAGCTTTGTAACGGCCTTTACTCAATAATCTCCCTCTTGCCAGAAATATTAGGCTCGGAAACTACTCCTTCATTTTCCATTCTTTCAATTAAAATGGCGGCGCGGTTGTAGCCAATTCGAAGTTGGCGTTGAACATAACTAATTGAAGGTTTTTTGTCTCGTTTTACAATCATTACCGCCTTATTGTAAAGATCATCATCGGCATTCCCAGTCGATCCATATGAAGCTGATCCTCCGCCAGAAGATTGATTGCTAGTGGCATTCTCAAATTGTTCAAAAACTACATTTTTACTGTAATGGGCGTCGTCAAATTGCTGAGATTTAATAAAACCAACCACATCTTCAACTTCTGTGTCTGAACAAAATGGCCCATGAACACGAGTCATTTTACTACCGCCCGACATGTGAATCATATCACCCTGCCCTAGAAGCTGCTCGGCTCCTTGAGTTCCTAAAATGGTTCTACTGTCAATTCTAGAAGTTACTTGGAATGAAATTCTGGTAGGGAAATTGGCCTTAATAACACCAGTAATGACGTCCACCGAAGGGCGCTGAGTGGCCATTATGATGTGGATTCCTGCAGCTCGAGCCATTTGTGCCAAACGCTGAATTGAGCCTTCAATGTCCTTTCCAGCCACTAACATTAAATCAGCCATTTCATCCACAATAACTACAATGAATGGTAATCTTTTAGCTTCAATTTCAACTTCTTCAATCATTGGAGCGCCAGTTTCTGGATGAAAACCAGTTTGAACTTTCTTGGAAATTTGTTTTCCTGCCTTTAAGAAACCTTCAATTTTTTCATTGTAACCGGCAATATTTCTAACACTTAAATCGGCCATTGAACGATATCTGGCTTCCATTTCTCCTGTCACCCACTTCAAGGCAACAACTGCTCTTCCCGGTTCTGTTACAACCGGCGAAAGCAAATGTGGAATTCCATCATAAACTGAAAGTTCCAACATTTTCGGGTCAATCATGATAAATTTACATTCATCTGGCGGAAGTTTGTAAAGCAGAGAAAGAATCATGGCGTTAACTCCAACCGATTTTCCTGAACCTGTAGTTCCGGCAATTAATAAATGTGGCATTTTGGCCAAATCGACAATAATTGGTTCGCCACCAATATCTTTTCCAAGAATAATTGGCAGAGAAGCTTGGCTGTGTTTGTATTCCTTGGAATCAATCATGTCGCGGAAGGAGATCAATTCTCGAATGGCGTTAGGTAACTCAATTCCAATAGTGGTTTTGCCAGAAACCACGGCAATTCTAGTGGAAACCGCGCTCATTGATCTGGCGATGTCGTCAGCCAAACCCACAACTCTGGCAGCTTTAGTTCCGGCTGCCGGCTCAAATTCATGCAAAGTTACAACTGGACCCAATTTTACATTAACCATTTGCCCATAAACTCCAAAATCTTCCAAAACTTTTAACAGCATTTTCGATTGTTGTTCTAAAGCAACGGTGCTGACTTTCTTATTTTTACTAGCCGCAGACCTTTCCACCAGAAGATCGACACCAGGAAGTTCGTAATTACTGTTCGATGAAGATTTAATAATTTGCTTGGTTTTATTAACTTTTTTCTTCGAAGGTTCCGCCTTAGCTTTTTTAGAAATTTTGCGACTAAAGAATGACTTTCTAACCTTAACATTAGCAGCAGTTTCCTCATTAGTTTTGGGATGATTTTTGCGCATTTTGTCATCAATTTTATCTAATGCAGACTTGATGGCGTCTAATAGATATTGCAATGTTACCAAGCTGTAACGGAAGAAATATTGCCAATCTTTTAAGGTTATTTCGATAATAATTGAGACTAAAACAACAGATAAAGAAAAGGAAAAAGCTCCAATAATAAAATGTGGAATAAAGCTTAATTTACTTAAAACAAAGGAACCGTTAACTCCGCCCAAACTTCCAAGCATCCACCAATCTGGCTCGGGTAATAAAGCAAAAAACAATGACATAGTTAATAGTGAAAATGGAGCTAGAAATAACTTTATTGCAAAATGATTAATTCCCTGATGACTGATAATTTTGATTCCCCAGCTAAATAAAATTAAGCACAAAAAGAAGGCTGAAAGCCCAATTAATTGGAAAAGTAAATCGGAAATGTGAGAGCCAAATAATCCCATCCAATTCTTAATTTCAACATCGCTCGAAGCAGTGTTGAAGGAGATGTCGGAAAATTCGAAACTAAAAAGCGCTAGTAAAATTACGATTGACAGAACGCAAGAAAATAGGCCGAAAAGTCGGAAAAGTATTTTAGTAATTTTAAGGTAAAGTTTTTCTTGCCACATATTTGTTGGATATTCAAAAAATTAAGCCCAGAAGAGTAATATTAAAACTAGATTTTTCTAGTAAAAAAATTAAAATTCGCCGCCGCAGATAGCATATCTCCATCATTAAAAATTAAAATGACACAAATTCCTAATTACAACCACAAAACCACCGAAAAAAAGTGGCAAAAACAATGGCTTGAAGACCAAAGCTTTAAATTTGACGAAACCAGCCCCAAACCTAAATATTACACATTGGAAATGTTTCCCTTTCCTTCAGGAAAAATTCATATGGGACATTTACGCAATTACGCAATTGGCGATATTATTGCGCGGTTTAAAAAAATGCAGGGCTTTAATGTTCTTCACCCAATTGGCTTTGATGCCTTTGGACTACCGGCTGAAAATGCCGCACTTCAAAATGGAACTCACCCAAAAAATTGGACTTATTCTAATATTGAAGTGATGAAAACTGAGTTAAAATCAGTCGGATTTTCCTATGATTGGGAGCGCTCTTTCGCCACTTGCGATGTTGATTATTACAAACATGAGCAAAAAATATTCCTCGATTTCGTTAAAAATGGTCTAGCTTATCAAAAAGAATCTTTCGTAAATTGGGATCCAATCGACAAAACAGTTCTAGCCAACGAGCAAGTAATTGATGGAAAAGGCTGGAGAAGTGGAGCTGTTGTGGAAAAGAAAAAATTAAAACAATGGTTTTTGAAAGTTAGTGATTTTAGCGAAGAACTTCTTTTAGAACTTAAAAATTTAAAAGGCTGGGACGAGCGCGTTTTATCGATGCAGAAAAACTGGATTGGAAAAAGTGAAGGCGCAATTATTGAGTTTACTCTTTGCCAACCTAAAAAAAGCGCAATAAAAGTTTACACAACAAGGCCCGACACAATTTTTGGCGCAGCAGCAATCGTAATTTCACCCAATCACCCCATAGCCGAAAATTTATCCAAAACAAATTCCCAAATTTCTGAATTTATTAATGAGTGCAACAAAAGTGCCGTTGATGAAGAAACCTTAGAAAACACCGAGAAAAAAGGATTTAAAACAAATTTAGAAGTAACTCACCCATTTGACAAAAACACCAAACTTCCGGTTTACATTGGTAATTTCGTTTTAATGGATTACGGAACTGGTGCAATTTTTGCCTGCCCTGCCCATGATGAGCGCGATTTTGAATTTGCCAAAAAATATGATTTGCCAATTTGCCAAGTTGTAAAATCTCAAAAAGAAGAAGATGAACTTCCTTACAGCGACTCTGGAATAATGACCAATTCCGGCTTTTTAGACGGAATGAAAAACAGTGACGCTAAGAAGAAAATTATCGAACTTTTGGAAGAGAGAAAAATTGGCCAACGCAAAATTAATTATCGCTTGCGCGATTGGGGAGTTTCCCGCCAAAGATATTGGGGATCTCCAATTCCAATGCTTTATTTGGAAGATGGCAGCTGCGTTCCTGTTCCGGAAGAAGATTTACCGGTTCAATTGCCCAATGATGTAGAATTTACTGGCGAAGGAAACCCGCTATCTGCTCACAAAACTTGGAAACACACCACTTTTAAAGGTCAAAAAGCCATTCGCGAAACTGACACTTTTGATACTTTCTTTGAAAGTTCTTGGTATTTCCTGCGCTATGCTTCGCAACCTAAAAATAAAGCTTTTGACCGCGAAACAGTAAATAAATTAATGCCCGTTGACCAATATATTGGCGGCGTTGAACATGCGGTTCTGCACTTACTTTATGCCCGATTTTTCACTAAGGCCTTAAAAAAATGCGGCTATTTAAATTTTGATGAGCCATTTAAAAATCTTTTAACTCAAGGAATGGTTTGTCACCAAACTTTTAAAGATGAAAAAGGAAATTGGGCCTATCCATCAGATGCCATGAAAAACGACAATGGCGAATTTATTCACATTCAAACCAAAGAGAAATTAACTGTTGGCAGAAGTGAAAAGATGAGCAAATCTAAGAAAAATGTTGTTGAGCCTGCAAATATTATCGATGCCTACGGCGCAGACACAGCAAGACTATTTATGCTTTCCGACACCCCAGCACAGCGTAATTTAGAATGGTCAGATTCTGGAATTGATGGAGCTTGGAAATATATCAATCGAATTTGGAAATTGGTTGCAGCAAATTGCAACGAAGAATCTTGTGGAACTAATCTGGAATTAAGTTCTGAAATACTGAGATTAGTTCAGAATGACAAGCGAGGAATGGAAATTGTTAAACTAAATCACAAAACCATTTTTGCAGTTAAAAATGAGTTCGAAAAAATGGGTTTTAATGTTGCAATTGCCAAAATTAGGGAATTCTCTAATGCGTTAGAAAAATTTAAAGTTGAGACTGATCTAGATAAAAAGATCATGCTATTTTCACTGCGAAATTTAGTTCTATTAATTTCACCTTTTATTCCTCATTTAGCTGAAGAATTATGGCAAAAACTTGGCGCTTCACGGTCAATTGCTAATGAAACCGAATTTCCACAATATGATCCAACATTAACCATTGACGACGAGGTTAAGATTGCCATCCAAGTTGCTGGGAAATTAAGAGTAGTAATTGAGGCTCCAAAATCTGCAACTAAAGAAGATTTAGAAAGAATGGCTCTTGCCAATGAAATTGTGCAAAAAAATATTGCCGGAAAAGAAATTCGCAAAATTATTGTAGTTCCAAATAAATTGGTAAATATTGTGGTATGAGAAAAAAAATAACCCCGACCGGATTCACAATTATTGAGCTTTCAATTGTTGCCATCATCATCGGAGTTTTGATGATTGGAATCTTGTCAGGAAAAGGTATTGCCTCTAAAGCAAGCTTACAAAGAGCGCAGTCTTTAACTGTAAACTCTGCAATTCACTCAATTCCCGATATGATTTTTTGGGCGGAAACAACTTTAGATGCCAATTTAAATGAATTAGATGATGGAGCTGCTGTAACAATTTGGAACGACATTGTCAACGACCTAGACCTCAAT
>JBLHVR010000010.1:0-36389 GCA_047628655.1 Lentimonas sp.
CTTCGTTTGGTTTTAAAGTAATTTTTCTGGGAGAGAAGCGCAATAAGGAATCGGCAAATTTTTCTGGAGCAGAAGCTTCTTCTTCAGGAGTAATTTCAACATATTCACCATTAGACTTCATTCTTAAGTGCTGAAGTGAGACTCGGTAGATGATAGTTTCCTTACTTTTATTGATTAATTTAACTTCTTTAGTGCTATTTTTTTCATCAAGCTCAACTCTGCTTGGAGTTACCATTAATCCAGATGCATAGGAATTTGTTGCAATAATTAGTGATATTAGAAAGGGAGAGAATTTTTTGATAAGGAAACTTTTCATAAATTTTTTCAAATAATTAAAGATATTAGTAAAGCAAGGTAACATAATAGACTACCTTATAGTCAGATTTAAAGGGGTTGTTTTCAATGAAAAAAGACGGATTAATTTTTAACCGTGAATTTCCCTCATCATCAAATGACATTAATTCAGAATTATAGTCAAAATTGATTTTAGTAATTTTTTCGATCGAATCCCCATCCTTTTTTAGTGATGTATTATTGTCTCCAGATTGGTAATGAACCGTTACTAATGAGTTGGGTTCGGATGTTAAATCGTAAATAACATTTCCTCTATAAAAATATTTTTCGCCTCTTTCTGCCGTGGCAGCATCTAACTCTTCCCTGCTTACATTGTCATATATTCCATTCCCATCACTATCTCCGCCAACACTAACTGACTGGTCCACAACTTCTGCCGTTATGTCTCCAATAGCGGTTGATGCATTAGACTTTTTGATGGAAGTGGTGGCTGTAAATAAGAATATTGATATTATAAATATAATTTTTAAATCATTTCTCACAGCTACACCTCCAAATTTTTAGAAAACTTAAAAAAAATCTGAACTGTCGCGGTAAAACAGCTCAGATTTTACTTTGCAATACTTTAGCTGTTAGTAGTTAACAATTACATCGTAAGTTCCACTGTAAGATCCAGAAGTTTGTCCAGACGCAGCTACAATGGTTCCACCAATGTTTATAGTGTCAGTACCAGCTCCACTTAAGGAAGGAGTTACTCCACTGGCAGCGGATACATCAAAAGTTAATGGGATGTTGGCTCCAGTTCCAGTAAGGTTAATACCTGGAATTGCAGAAATAGTGTAGGCTGTTGATGCCTCACCAGTTACGTTAAATACAGCAGCAGTAGGGGTTCCAAATACAGAAGCCGATCCAGCCGTTATAGATCCAGTAGTGTCTATTGTAACGGTAGTTGCAACAGAATCACTTCTAAGAACGGTAGCAAAATTAAGACTATTGTTGGCACCGCCATTATCAGAAACTGCTAAAGGTGCAATAATGTCAACACTTGCTGTATTTCCAGTTAATGTAACTGCGCTAGCGCTTCCTGAAGCTGCAAGAAATGCTAAAGATGTTAATGTTAGTAATTTTTTCATAATTTTAAGAAATTAAAGTTAATAAAAAGTTAAATGTAATTTTGTTATTTGTAATTTACTGTTACCGGATATGTTCCGCTATATTCGCCAATTGCTTGATTAGCATCTACATCCAGAACTCCAGTTACGGTAATGTTACTAGCTGAAGAGCCTCCAGAAGAAGAGTTTAAAGTTCCCTCTGTATCTGAAGCAAGGTTAACTGTCATTTGGTTAGATCCGGAAATACGATCTGAAATTACCGCTGTAGTTGGTATATCGAATTCATATCCTCCAGAAGTTAATCCTTCGACAGTGAATACTCCAGCTTGACCACTTGAAACCGAAGTCACCCCTCCTTGTGCTTGACCTTTTTCGTCTATTGTTCCTGGCGAGCCAGTAGATGAGAAAGAGCCAAAATTCAGGGCAGTAGTTTGTTTCACTGAAATTGGAGCAACAATGTTTGCAGAAGCCGTTCCTTCAGCAGTATCTGCCAAAGAATAATTATCGCAAAACAGTAAAAATGTTAAAGTTGTTAATGATAGGTTTTTCATTGTGTTATTCCTCGCTAATACTTCAAGTAAACTTGAATCAAAGCAGTTAAATTGAAACCTTAATAAAAATATCTAAACTACGCTAGATAATATATTCTGCCCTTTAAAACAGGTTGTGTCAATAACTTTGTTAGTTTAAAGGTTAGGGATTCACCAATTTGGAAGGTTTCGAGAGTTTTTGTGGTTTAGGATGGTTACTGTAAGGGTTTGTAAAAATTATCATTTTTTTATTACTTGCAAAGTTTTGTAAGATATTCATCGCTAAGATCATCAGGAACAATTACGACTGGAACATTAACTTTCGTCCCAATGTGAGAAGAAAGCTTGGGCAAAACATCATTCCCGCTGTGAGAATGAGATTTTCCAAAAACCAACATTATACAATTTTCCGTTGCTTTTAATTCTTTCTCAATTTCAGCGGTTATATCTCCTTCTCTAATTGAGACGACCGGAACTGTTCCGGTGTGCTCTAAAACTAGATCAGTAAATTTTTTCAGGCTTTTTTCAACTTCTCGCCTCAGATTTTTTTCTACTGTTTTTGCTGCAAAAAGCATAGATTTTACCGATTCGGTAACGACTAAAATTTCTACTATAAAATCTGATTTTTTGGCTAAATGGCACGCGTAAAGCAGGGCAGATTTAGAATTTCTTTTAACATCTAAGCAAACTAGAATAGTTGGTTTTGTATTTTTCATAGGATTGAGAATTTATTTAAATAATCTAACAAAAATAAAATTGGCCAAGAACCCTGCAATAACCGCAATCAAAATTGCTGCAAAGGCATATAATATTGAGTTTTCATAGGCAAAATCATTAATTTTGGCACTAATTCCAATTTGATGGACATAAATTGGAATTGCTTGAAATGCGATTAAATTACCGCCATCAACTAAATAGATGTCAACAATGTAAGTTCCTTTGGATATATGCTTAGGGAATTTCAAAATAGCCTTGAATAAGCTTTCATCAAGAAAAGAAATTTCGCCATGGTTCGTTGAGTAAAGCTCTTTTTTTTCTAATTTATTAATAAATTCTAGCTTAAATTCTTCTTGGTTAAAGTCATTTTCCTGATAGTTGAACTCCATTTTTTCCTTACTAATCTCAAGATGAGAGAGTAATTTTTCGTTAATCTTGCTATCTTCATCGCTGGAAAAAAAAGCGTGATAACTGTAAGCATCATTAAATTTGAGGCGATATTTGTTAAACCAAACCCCTAAAAATTTACCTTTCTTACTTACCATGTAGTCTTTTTTGGGTCCGCGAATTGTTACTATAATATCTCCAGCATCGCCTTTGGCTCCAAAAAGCAGAACTTCCACACCAGTAAATTTAGTATCGATATTGATCTTGTTGGTTGAGATGCCAGAAATAATTGGTCTGGCATGCAATTCTTCGGCACCAAAAAATACCAAAGTGAGTAAAATTATTAATTTTGGGATAAAAGAAGTTTTTTTCATTATTTCAGGGCCTCGATTGTAAATAGACTGGCCGGATGGGTAAATAGGGTTAAAAACATTTTGTAACAAACTGCAAGAATAATTAGAGCTAAAATTGACCTTAAGCTTTCTGTATCGGCTTTGTAGGAAACTTTAGTGCCAATTTGGGCTCCAACAACCGAGCTTATGATCATTACGAAAGCCAAAGCAATATCAACATTATGACTAGTGATTGATTGCAAAAAAGTGGTATTTCCAGCAATAAAAATAATTTGAAAAAGAGAAGTTCCAACCACAATTGAAGAAGGCATACGAAGAATGTAAACCATGGCTGGAATCATGATAAATCCGCCGCCAATTCCCATAATTGCCACTAAAATTCCTACAATAAAACCAATTATAACAGGAACTATTACGCTGACATTGATGTTGGATTTTTTGAAATGAATTTTGTAGGGAATTCTGTTGATTTTCTTAAGCAATCTCATCGAAAAGCTATTTCTACCTTCAGTTTTCCATATGATATTATATTTCTTTTCAAGAATTGTTTTTCCACTTTCAACCAGCATAATTACCCCAATTGATCCTAGGAAAGTAATGTAAAATATGGCCACTGCAATGTCGATTTGACCAGTTTGTTGTAAAATCTTAAATATCCAAACCCCTAAGGTTGAGCCAAACATTCCGCCAATTAACAGCACTAAACCCATTTTTATGTCTACATTTCCGCGCCTTAAATGCGCCAAAACCCCCGAAACCGAAGATGCCATAATTTGATTTGCTGCTGTTGCAACTGCAATTGCTGGTGGAATTCCGTTAAAAATTAGAAGTGGAGTTGATAAAAAACCACCACCAATTCCAAACATTCCTGCTAAAAAACCTGTTAACAAGCCCAGACCTAGAATTAGGAAAACATTTACGGGAATTTCGGCGATTGGAAGATAAAGTTGCATTATTTAGCTAGCGAGTTGCAATTTGTGAATTTAGAACCATTTCTGGGCTTAATTTTAAGGATTTTAAGTTAACTTCTTTACCTTCATTATCAATATTTTTAATTAAAACCAAGGCAATAATTTTATTTTGATGTAAAATTGAAGATAAAACTTCGCCAATTTTCTTACCTTCATTTTCAATTAAAGATCCTTTTTCAATTTTTGAGTCAATAACTTCTGCTAGAAAAACTTTCTTGCGAATTGTGCCTTTATAATGCATCCGCGCAGTTGTTTCTTGACCGACATAACAGCCTTTTTTATAATCAATAGCATTCCAACTATCAAAGCCAAATTCTAATAAAAATGATTTATCATAGGTTAAATCGGAATCATCAGGAAGTTTTAATTCATAGCGACGGAAATGATATTCGTTAATATCAGAATTTTCATTGCCATTAGGATGGTAATTTATTAAACCCCTAAAGCCCATTTCTTCACTTCGAGGATCAATAAAACTAATTTCTTTTTCTGTAAATTCATCAGCATTTAAACAGGATGCGGCAGCCAAATCTGACCTTTTATTAATTTCAACTTTTGATCTAAGTTTAAAAAAAGAAAGTTTCTGCACAATTTCATCGATTCTTGACAAA
This sequence comes from Lentimonas sp., assembly GCA_047628655.1. Taxonomy (GTDB): domain Bacteria; phylum Pseudomonadota; class Alphaproteobacteria; order Rickettsiales; family UBA1997; genus JAJTCH01. The sequence goes on from JBLHVR010000010.1 coordinate 4,976, forward strand.
TCGCAATCAATCAAAAGTTCATCATTCTTTTCAATTATGAAAAAATCATAAAGAAAACGACCTTGCGGACTTAGCATAAAGGTGTAAATAGCTTGCTTCTCCGAAGCTTTATTAATGTCGTTAGTAATTAATCCCTGAAGAAAGGTTCTTTTATCGACTCCAGAAATTGAGATTACAGCGCGGTTTTGAAGAATTATGGTTTTATTCATTTTTTTAATTTATTAAATTGTCGTTCAATCTGATTTTAAATAATTTCTTCTTACCTAAAGATAATTTAAAGAATGGCGCCTGTTCATCAAAATTAATCATAAAATTTTCATCACTAATTTTTTCATCATTAATTTTAACTGCGCCACCCTTAATTAATCTCTTTGCTTCACCTCCAGATTCACAAAGGCTTGTTTGGCGCAGAATTTCAATTAATTTTTTGCCATTTTTAATTTCACCATCAGAAAATTTGATAGATTTCTCGGGTAACGAATTAATGTCAACCTTAGTGCTAAACATTGCTTTTGCCTGCTCTAAAGCTTTATTTGCAGAAAGTTCTCCATGACATAACTTAGTTGCTTCAAAGGCCAGACTTTCTTTTTGGCCATTAATTTCTTTTTTACCAATTTCTACAATTTCATCTTCTGAAAAATGAGTAAAAAATCTTAAAAATCTTTCCACATCTGCATCATCAACATTTCTAAAATATTGGAAATAATCAAAAGGACTTAGCATTTCCGAGTCTAGCCAAACTGCACCATCTGCCGTTTTGCCCATTTTTTTACCATCGGAAGTTGTAAGTAGAGGAGTTGTGAGTCCAAAAACTTCCGAAACTTTGTTCTCGATTGCTGATATTCTTCTAGTCAAATCAACTCCACTCACAATATTTCCCCATTGATCAGAACCTCCAATTTGAAGATTACAGCCATGATTATTGTTTAATTCATGAAAATCGTAAGCTTGTAAAATCATGTAATTAAATTCCAAGAAGCTTAATGGTTGTTGGCGATCAAGACGAAGCTTCACAGATTCAAAGCTTAACATTTTATTGACCGAAAAATGCTTACCTACATCACGAAGAAAATCGATGTATTTTAAATCTTTTAACCAATCATCATTATTAACAAACTTAAAGGCTGGTAAGGCTGAATCTTTTAAATTTAAATCAAACTTTTTTAAAGTTTTCTCAATTCCTGATAAATTTTCAGAAATTCCTTTTTCATTTAAGAATTTTCTCGATTCGTCTTTTCCAGAAGGGTCGCCAATTTTGGTGGTTCCCCCACCCAGTAGAACAATTGGTTGGTGACCATTCTTTTGCAAAAGCTGCAAAATCATAATTTGAATTAAGCTACCAATATGTAACGATTTTGCGGTGCAATCAAAGCCAATATAGGCTGATATTTTTTGGTTTTTCATCAATTCATCAAGTTCTTTTGGGTGAGTTATTTGATTAAGAAATCCGCGATTTTGAAGTTGGTTGAGAAATTGTGCTTGGAATTGTTGCATTGTATTTTGTAAGTCGATTTAATGTGCGGCTGACAAGATTAAGTTAGGAACTTAATAAATCAATTTCTCATATCTGAAAAATGCCTAAAAATTTAAAAAGTCTTTTAGCTTTACAATTAATCGCCATTTTTTTCGCTACGATGAATTTTTCTAATATTAAAATTGACTACATCGCTGATTATTTGCCTTTTTTTGATATTATGATAATTTTTTACTTCACAATTTTACGGCCGCAAGTTTTTTCGATTTGGTTTTTGTTTATTTTGGGAGTAATTGCCGATTCCATAACTGGAATTCCGTTGGGAATAACCTCATTAATTTACATAATTGTGGTGAAGTTATTCAACAACCTTAATCAAAAGCTAATTATTAAGGAGAATTTCATTCAACTTCTCATTAAGTTTGCCATTTTTTCTTTTGCAACTGTGTTTATGAAATGGCTCTTTTTGTCGATTTATTTCCTTCAAATTTATAACATAATAAATCCCTTAATTCAGCTTTTCATCACTATAAATCTTTATGTTTTTATGCATAAATTATTTAATTTATTAGATAAAAAATTATTAAGTTTTGATTAGAGATTTTAGAAAAAACAAAAGATTTAATAGAAGGCGCGCAATTGTTGGTTCAGCCCAAATTGGACTAATGTCACTTTTAGTCTCAAGGTTGGGATATTTGCAGATTTTTAAGAATGAGGAATATTCCACAAAATCTGATAATAATCGCATTAAGCCTCTAATTTCTCCAGCTCCACGAGGAATTATTTATGATCGCAATGGTGAAGAATTAACTGGAAATCGCAGCAATTATCGCCTGCTTTTTTACTCTGAAAAACGCTCTAAAATTCCACATTTGGTGGAAGTTTTAAGTGAAATTCTTGATTTAACTGCCCCCCAGAAAGAAAATATTGTTAGTAAAATTCGCAATTCTCGCGGTAGAAAGGTTGTCTCTCTTATTGATAATATGTCTTGGAATGATGTGGCAAGAGTTGAGTCTAACTATCACAAATTATCGGGAGTCGCAATTCAAAGCGGTATTTTAAGATTTTATCCCCACCCATTTGAAACTTCTCATTTAGTGGGCTACGCCTCACTTCCATCTGAAAGTGATAGTAATAATCAAAATAAAAATCTCTTTTTGCATCCCGATTTTAGAATTGGAAAAGGTGGAATTGAGAAAAAGTTTGACGAATTATTGCGCGGAAAATTTGGTGTTAAATATGTTGAGGTTAATGCATCAGGAACTCCGGTTCGAACTATTTCCAAGCAGGAAAGTGTTGAGGGAGGAGAAATTGACTTAACTATTGATTTAAATTTACAGAAATTTATTACAGAAAGAGTCAAAGATCTTTCCGCTTCAGTAATTGTGATGAATAGTAAAACCGGCGAAATTTTGGCGGCAGTTTCCAGCCCTTCTTTTGATCCAAATAAATTTGTAGAAGGAATTAGTCCTAATTATTGGAAGAAATTAATTGGGGACAAAAGAAAACCTTTAAATAACAAAACCATTACTGCTGCATACCCTCCCGGATCAACCTTTAAATTGATGGTGGCAATTGCTGCTTTGGAAAATGGAATTAACCCTAAAGATAAAGTTAATTGTACTGGAAAATATCGCCTTGGAAGAAGGGTTTTTCATTGCTGGAAAAAGGAAGGTCATGGAATGGTTGATATGTCGGGCGCTATTAAACATTCTTGCAATAGCTATTTTTTCGACATTTCTAGGGAAGTTGGAATTGATAAAATTTCAGAAACTGCCTCAAAATTTGGCTATGGTCAGAATTTCGATATTAATCTTTTTGGAGGCAGAAGTGGTTTGCTTCCTTCGAAAGAATGGAAAAAGAGAGTTTACAAAGAAAGGTGGGTTGGTGGAGATACTTTAAACAGCTCAATCGGGCAAGGTTTTGTTCTGGCAAGTCCACTTCAAATGGCAGTTGCAGTTAGTAGAGTTGTCAATAAGGGAGTTCCAATTGAGCCATATTTAATTAAAAATTCTATTAAACATGATCAATATCAAAAATTAAAAGACGACCCAATTGTTGATGAAAAGCACATAGATTTAATAATAGAAGGAATGAATAGAGTGGTGAATGAGGAAAAAGGCACTGCATATTATCGAAGAATTGCTAAAAAAAATTTGGAAATGATTGGAAAAACCGGAACTTCGCAAGTTGTTTCTAAAAGAGAAGAAGAGATGAGTGACGAACAAATTGAAAGACATAAAAATCACGCTATTTTCGTGGGAGCTGCTCCACGCAGTTCTTTGAAATATGCAATTTCGGTTGTTGTGGAGCATGGAGGCTCTGGATCTTCTGCCGCTGCTCCAATTGGTCGAGATGTTTTGCGTAAGGCTCAAGAGCTTAATATCTAATAAAGTCTTGCAATTGGAAGCTGACTTTTGGCATTAGGTAGTTTGCAATATTTGAGAATCGTAAAATCTTTCAATTTCTCCTATTACATTGTCTGCGCCAAAAGTTGTGTTAATCTTGGCCCTAAATTCTGCTCCATTTTTCATTCCTGAGGAATACCAGCCGATATGTTTTCGGGCTAGCGGAATGGCAACTTTTTCGCTGTAATGTTCAACCATATCCCGGAAATGATCTAAAACGATTTTCTTTTGCACTTCAATTGTTGGAATTTCAAAACCTTCATTTCCGGCAAGCTGCTCTGAAATTTGCCTAATAAGCCAAGGTTTTCCGTAGCAAGCTCTGCCAATCATAACTCCATCTGCTCCTGATTCCTTCAAGGCTTGCTTGGCATTTTCGGCATTTTTAATGTCGCCATTGGCAATTACTGGGATTTTTACTGCGTCTTTAACATCGCCAATTAACTGCCAATTTGCTGATCCTGTATACATTTGGGTTCTGGTTCTTCCGTGAATAGTAAGCATTTTAATTCCTACATCTTCGGCTTTTTTAGCCAGAGTTGGGGAGTTTATATTATCGTTATTCCAGCCTAAACGCATTTTCATGGTTACGGGAATTTTGACGGCTTTTACAACGGCATCCATAATTCTAGTGGCTAAAGCTTCATCTTTCATCAGGGCCGATCCGGCAAAGCCATTGACTACTTTTTTAACTGGGCAGCCAAAATTGATATCAATAATGTCGGCGCCTAAATCTTCATTAATTTTTGCAGCTTCTGCCATTACTTCTGGGTCGCATCCGGCCAGTTGAACCGACATTGGGTAGTGAGAAGCATCTTTTTGGCACTTTTTTAGGGAGTCTTTGGTTTGAATAATCATGGCGCGGCTGGCGATCATTTCGGAAATGACTAAGCTGGCGCCAAAAGATTTAACTAATTTGCGAAATGGAAGGTCGGTTACTCCAGACATTGGAGCCAGCAAAACATTGTTGTCGAGCTGTATGTTATCTATTTTGATGGACATTATTTTACATTAATACAGCTAGATTTAGTCTTTCTGGTTTGAGCAATAAATTTGCTGCAGAAACTTTCAGCGGCGGCTTTATTTTTAAATTCACCAATTTGTAGACGGTAAAAAGTTCCTCTGGATCCTAAATCGGCTTTGTTGATGAAATGATTTAATCCGTTAAATAAACCAGAATTTTTTACCTGCAAAGCATTCCAATAATTTAATGCCGAAACTCTTGAGGTTAGGGCGGCAAGCTGAACTCTGGAAATTTTGTTTTGAGTTATGGTACTGGTTTTAACGTTGGTTTTAGATTTTAATATTACAACTTTTTTAACGGGCTTTTTTTCCACGACTTTTTTCTTTGGAGGTGGATTTTTGGCAATTGGCGTTGCTGCTTTTTTAATGATTTTAACTTTGTTTAAATCTTCTTTTTGCAAATTTTTATTGCCAACCATGCTGTCATAGATGGTTTTGTCTATTCCTTTAATTACTTCTCCATCATCTGAATTGCTTAGAACTTTAATTGCCTCTTTAGGTGACTCAATCACTTTAATGCTATTTTCTTCTTCATCGTGATAGACAAAATAATAGGCATTGACTGTGATGTAGAAAAAGCAGGCAATTGAGAAAAAGACCGCTCCAATTAGAAGTGACTTTTTAGCAATTGCTTTTAATGGGCTAGCGCCGCGATCTTTTACATATCCAAAATCTTCAAAACTCATTTCATTTCCTCAAGTGGTTTAATATTAAATACGCTAAGGGCGCTGGCAATTATTTTTCTAGTGGCAATTAGCAAGTAACCGCGTGCCATGCTTAAATCTTTATTTTCTGGAATAATAAATTTCAATTCAGGATTGTCTGAACCTTTATTCCATAAACTATGAAAAATTGCCGCTAATTCTTGCAAATAAAAAGCAATTCGATGCGGTTCGTAATTTGTTACCGCCATTTCAATGATTCTGGGGTAATTGGCAAGTTTTTTAATTAATTCAATTTCAGCTTCATCCTTTAAGTGTTTCAAAATGTCACCATTTGTGCTAGAGAAGTTAAAATCGTTCATATTTCGAAGAACTGAAGAGCAGCGAGCGTAAGCATATTGAACATAGAAAATTGGGTTATCCTTACTGTGCTCAATTACTTTTGCTAAATCGAAATCGAAAGGGGCGTCATTTTTACGAGTTAACATTGTAAAGCGCAGAGCGTCTGCTCCAACTTCATCTAGAACATCTTTAAGAGAGATGAAATTTCCAGATCTTTTAGACATTTTTAGTTGTTGGCCATCTTTTACAAACTTAACCATTTGGCATAAAATTACCTTCACACTAGCTTTTCCGTCAGTTACTGCGCTGCAAGCTGCTGTTAGCCTTTTGACATATCCGGCGTGATCAAAGCCCAAAGGTAGGATCATTTTGGTGGCTCCACGCTCAAATTTGCTTTTTAAGTAAGCAATATCTCCTGCTAAATAGGTTGGGGTTCCATCATATTTTCTAACTACTCGGTCGGAATCGTCGCCAAAATCGGTAGTTCTAAATAGGGTTTGATCTTGAGCTTCAAAGTTTTCTGCAACTCGGCTAGAATCTTTCGGGGCTTCAATCTTTCCAATATAAATTAAACCTTTGTCAGTTAAAATTTTAATTCCTTCTTCAATCTTTCCAGTTTCATGGAGGTTTTTCTTCTCGGAAAACAAGGTGTCGTGTTTAATTCCAAGCTCCTTTAAATCAGAAATAATCATTTTGATCATTTCATCAACCACAAAATCGCGAATTAATGGAATGTATTTTTCCTCATCTAAATTTTTTAGATCATCATTAAATTTTTCCTTTAAAGACTTTCCGACAGGTTTCAAATATTCTCCCGGATAAAGACCTTCTGGAATTTTAATTTTTTCTCCCAAAGCTTCGCGGTAACGCAAATGTGCCGATTTAACCAAGGTGGTTATTTGTCCTCCAGCATCATTAATGTAATATTCCTTAGTTACTTTATGACCAGTTTTTTGCAAAAGATTGGCCAGAACATCACCATAAATTGCACCGCGAGCATGGCCAATATGCATTGGTCCGGTTGGGTTTGGTGAGGCATATTCAAGGTTAATTAATTCTTTTCCATCACTTAATTTTGGCAGCTCGAACTTTTCTTTTTGTAAAACTTCCAAAAGGAAATTGTGCCAAGCTTCTAATTTTAAAGTGATATTTATGAATCCTGCCCCAGCAATTTGAGTTTTTGAAATGTTTGGGTTTTCCTGTAATTTTTCAGATATTTTTTCAGCTAGTTCAAAGGGCTTTAATTTGAAATTTTTACAAAAAACCATTGCTGCGTTGGTGGCAATATCTCCATGATTTTTGTCACGAGTTGGCTCAACAGTAAAAGAAGAAAATTGCTTTTCGTTGATTGCGGTATTGGAATCTGTAGCCAGATTTTGAATAATTTCCGCTAAATTTTGTTTAATATTTAAGAATATGTTCATTTAAAATTGTGAGTTCTTTTTTAACAATAGGAATGGTATTTATTAGTCAGCAAAAGGCAATTTTAATTCATAATCCAGTCTGGATCAGTTGCTCCCTCTCCTCTTGGAGTGGAAAGTTGTTTTTCAAATCCAGTTAACACATCAATTATGTAAAGTTTAGGAATACTTCTTCGTCCATAGGGAGCATCTTTACGGCTGTAAATTATGTATCTTCCAGATGGAGACCATTTAGCTCCCTCTACTAAATATCCACTAGTTAGGGTTTTTTCATTATTGCTGTGAGTGTCAATTATTCCAATACTGAATTTATTGGCGCGAAGTTTGGTGAATGTTATAAATCTGCCATCTGGTGAAAATATGGGTTTGGAATAACTTCCAAATCCTGAGCTTACTTTTCTAATTCCTCGGCCCTTTGAATTCATGATGTAAATTTGCTCATTACCGCTTTTGTCGGAGCTAAAGACGATGTATTCTCCATCTGGTGAATAAGAGGGAGTGGTGTTGATGGAAGTGTTGTTGGTTAGTTTATTTACCTGATTGGTAAATAAATTCATTTGGTAAATATTGCTGGCGCCATTTCTTATTACACTAAAGGCAATAATGTTAGGGTCGGCAGGATTAATTGCGGGAGCGAAGGTTGTGCCGCGGAAATTACCCACTTTTCGAAGAAGTCTGTTTTCAGTATCTAGGCTGTAAATTTGTGGTTTGTAGTTAAAATATCTAACAAAAAGAATTTCATCTTTTCGCCTTGAGAAAATTGGCGTTAAAACCAAATCTTTGCCATTAGTTAAATAGCGTAGATTTTCTCCGTTAAAATCCATCAGAACTACTCTTTTTATTCGTTTTAACACGCTTCCGCTTTCTGCAATGTAGGTTATTTTACTGTCAAAATGACCCATTTTTTCATTAGTTTCAGCCTTGAAAACTTCATCGGAAACTAAATTAGCTAATTTTTTGTAATTTTCTTTGCTACTGGAATAAAATTTACCGAATACTTGTCTTTCATCGAGAACATCCCAGAGGCGAATTTTTACTTCTAACTCGTTTAATTCATTAAAACTAGCATCAATAATCAGGATCATTTCTAATCCATCATTTCTGTGAGCTTCAAAATTGGGAATTTTTCTGATGGAAAGATGTAATTTGGAATCTATCGGTTTTGAAGCATCATTCTCAATAATTTTAAATAGGTCAGTTCCCTGAAGGTTAGATTTGATACGCGAAGTAATTTCTTGAATGTCTTCTTTGGAGCTTTCCTGATAAATTGGATTAATTAGAATTTTTGATTTTGGAACTTCTTTGCTGTCAATTGTGAAATTAATTGCAGCATTAGCGCTTGTTGTAAGCGCTAAGCAGAAAATAAGGCTTAGAATTCTAATCATTAAAGAGTTTCAATGGTGATGTTGTGATTGGTGTAAACGCAAATATCTCCAGCAATTTTCATTGATCTTTTGATGATTTCTTTGGCTTCCAAATCAGGAACGTCAATTAATGCTTTGGCGGCGCAAAGGGCAAAATTTCCACCTGAACCAATTCCAATAATTCCATCATCTGGCTCAACTACATCGCCGCTGCCAGTTAAAATTAATGAGGTATCTTTATCAACTACCACCATCATGGCTTCTAATCTTCTTAAATATTTATCGGTTCTCCAATCTTTAGCCAGCTCAACGCAGGCTCTGGTAAGTTGGTTGGGATATTGTTCTAGTTTGCTTTCTAGTCTTTCAAATAAGGTGAAGGCATCAGCAGTTGCTCCAGCAAAGCCGCCAATAATTGAGCCATCTCCTAATTTACGAACTTTCTTGGCGGTTGATTTCATAATGGTGGAACCAAAAGAAACTTGGCCATCGCCAGCGATTGCAACTTTACCGTTTTTTCTGACTGACAAAATGGTAGTTCCGTAAATTTTATCTTTTTGATGTTCCATAATTTGATTATTTTTTAATTATCTGAAGGCGGAGAATTTTATAAATTTGAGTGTCAAAATCAATGTTTATGATCGTGATGATGTGAATAAATGGCAATATTTTCAATTTTGCTTTTTCCAAATAATGACAAATATTCTGGATGATTATTAATTGATTCAGGGCTACCAGAGCAACAAATATGTTGGTTAACACAAACCACCTTATTGGTTCTTTGCATCACAATATGTAGATCGTGAGAAATTATTAAAATTGCACATTTTTTTTGATCACGAATTTCCTCAATAATGTGATAAAATTCTGCAATTGCGGTAATATCCATTGAGCTGGTTGGCTCATCTAAAATTAAAATATCAGGATTCTTGATTAATGCTTTAGCCAGCAAAACCTTTTGTAATAATCCGCCCGATATTTGATGAATGGATTTTCCTAGGATCTTTTCAAGATTAAGCTGTTTTACAACTTTTTCTAAAGAAGGTTTTTCAAAATGTAGCTGCAAGAAATCAATAACTCTTAAAGGAATGGTGTTTTCAATTTTTAATTTTTGTGGCATGTAGCCGATTTTTGCTTTATTTTTAAGGAAAACATTACCGCTAGTAGGTTTTAAAATTCCGCTCAATATTCTAGCAATAGAAGTTTTTCCGCCGCCATTGGGGCCAATTAAAGTGACAATTTCACCTTTTTTTAGTTCTAAATTGATATTCTTTAGAATTTGTTGGTCATTTAGATTTAGAGAAATATCTTTTAAGGAACAGATTATTTCTTCGTTAATTGCGCTTTTATTATTCATAAATTTTTAACTCAAGATGAAATATTTAATAACATTATTTTTTTTGTTCTCTTCTAATGTTTTTGCGGCCGAAACTTTAACAAAGCCACCAAAAATTGTTAGTTCAATTAATCCTATTTATCAAATCGCTAAATTTATCAGCGGTGATGAGAAAAACAATTACTTAATCAGAAAATCGCGATATTTCGAAGATCAATATCGTGTCAAAAATAAAGATATTAAAGCGATTAGTGACAGTAATGTTTTTTTCTATGTTAGTGATGATTTAGAAAAAAATGTCGTGGAGCAATTCTATAAAATTAAAGGCGACGTGAAGATTGTTCAATTAATTGATCTTGAAGGCCTGAAGTCTTTAAGTTACCAACCCGGATTTGGAGTTACAATTACTGATAGTAACATTTGGCTTAATCCTGATAATGCAATAAAAATTGCTCAAAATATTGCCAAAAATTTGGTAGATCTGTATCCAAGAAATCAAATAATTTACAATGGTAATTTAGAAAATTTCACAATGCAGGTTTTGAAAATGGATGAAGAAAATCAAGAAATTATGAGTAAGGTTAAGAAAGGAAGCTACATTATTGATATTAATAGATTGGCTTATTTTGAAGATTATTATCAAATTTCCGCTGCTACAATTTTGCGTTATTCGAATCTTTATGAGCCAACAAGTTCTGACCTTGTAAGAGTTAAGAATGTTGTAGAGAAAGGTGAAATAAAATGCGCTTTGGCGAATTACCAAGAAAAAGGCGGTTTAATTAGGCAAATTTCTAGCAGGCACAAAATGAATCTCGTTTTAATTGATATTCTGGGGAAAGAGTCTGTTAAAAAGGGAGAAAATGGTTATGTGGAGATGATGAAAGATCTGGTTAAGAAGGTATCAAATTGTGCTTCTTAAGGTTCTTTTGATGGTTTGTAGTTAGTGTGTTTTGTTAGAACTTCTGGACACGACTCATTCTGAGTCATATCCAAAATTTAATGATTTATAGCTTGTGAAGTAGAGGTTTGATAATGAATTTTGACTAACCTTTACTTAGGTCTGTCGTTTTTCAATATAAATTTTAATGAATTTTACTATGAAGCAGAACAATAATGTTGCCTGGAATGAAATTAGCGAAGATCAATTAGAGAGTGGAGTTGATTGGAGCAATATCTACGAGCAAGTCAATCCATTATTAATATTAACTGACAGAATAGTAATTTCTGAGTTGAAGAAATTTAGGAAAAAAAGCCACGCGGAGGGTTCTTTTTCTGTGCGCATAAAAGATGGCAATAAGTTTGCAAAAAAAATGAAGAGCAAGCTTGCAAAAAGCAATGCAGATTCAATCTTTAAAAAAGCACAAGAAGTAAGGAAAAAAATCGCCATTAATCTTGATATGAAGCCGGTTCCGGTGGTTAGTGTTTTTGATATAGTCAATGATTTGGTTGGTGGTCGGCAGATTTTTCATTTTGAAAGCGATATTCAAGAAGCGGTTATTTTTTGGCTTTCCTGCCCGATATATCAGCCTATTGAAGTTGTGACTTGGAAAAATCCAGACTTATCAAATATAGATCGCAAGGGAGTTGCCCTTTCTTGGGTTGCAGCTTTGAATAAAGATAGGGAAATTCGAGATGGTGAAAATGTAGCGAGGGAAACCTCAAAAGATTCTGGATATGAGAGTGTGCATTTTATTCTTCAATTTAATCCATCATTATTAAAAGCTTCTCTTTTCTCCCGAAATGGACCTGCCGAAGGAAAAGACCTGTTAATTTCTAAAGAGGATTTATTCAAGCATGACATTTTTATTGGATTAAAAAATACAGAAGGTCTTGAGGAGCGAGGTTTTATGAAATATATCAACAGCTTATGCGATGATCAGGACATGGTTAATATTGATTATTTGGTTAATGACCTAGCTTCCGTTAAATTTGAAATTCAATGCCGCACCACTTTAGAGCATATATGGGCTGAAATTGAGCATAAAGCTAATTATAAAAGTAACTGCAATGTGGGTAATGACACTTCTCGTGATTTTAGGCTTTATAAATCAATGCTAGTTTCTGCACAAAATTTCCAAAACACCTTGCGACCAGGTATGCATATTTGGGATGCGGGAGAAATGATATTCAACAGATCAACCAACATATCCATTGGGAAGCGCAATATGTGGGATTCTAAATCTAATAAAGAGATTTTTGATGGAATTGAAAATGTGAGATCTTGCTTGCAAAAAATTACTGATGGAGGTTGCAAGAGAGGTGATATTAATTGGAATAATGCAACTGTTCTGGTTTCAAATTTATTTAATATAATGGACAAAGACGAAAGTTGTTCATGCTATGTTGATGCAAAAATGACCGCAGAGAAGTACAAGAAAATTAGGTTGCCACTTTTGTTTCTTGCATTTTTGCTCGCATATCGTCCTCGTGAGCAATTAAACTTGCAAAATGCTACCACGGCGCAAGAAATGTTGGTAGCCGTTCAAACATCATTAAGTGAGGACAAGTGGATAGTTGATTTAATTGGTTCACTTCAAAATATTTCTAATAATGGAAGTGGTAGATGTGGAATAGAAAATAATTTAATGCCTATTATTGGAAGGCCAGAGCTTGCAATACCATACGCCTATGTTGTGGCCATTAGGCTATATGAGTCTATTCTGATTTTTGACGAATATTACAGAGACGAGGATAATAAAAAAGAGTGCATTTTGCATGATCCCCTGATTTTAACAAGATGTGCCAGTATTTATTATAGGCACTATGGGTCTTTAAGCCAATCGACCGCATTTTATGAAAAAGCAGTGGAAATGTTGGATGGCGGAGAATTGGCAGTCATACCTCGCAATGAGCAAAGTCATGTTTTAGCTCCTGCTTATTTACATAAAAGAATTGCTGAAAATTACTGGATTAAATTCCATACGGGTGGTTGTAAAATTGACGATCTTGACGAGGCTATTATATCAATAGAGAAGGCTTTTAATGCCCTTTATGAAGCGTCTAAAAAGGAGAGTGAAATTAATCTAAAAAAAGATTTTAATGAGGCGGATGATGAAAATGAAAAGAAAAAGAAAAAGGATATCATTAACATAAGGGAAAAGCTGATTGCTTTCACAATTAATATTAATTTTTATAATATTATTTTTGCGGATGAGAATGGTGGAGATGTGGGTGGCAATTGGGAGTTATTGGAAAAATTATATTCATCTGTTGTGGCTGTTGTTGATAATGAAGAATATTTGCAGGCTTTCTTAATTTCGGGAAGTGGCAAGACTCTTAGAAAACGCGCCCGCGCCTTGTTTTGGGCTATGGAGGCCTATAGATCTAAGAATAAAACTCTTGCGGAAGTGGATGAGTGTTTGCAGAAGGCAAGGGTGGAAATAAAGAAATCATATAATGAGACGCAAAAAGGATATAATAAGAATTATATTATTAAGCCGTATTTGGATGTGACCAAGAGAATCAAGAATTATATATCGTCTCTTGATTCTGAAGATCTTTTTCCTAAAGAAAAAGAGGTTTTGGAATCTTCCGTTGCTTAAATTTAGAAACAAATAAAAAAAGCCGTCTTAAGAAAAACTTAAGACGGCTTTTTTAAATCTAACAATGATGATTAAGATCTATTCTTCCGACCCTTCCTCACCATCACCAACTTCTAGAGCGTCAATTTCTTTATCTCCGCTGTGAGCGATTCTGGCAACAGAAACGACTTTTTCACCAGTTCTAGCTTTAATTAAAGTAACGCCTTGAGTATTGCGCCCAGTAATTCTAACAGTTCCGATATCACTTCTAATTAGAGTTCCTTTGTTGGTAATGATCATTACTTGATCATTATTATCTATTGGGAAAGAAGCCACAACTTCACCATTTCTTTTGGAAGTAACAATGTTGGTAATTCCAGACCCGCCGCGATTAGTAACGCGATATTCATAGGCCGAACTTCTTTTTCCAAAGCCATTTTCAGTGATGGTTAAAATGAAATCTTCATTTTGCGCCATATTTTTGATAAGGTCTAAATCTAAGTCACTTTTAATTTTTGGCAATTCTTTAGGAGCTTCAAGTAAATCTTCACTTGGATTTTCGATCAAGTTTTGATTAAAAATTAAGGCTTCTTTTAGATCAATTCTTTTTTCAACATTAATTTTCAAATATTGCTCTTTGATTAGAATGTCAGTTTCGGAATTTTGTAGAACTGAAACGGCAATTACTTGGTTTTTGTCTTTGTCCATTTTAATTCCACGAACTCCTGTTGAATTTCTACTTTGGAAGATGCGTAATTTTTCAACTGGGAAGCGGATACATTTACCATTTTTAGTGGAAAGTAGAATATCATTTGCTTCGGTACAAAGTCTAACTCCAACTAAGTTTTGGTCGTCGTCTAGTTTCATGGCAATTTTTCCTGAAGAGCGAATGTCTTTGAATTGATCCATTGAGTTACGGCGCACATTTCCATCATCAGTTGCAAAAATAATACTTAGATCATTCCAAGATTCTTCATTTTCTGGAAGAGCTAAAATGGTGGTTATTTTTTCATCTTGATCAATTGGAAGTAAGTTAACCAAAGCTCTACCTCTAGCTTGAGGACTTCCGAGTGGAAGTTTATAAGTTTTTAATTTGTAAACTTTTCCTTTTGACGAGAAGAATAAGATTGGTGTGTGAGTATTTGCTGCAAAAATTTCAGTAGCAAAATCTTCATCACGAACATCCATGGCGCTTCTGCCTTTTCCACCGCGTCTTTGGGCGCGATAAGATGAAAGAGGAACGCGTTTGATGTAGCCGTTCATTGTGGCTACAACTACCATGTCTTCTTTTGGAATTAAATCTTCAATGTCAACTTCAAATTCACTTTCTTCAATTGAAGAGCGTCTTGGAGTGGAGAATTTTTCTTTAATGTCAATTAATTCGTCTTTAACTATTTGAATCAATTTTTCACGATTAGCTAGAATATCTAAATATTTAGATATTTCAGTGGCAAGATTTTTAAGTTCCGCATCAATTTTTTCAGCTTCAAGGCCAGTTAATCTAGCAAGCCTCATATCTAGAATTGCTTTGGCTTGTGTTTCAGTGAAGTAGAAATTACCGTCTTTAATGATGTTTCCTTTGTCTTGAACTAGCTTGATGATTATTTCAACAGTTGATGAAGGCCAGCTTTTTCCAAGAAGTTTTTCTTTGGCCGCCGCAGCATCAGGAGATGATTTAATTAACTCAACAATTTCATCAATGTTTGCAACTGCAACAGCCAAACCGATTAAAATGTGAGTTTTATCACGAGCTTTGTTAAGTAGGAAATTTGTTCTTCTAGTAACAACAACTTCTCTGAAATTGGTGAAATGTTTAATGACATCAAGCAAGCCCATCTGTTGTGGTCTGCCGTGATTTAGGGCCAGCATATTAACGCCGAAGCTAGTTTGAAGCGGGGTAAAGCTGTAAAGTTGGTTAACTACAACTTCTTCCATTACATCTCTTCTAAGTTCGATAACTACGCGAATTCCATCGCGATCAGATTCATCACGAAGATCGGTGATTCCTTCAATTCTTTTTTCTTTAACTAAATCGGCAATTTTTTCTACTAATTTAGCTTTATTAACTTGATAAGGAATTTCACTGATGATGATGGCATTTTTACCAGCTTTCAATTTTTCAATTGAATGTTTACCGCGCATTATTACTGATCCACGACCAGTTTTAGCAGCAGAGTCGTAACCTGCTCTTCCTAAAATGATTCCACCGGTTGGGAAATCAGGACCTGGAATGATTTGGATTAATTCTTCAATCGTAATTTCTTTATTGTCAATGTAAGCCAAGCAGCCATCAATGGTTTCACCAAGATTATGAGGAGGAATGTTAGTCGCCATTCCAACCGCAATTCCACTAGAACCGTTAACTAGAAGATTTGGGAATTTGGCAGGCATTACTTTTGGTTCTGATTCGGAACCATCATAGTTAGGAACAAAATCAACAGTGTCTTTGTCGAGATCTTCCAGCATGGTGTGGGAGACTTTTTCTAAACGAGACTCAGTGTAACGCATTGCAGCCGCCGGATCGTCATCAATGGAACCGAAGTTTCCTTGTCCGTCAATTAAGGGCACGCGCATTGAGAAATCTTGCGCCATTCTAACTAAAGATTCGTAGATTGCGGAGTCACCATGAGGGTGATATTTACCCATTACTTCACCTACAATTCTGGCAGATTTTTTGAATGGTTTATTATAATCGTAATTACCTTCATGCATCACATAAAGGATTCTTCTGTGAACTGGTTTAAGACCATCACAAACATCGGGAATGGCGCGCGAAACAATAACGCTCATTGCGTAGTCCAAATAGGACTTTTTCATTTCGGTTTCAATTGCAACTGGGATAATTTCCCTATTTAAGGTATTTTGATTTGAAGCGCTGTTGGTCATTGAATTTGTGAATGTTTAAAATTAAAATTTTCGGGCCAGATTCTAAGATCCAGCCGTTGTAAGTTCAAGGAAAAACATTGCAATTTAGAGAGTATTTAGAGAGTATGAAAGCAACTTTAGCAGGGATTTGCTAGATTTCTCGAATTCAATATTACAGATGAATAAAAAACCTAAAAATTATTCTGATTATTTCTTTGATCAAATGGCCTACGCAGGATTCTGGGTTAGAATCTTCGCTGCTTCGCTAGATTTAAGTTATTTGCTGGCCTTTTTAGGTACATTTTACTTTTCTTTATTTCATTTTTTTGATTTCCAAAACATAAAATTCTACATTTATTTCGGAATTTTTTCTCATGCATTCTACTACATTTTTCTAACTTGTTCCAGATGGCAAGCAACAATTGGTAAAAAAACCTTGTGTATTTTTGTTGGTAATGTGCTGGACGAAAGCAGAATTTCTTTCTGGGAATCGGTTGGCAGATATATTTTTTCCATCATTTCAACAATGTTCTTTTTAATTAATTTCGTATTATTGGCTTTCAGTGAAGAAAAAACCGCTTTTCACGACCTAATGTGCAAAACTAGAGTTTTTTATGGAAAATATTGATCTATCTCCCATGGAGGAGTTTAAACCAGAGATTTTTAAAAGGAAGGCTTACGCTGGAATATCTGTGAGACTTTTTGCTAAAAATATGGAATTTATTTTAGTGCAGTTTTTTTTACTTCTGGCCGTTCTTTCTGTAGCGTTTCTATTCCAAGCATTTGTTTTAATTACGAACAGTAATTTTGATATTTCTCAATATTTGATATTAATTATTAATCTTCCTACCTTTCTTCTTTCTTGTAAATCAATTGCTATTCCTGTTGTTTTAACATTGTTTGTAATCTATGAAATAGTTTTCCTAACTTCTAATTGGCAAGCAACTTTTGGAAGAAGGGTAATGTGTATTTATGTTGGAGATGTGAGTGGAGAAAAAGCTTTTTTGTGGCAGATAATTGGTAGAAATATTTTTCTAGGATTGTCAGTTTTTATCATGTTTCATCTTTCTACTAACATTATATCGTTAGTAAATGAGTTATATTATTATCAGTTTGATAAATTGAAATTAACTTACCTAATATTATCAATATTGGGATTTTTATCCTTCTTTTTAGTAACTTCTTTTAATAAGCAAAGCGCCGGTTTTCACGACTTACTTTGTGGAACTAGAGTTTTTTACGGTAAAAAATAATGCAAAATCTAACCAATTTGGAAAATCAAATTTATGCCGGCTTATGGGTGAGGGCGAAAGCTTCTCTTATTGACTCTATTGTTACTTTGCCCTTCATTCTTGTAATGCTTTACATTGTAGGAATTGATCTATCTCAAATATCCGAGATGTTTGAAAAAATTATGCAAGAAGAGTTGCCTGCCGACGACACAACCAAAAGAGTTTTTGATTTTATTAGTTATATAATTGCAATTTCTTACTCAGTGCATTTTGTTAGATCAAAATCTCAAGCCACAATTGGCAAAAGAATGATGAAAATTTACATTGGAGATGTTGATGGCAAAAAATTATCTTTAAATCGCAGCCTTGCCAGAGTTGTAACCACAATAATATTGCCATTTGGAATTTTAATGGCTGCCTTTACAGAAGAGAAAACAGCGCTTCACGACGTAATTTGCAAAACTCGCGTATTTTACGGCAATAAAGCCTAACTAAAAACTAATAATTAAAATGACTATCTGCCGCTTCGCACCATCACCAACAGGATTTCTTCATGTTGGAAATATTAGAACTGCCATTATCAATTTTCTTTTTGCTAAAAAGACCAAAGGAGATTTTATTCTTAGGCTTGATGATACTGACACTCAAAGAACTTTAGATGAATATAGGGAGATGATTCTTCAGGATATGTCTTGGCTGGGAATGGATATTTCAAAGCTTCAAAAACAATCATCAAGATTAAACTTGTATGAAGAGGCTAAGCAAAAGCTAATTAAAAGTGGCAGACTTTACGAATGTTATGAAAGTGATGCCGATTTAAATTTACAAAGAAAAGCTCAAATTGCTTCAGGAATTCCGCCAATTTATAATCGTGCTTCCATAAATTTAAATGATCAGCAGAAGGAAGATTACCAAAAACAAGGAATTAAACCTTATTACCGATTTTTACTCGAAGATAAATCAGTTACTTGGAATGATAAAATTAAAGGCCAAATAACTTACGGTGGCAGAAGTTTCTCTGACCCAGTTTTAATTCGTGATAATGGAGTTCCAACTTACACCTTCTGCTCGGTGGTCGACGATATTGAAATGGCAATTACCGACATTATTCGCGGCGAAGATCATATTACTAATACTGCAGTTCAAATTCAGATTTTTGAAGGTCTGGAAGCTCAAATTCCACAATTTTCTCACCTAGCTTTAATTAAGGCTAAAGATGCTAAGATTTCTAAAAGAGTTGGTGGTTTTGACATTAAATCACTTAGAGAAGATGGTTTTGAGCCTTTGGCAATTTTAAACTTTTTGGCCCAAATTGGAACTTCCAAAAATGTTAATATTTACGACGATGTGCAAAAATTAATTGAAAATTTTGATCTGAGTAATTTTGGAAAATCAGCTACAAATTATGATTTAGAGGAGCTTAAAATTATTAATCAGAAACTTCTCAATTCAATGTCGTTTGAAGTTGCTATAAAAAGATTAAGTGAAGTTGGGATTGAAAATGTTGGTCAATTGGAATGGGAAAAGTTGCGGGCTAATTTAAATTTCATTGGTGAAATTAAGCAATGGTTCGATCTTTGTAAAAATAGTTTTAAATTTGATCATAACAAAGAAGATTTAGAATTTCTTCAAATTGCAGCCAATTGTCTTCCAGAAGATACAAATCAGGAAGATTCTTGGAAAATTTGGCTTGAGCAAATTAAATCCAATTCTTCTCGTAAAGGAAAAGAACTTTTCATGCCAATTAGATTGTCTTTAAGTGGAAAAGAACATGGTCCAGAAATTAAAAGTTTGGTAATGTTAATTTCCAGAGAGGAAATTTTAAATAGATTAAAGTGAGTAAGTTCTTAAGGCAGAAACCAGATCAAGAAAGTTCAGTTGGAATTGGTCTTAGAAGTCCACATCACAAATTTATTCTAGAAAACAAGCCCAATATTTCATGGTTGGAAGTTCATGGTGAAAACTTTTTTGCCAAAGGCGGTCCTGCTTTAAATTTTATCAAGAACATACGCCAGAATTATCCTTTAAGCCTGCATTGCGTGGGTCTTTCTCTCGGCTCTGCTTCTGGAGTGAAACAAAAACATTTATCGAATTTAAAGAGTTTAATTAATCAAACTGAGCCATTTTTAGTTTCTGACCATATTTCTTGGAGCAATACAGAAGATTTGGTTTTGAATGATTTATTGCCAATTCCTTACACCGAAGAGTCTTTGCAAATTCTTTGTCAAAACATCTCTCAAACTCAAGATTTTTTAAAGCAAGAAATTCTGGTTGAAAATCCTTCCACTTATTTAAGTTTTGAAGAATCACAAATTCCCGAAGATGAATTTATTAATTTAGTTGCCAAAAGAACCGGCTGTAAGATTTTGCTAGATATTAATAATATTTTTGTTTCATCGCACAATAATGGCTTTGATGCAAAAAAATATTTAGCAAATATTGATGCCAAAATTGTGGGTGAAATGCATTTGGCTGGCCATTCAAAGCAAGCAATAGGAGGAGAAGAAATTCTCATCGATACTCACAATGATGTGGTTTGCGATGAGGTTTGGGATCTTTACAAAATTGCTGCTGCAAAATTTAAACAAGCTCCAACTTTAATTGAGTGGGACGCCGACATTCCAGATTTTGAAGTTTTAATGAATGAAACAAAAAAAGCACAAAAAATTATTAATCATGAATCTTAAGAAATTACAATCAGATTTTGCTGATCAAATTCTAAATTCTAATAATTGCCAAGAGCGAATAAAAATTTACCGCAATAATGTTTTGGTAAATTTACTTAATGTTTTAAGTGCCGTTTATCCAATTGTGAAGAATTTGGTTGGAGATGGATATTTTTCTATTTTGGTTGGAAAATATTGCCAAGAATTTCCCTCTAAAAGTGGAAATTTGGATGAATATGGTCAACATTTCTCTAAACTTATTGGTCAAATAAAAAATCAGCATAAAATTTACTATTTAAAAGATATTGCCAGATTGGAGTGGTTTTTTCATCAATCTTATTTTACTAAAGATGTTACGGGTTTTGATTTGGAGAGTTTTCAGAAATTGAAGGAAGAAGAGTTATTTAAAGTTAAGTTCGATCTTCATCCATCTTGCTATTTAATTGAGTCGCAATATCCAATTTTTGATATTTGGAATGTCGTTAAAGAGTCAGGTCAGAAATTGGATTTAAGCAAGCGCGAAGGTCAATTTGTTTTGGTTGAAAGAGTGGGTTTAGAAGTGAAGATTGAGAATTTGGCAGAATGTGAATTTTTGTTTTTAAATCGGGTTCAAAAGAAGCAAAATCTTTATCAAATTTATGAAGAAGTTGGATCAAAATTCCCAGATTTTGATATTGGGAAAGTGATGAATAGATTTATATCTTCTGGGTTGGTGAGTGATTTTAAATAAAAAATTAATAATGTCTCAAGAGTTTGAAATAATAAAAAAATATTTTTTACCCCTAACTAATGGCAATGATGGGTCTTTTGGTCTTGAGGATGATGTTGCAAAAATTTCTTTAGCAAAAAATAAAGAATTGGTCATTAGCAAAGATTTAATGATGGAAGATGTTCATTTTACAAAATCTGTTGGCGCTAAAAATATTGCTGCAAAATTGCTTTTATCGAACCTTTCAGACGTTGCTGCTTCCGGAGCCAAACCCAAATATTTCATGTTGGGATTTTCTCAAAATAATTTTGATGAAGAATTCATTAAAGAATTCTGCCAAGGATTAAAGGAGGTGGCAGACAAGTTTGAGATTGATCTAATTGGTGGAGACAGCGTCAAGGTTAAAGGAAAATTGGCTTTTAGCTTGACGATTTTTGGTGAAATTGAAAAAGGAAAAGCTCTTATTAGAAAAAATGCAGAAAATGGTGATTTAATTTTTGTTTCTGGAAATATTGGTGATTCTTTCTTGGGCTTGAAATTACTTAACGGCGAAATTTCCTGCTTAAATCAACAGCATACAGATCATTTAATTTTAAGACATTTGCTGCCAAATCCACGAGTGAAGTTGGGTCAGGAATTAGTTAAAATTAGCGCTAGATGCGCAATTGATGTTTCAGACGGTTTATTTGCCGATTTAAATCACCTTTGTCAGGCTTCAAATTTAAGCGCTTCAATTGAGCAAAATTTAATTCCAATTTCCAATGCGGCAAGCTCTTGTTTGAATGAAAATATTATTTTGAATGATCTATTTTCAGGTGGAGAAGATTACGAATTAGTTTTTGCGGTTAATCCAGAACTAAAAAGTGAAATTGGAAATTTGGCTAAGAAGTTAAAAATAAAATTAACTGAAATTGGAAGATTTAAAAAAGATCAAGAGTGTAAAATGAGGCTTTTAGATAAAAATAATGAAGAAGTGGATATTTTAGAATTTGGCTGGAAGCATTATTGATGTGTTATTTAAAAACCATCCCAAACTTTACTGATTTGAGATGGTTTTGGTGAATTGATTATTTAGTTAACTCCCCATTTAGCTTTTAAATACTCTTCAATGATAGTTCTTTCTGAAATTTTAAGAGCTCTGTCATAAATGATTATTTCTCCAATAGTACCATAAAAAGGAAGGGTTCCATTTCCTCTTAATCCAACCCTTAATGTTGTGGTTGCTAAGTTAGATATTGCAAGAGCAGTGATATCAACACCATCAACACCATCAATTCTGGCGATGGCTGATCCGGCCTGAACTCTAGCTGACGCTATATGAGGAGATAGTCCATTCATATTAACAAACTCCCCATTTGCGATAACTGAGTTTGATATAAATCTTAATCCCTTGGAAGCAGATCCAGCACCAGCACCATTGATATGGATCTCAAAAGTGGTAGAAGAAGGATCTGACAATAGAAATTGAACACTAGCACCGGCTCCCAACTCACTTTGATAAACTATGAAAAGTTCATAATCTGAATTATTAATTCCAAGTGAGTCTGTAGTTGGTAATGTTATAAAATCAAATGGAGCGATGATTTGGTTGGTTGCGGTTCCATTAAAATTTAGAGATGGCAAGCCATTAATACCATTTTCAATATATCTTGGCCTAGTAGTTGCGAGGCCAGTTTGGGTGGCGCTTTTTGGAGATGTTGTTTGAGGATTGATGTCATTCCAAGCGGCTATCGTTCCATCAGCACTAAGATCCGTATCAACTGCTTGATCAGATTCAAAGCTTTTATCTAATGTAGTTTCAAGCCAAATTGACAAACCTTTAATTGAAGCAACAGGAGAGTTGTTGGTTAAAGATTGGGCAGATTTTATTTTTGATTCTGTTATTAGTCTTGAACCCTTAGTAACACCAAGAATTAGAATTCCAATAATTAGAATTACAACCGAGAGTTCGATGAGGGAGAATGCTAGTTTTGTTTTTTTTATGTGCGCAGTCATAAATTTATGTGAGTTGATTTGATAAAGTTTTGAGATGTTTGTGTGATGTCTCAAAATTAACTAAAAAATTAGTTCATGCAACCACCTTAATGCAACAAGAAGTTGAGCGCAAGTATATTACTTTGGTATCCTAGTTGTGAATTATTTGATGGAAACGCTAAGTGATATTTTTAATTCACCATCTTCAATTTTATTTTCAAAATTGAATTGGTAATTTTGGGATTGATTTTGGGAAATTAAAATTTCATCAGCCAAAGTTTGTTCGCAAATGTAAGAATTGAAATTTTTAACAGCTTCCAAAATTTCATTATTTTGACTAGAAATAGCAATTTTAATGCGGTCTGAAACATTAAAGTTAGCATCTTTACGGTTTTGTTGAATGGCGCGAATTATGTCTCTTGCCGAACCTTCTTCCTTTAATTCTTTGGTAATTTCTAAATCTAATTCAATTAAACAATCGTTACTTGGAAGAGCTGCGGTGTTTTTTGGATTTTTGGTAATTAATTTAATTTCGAACTCGTCATTAATTAAAGTTTCTCCAGCAATTTTGATCTCATTTTCTGAGATTTTTTCCCATTGATTATTTCTTGTTGCCGCAGTTAATTCTTTCATTTTAGAACCTAATTTAGCGCCAACTTTTTTGAAATTAAGTTGTAATTTGATTTCTGCTAAATCACCAATTTCGGAAATTATTTCAATATTTTTAACATTAACTTCATCAGAAATGATGCTTTTAAATTCCGCAATTTGTGGAGCGTTTGCGCCAATTATTGTTAATTTATTCAATGGAAGCCTTACTCTCAGATTGTTTTGGTCGCGAATGAAAAGGGCAGTGCTGCAAACTTGGCGCACTAAATCCATGTTTTTAATTAATGATTCTTCGCTTTTTAGAAAAGAAACATCGGGGAAATTTTGTAAGTGAACGGAGTTTTTAGTCATTATTTTATTGTTCCAATTTCAAAAGATTCTTCGTCAAATTCGGCTAATATTATTCTAACTTCTTCAATGTCATCTTCGTGAACAACCAGAATCATGCCAATTCCACAATTAAAGGTGCGGCGCATTTCTGCGTCCTCTACATTTCCTGCTTTTTGTAGGAAATCGAATAATTCAGGTAATTTCCAAGTGGAATAGTCAATTTCGAAATCTAAACCTTTTGGTAAAATTCTAGGAATATTTTCCGTTAATCCGCCACCAGTAATGTGAGCAAGAGCCTTTACTTTGCCAGTTTTAATGGCTGCAAGGCAAGATTGAACATAAATTCTTGTCGGCTCAATTAAAGCTTCACCAATGGTTAATTCATCGTTTAATTTGTCATCTAGGGTAATATTTCTTTTATCTAGAATGTGACGAACCAATGAAAAGCCGTTGGAGTGAACTCCGCTGGATTTAAGCCCCAAAATTACATCACCAGCTTGAACATTTTTGGGTAAGACTTGGTCTCTTTCAACAGCGCCAACGGTGAAGCCAGCTAAATCGTAATCGCCCGAACCATAAAGTCCTGGCATTTCTGCAGTTTCTCCGCCAATTAAAGCACAATTAGACATTTTACAGCCAACAGCAATCCCTTTAATTACATCGGTTGCAACATCTAGTGAAAGTTTTCCAGAAGAGAAATAGTCGAGGAAGAATAGAGGTTCTGCTCCTTGAACGACTAAATCGTTAACACACATTGCTACTAAATCAATTCCAATGGTGTCGTGTTTATTTAAATCTTTGGCGATTTTTAATTTTGTTCCAACTCCATCAGTTGCAGAAACTAGGATTGGGTCATTAAATTTGCATTTTGCTAGGTCGAATAAACCACCAAAACCACCTAAATTAGTGTCGGCGCCAAGTCTGGAGGTTGCTTTGGCCAAAGGCTTAATTCTTTCAACTAGTTCATTTCCTGCCGAAATGTCAACGCCGGCTGCTTTGTAGGTTAGTGATTCTTTAGTTTTCATTTGCTTTTTCTAGGTTAGTTCATTTAAATTGAGTGTCTAAATCTCTTGGCGCGAATTATCCTTCCAATTAAATTAATGTCAATTTTCAATATGCTTCATAAATGGGCAATTAACAAACTTCTTATTGCCATTTTCTTAATGTGCTGTTTTTCATCTTCCTCCTTTTCTCAAATGGTTAATAACGCTGCAAGTGTTGATTCTGCCGAGGTTGCTGAGGAAGAAAATATTTACCAAATTAAGAATATTTCAATTAGTGCTGCCGCAGATTCTGCAACTAAGTCGCGGGAGAAAGCCATTGCTTACGGGCAAAGACAAGGTTTTTCAGATTTATTTAAGAAGTTGGGAATTGATGAAGAATTTGCTAATAATGTTTCCGATGAATTAATTGCCGACATGGTAGCATCGCAAAGAATTATTGATGAAAAAATTGCTGGAAATGATTACCGAGCCTTCTTGGACTTAACTTTTTCGGAAAGTTTTGTGCAGCACTATTTGAAAGATAAAAAATTTGTCAGGGAAATTTCCCAAAAAACTGATTCCTATTTAGTAATTCCAATTAAAACCACCACGGAAAAATTCTTAATTTGGGAAAAGGAAAATGATTGGCGTGGAGTTTGGGAAGGGTTGGTAAAAAATAATAAAAATTCTTCTCTTAAGCTTCCCGATGGTGACATTGAGGATATCACCATTTTTAACCCAGGAACTATTTACGCTGGCAATTTTAATATGTTTGAAAATGCCTTTAGTAAATATCGAGTAAATGGAGTTATTCTGGCTTATTTCGATTTTGATAATATTGAAAATAAGGTCGACATTACTTTAAAAATGATTCGTAAATATCGAAGTAAAAAAATTCGCTTAGATTTTGTTAATGTTAATCAGCTTTCTTACCAAGATTTAGCGATTAAGGTTGCTCAAAGAACGGCTCATTACTTAATTACCACTCAGGATAATCTAAAAAAAACCGCTGAAAATCAATCCGTTGCAATGTCTTCCGGCGTTACTATTGATGTGTTAATTTCCAATTTGGGAGATTGGATGGCAGTTAAAAGAAAATTGGAAAATGAAAATATTGTTTCTGGTTTGAAGGTGGTTTCAATATCTTCAAATTTGATCAAAATTAATGTTTCTTTTAAAGAAGAAAATGTTCAAATGGTTGACTTCTTCGCTGGTCACGACTTGTTTTTACATCCAAAATTAGAAGGTGGTTATTTTTTAACCATGACTAATTAAAAACACTTATTAACTAATAAAAAAATACACAATGCAATTTCGAGATAAATTAATTTTAAATCTGTTAATAATAATTCCGGCGTTAATTATTTTTTATCTAATTAAGCCCATTCTTTTTCCTTTCGTGGCGGCAATAATAATTGCTTATTTCTTCAATCCTTTGGCGGATAGAATCACCAGATTTGGCCTTTCTAGACTAAGCGCCACCTTAATAATTTTGGCTTTGGCAATTTTGTTTGCAATTTTGGCGGCTCTTTTAATTGTACCTTTACTTTACAATCAGGCGACTAATTTTGCTGCTGCCACTCCTAGATATGTCGATGTATTGGTTAATAGCTTTTATCCGCAGATGTTTGAGTTTTTAACCGAGAATGGCGTTCCTTTGGAATCGGATTTCAGGCAATATTTTGATGGGCAAAATGTTTCAAAAATATTCGATTTTTTTGGTGGAGTTTTGGGAAATGTTATGAAGTCGGGAATGTTCGTGGTTAACATTGTTTCTTTGTTGGTAATTACTCCAATATTAGTTTTTTACATGATTCGTGATTGGAATTTAATGATTGGTAAAATTGACAATCATTTACCTACAAAACATAAAAAAGAAATGGTTGGATTGTTTTCAAATATTAATGAAACCCTTGCCAGCTGCATTCAGGGCCAACTTAATGTTTGCCTTATTCTTGGTATTTTTTATGGCACTGCTTTACATTTATCTGGTCTTGATTTTGGCTTTTTAATTGGCATTTTAACTGGTTTCTTCTCCTTCATTCCATACATTGGAATGCTGATTGGCGTGGCTATTGCAGTGGTAATTGCTTTATTTCAATGGGGAACGGATTTTTCTCAAATTGGAATAGTTGTGGTAATTTTCTTCGTTGGTCAAATTTTTGAGGGAAATTTCCTTACTCCAAATTTAGTAGGAGACAGAATTGGCCTTCATCCGGTTTGGAT
This sequence comes from Lentimonas sp., assembly GCA_047628655.1. Taxonomy (GTDB): domain Bacteria; phylum Pseudomonadota; class Alphaproteobacteria; order Rickettsiales; family UBA1997; genus JAJTCH01. The sequence continues at coordinate 32,115 of JBLHVR010000010.1, forward strand.
TATTTTTGGATTATTCTTCTTCGGAATTTTATTTGGTTTTGTAGGAATTCTTCTGGCGTTACCATTAACGGCAATTTGCGGTGTGTTAATTAAATTTGCGATTAGAAAATATAAAGAGAAGTTTGTTGAAGTAGATTCTGTTGATTAGTTTTCCATGTCGAAAATGCGGATTTTTTTGGCAATGTAATCGTAAACTTCAACTTCTGTGCGGTTGAATAAATATTCTATTTTACGAACTTCTGCCGAACGACTCTCCTCACTTTCCCAATCGTAAAAAACAATTTCTTCTCCTTCGCGTACCAAGTTACCTGATGAGATCTCAATTTCCGAGCCGTCGAAATTGTCGTATCCTGTCCAAGCGAAAGAGAATGTTGGTTGCAAGGAAAACAGTAAAAATGTTACTAAAGTGAGTTTTTTCATAATTTAAATTGACATTTTATGAATTTGTGAATTTAATACCGCTCCTTGGCAAGGCCTTTCTGGCTTTGTTTCTATTTTATTTTGTCTTATTTTTGTCGGGGCGTAGCGCAGTCTGGTAGCGCACCTGGTTTGGGACCAGGGGGTCGGGAGTTCGAATCTCTCCGCCCCGACCAAAAATACTTCCAAAAATAATACTTCCCCAAATCTAACTACTAAAACGTAACTACCAAAGAACCAATAGTTTTTCTGCTTTCTAAATCTAAGTGAGCTTGCGGAAGCTGATCGAAATTGTAGGTTTTAATATTTGGCTTTAAAGTTCCTTTTTCAACCATTTTAAAAACCTCATTGGCCGACAAAGCCAACTCTACTCTTTTAGATTTGTAAAGCGCCAGAAGCGGTCTAGTTATGTAAAGTGAGTTAAGAAATAGTGAGTTTAAATTAATGTTGGAAGTTGGCCCTGAAGCTTCACCGTAACTAACGCAAATTCCCAGTGGCCAAAGGCACTCTAGCGATTTTGAAATAGTATCTTTCCCAATTCCGTCGTAAACAATTCCAACGCCATTGCCATCAGTTATTTTTTCAACTTCTGCAACAAAGTCATTTTTTGAATAGTTAATTACATGTTCACAGCCGAAAGATTTGGCGGCGGTAATTTTTTCTTCATTACCCACTGTACCAATTATTTTAATTCCTAAGTGATTAGCCCATTGGCAAAGCAAATGTCCAACACCGCCAGCGGCGCCATGAACTAAAATTTGCTTAACTTTTCCTGCCAAATAAACCCGAAACAATAAAGTGTGTGCCATCAATCCCTTTAAAAGAGATCCTGCAACTTGTTCGTCACTTAAAGTTGAAGGCGGAATTACTAGAAAATCTTGTGCAATGGCTCTTTTTTCAGCGTAAGCACCAATTGGGCCAGTGGCGTAGGCAACTCTTTGACCCACTTTGAAATCTTTAACGCCTGAACCTACCGATTCAATAATTCCACAAGCTTCCATTCCTAAAATTGCAGGAGTTTCATCAAGCGAAAAATTGCCATTTCTAAATAGAACATCAAAATAATTAATTCCAATTGCAGTGTGTTTAACAACAACTTGATGAGCGGTTGGCTTGGGGTCTTCAATTTTTTGAAGTTTTAAACTTTTAATGTCTCCTGGTTTTTTAACTAAATAAGCTCTCATAAATTATTGTTGATTTTGTTGGTTGAAAAGTTAGCTTTTGCAGTCGCTAATCATTTTACAAAATACCATTTATGCAACATAATTCTTTGTTCGTTTTCGATATTGAGACGATTCCCGATGCGGATGCAGCCCTTAACTTGCTCGATTTAAAGCCAGAAGCCAGTTTGGAAGAAAAAAGACAAGCTTTAGCTGAATACCATTTAAAAATAACTGCTGGCAAGAGTTCATTTTTGCGTCAGCCTTTTCAACAGGTTGTGGCCATCAGTTTTCTACAAGCCGACATTATTCGTCAAGATGACGGCACGGAATGTTACAAATTAAAAGAAATTAGAAGTGGTGGAAATATTGATTCAACCGAAGAAGAGCTAGTTCGAGGCTTTTTTACCCATTTAAAAAAACAACCTCCAAGAATTGTCAGCTTTAATGGTAAAAGCTTCGATCTGCCAGTTTTGAAATATCGGGCCATTAAAAATGAAATTTCAGCGGCATTTCTCTACAAAATGGGCGACAAATGGAATAATTACAATCAAAGATATTCCCTAGATTGGCATTGCGATTTAATTGAAGCTTTTTCCGATTTTGGTGCTTCAGCAAGGGTAAAAATGAATGAACTTTGCGCGGTTTTTAATTTACCGGGCAAGCAAGGAGTTGACGGATCAATGGTTCAGGAATATTACGATTCCGGCAGATTGCAGGAAATTCGCGATTATTGCGAAAGTGATGTCATTAATACTTACTTGCTTTATTTGTGCTACCAACATCACAATGGATCACTTAGTTTGGAAAATTTTAATGCAGCTAAGGAAGATTTAAGCGATTATTTGGCTTTGGAAGGGAAAAAACATTTTCAAGAATATTTAGCTGAATGGGAGGGTTTGAAGAAATGATTCTAGGAATTGGAACAGACATCGTTGAAATTTCACGCATTGAAAGATCTATTACTAAGTTTGGTGATGATTTTTTGAATAAAGTTTTCAGCGAGAAGGAAATTAAAATAGCGGGAAAAAAACCAGCTAGTCATTTTGCTAAAAGATTTGCTGCTAAAGAGTCTTTTTCCAAAGCAATTGGTCTTGGAATTGGTAGGGGAGTTAATTTTAAGGATGTTGAAATTAGTAATGACGAATTTGGCAAGCCGGAAATAAATTTAAGTAAAAAAGCGCAGGATTTTCTGCAAGGCCACTTTAAGAAAGAAAGTTTTAAAATTGATCTTTCTTTAAGTGACACCAAAGAAAATGCCGTGGCTTTCGTAGTAATTTCAATTTAAACAACAAATAAAAAACAATGAAAAAATTAGCTAAATCTGCCCAAGAATCTACTTTACAAATTGCCAATTTAAGCACTGAAATTAAAGACAAAATTTTGCTTAAAGTTGCCAGCTCTTTGAAAAGTAATATTAATGAAATTATTGCTGCCAATAAAAAGGATGTTGCTTTGGCAACCAAAAACAACCTTAGCCCGGCCAAAATTGATCGCTTAATTCTTGATGAAAATAGAATTAATGGGCTTGCCGATGCGGTGATTTCCATTGCTAATTTGCCCGACCCAATTGGCAAAGTTTCCTACGATGTTTCCCGCGACAACGGCCTGCATATTAAACGCGTTTCAGTGCCAATTGGGGTGATTTTGGCAATTTATGAAGCTCGTCCAAATGTAACTTCCGACATTGCGGCTCTGGCCTTTAAGTCGGGAAATGCGGTAATTTTGCGCAGCGGAAAAGAATGCATCGAATCTTCCCGAGTGATTGCAAAAATTTACCAAGACATTTTGCAAGAATTTGCAGTTAACCCGGCTTGCGTAAGCTTTGTTGACAGCACCGACCGTCAATATGTGAAGGATTTATTAAAGCTAGATCAATTAATTGATGTTGTGGTTCCCCGTGGTGGAAAAGACCTAATTAAGGCAATTAGTAAAGCCACTAAAATTCCACTATTCAAACATTTAGACGGTAATTGCCACACTTACATCAACTTTGCGGCCAATTTAGAAAAGGCGGTGAAAATTGTGGCTAATGCCAAACTTCGCAGAACTGGAGTTTGTGGGGCGACAGAATCTTTGTTGATTGACAAAAAAATTGCAGAGCAGTTTTTGCCAAAAATTATTGACGAGCTTAAAAAGCAAGATTGTGAAGTTCGTGGAGACGCAGCAGCGCAAAAAATTGACAGCAGAGTAATTAAAGCCACAGGAAAAGATTTTTACACCGAATATTTAGACAAAATCATTTCGGTGAAAATTGTTAAGAATGTTGATGAAGCCATTGCTCATGTTAATAAACACAGCTCTTCTCACACGGAAAGTATTGTTACTGAAGATGAAGCTTCGGCGGCAAAATTTTTGCAACAAATTAATTCTGCAATTGTAATGCACAATGCTTCAACTCAATTTGCCGATGGTGGTGAATTTGGTTTGGGCGCGGAAGTTGGAATTTCTACCGGCAGACTTCACGCTCGTGGCCCAGTTGGTTTAGAGCAACTTACCACTTACAAATATGTGGTGGAAGCGCAATGTGCAATTCGTGCCTAGTTTCTTTCTTTTTTGAAATATTACCACCTACTGATTCAACCTCCGTCTTTCTTGGTGGAGGTTGAAATTTTTGAATCAAGCAACAAAATCCCAAACTTCCCAAATTTTTCAGAAAACCTCTTCCTTGAAACATTTCTACCCTTAATATTAATGA
>JBLHVR010000011.1:0-32298 GCA_047628655.1 Lentimonas sp.
ATGGCAGGATATGACAATTTAGAAATTGATTTAAGAACCTTAAAAAAATCGGCTTTGGTTTGTGACATTGTTTACAAGCCTTTAATGACAAATTTGCTTTTACAAGCTGAAAAGCAAGGAAACTCCATTGTAACAGGAATTGGCATGTTGGCACATCAAGGGGTGATGGGTTTTGAAAAATGGTTTGGTGAAAAACCAAAAGTGAGCCAAGAACTAATTAATAAACTTACAAAATGAAACAAGTAGCAGTCAATCGTAAAGCACGATTTCATTATACAATTGAAGAAGAAATTGAAGCGGGAATTATGCTGCTGGGCAGCGAAGTGAAATCGCTTCGTGATTCTTCCGTGAACTTAACTGACGGATATGTTGGAGACACTAAGGGCGAATTATTTTTGCTTAATGTCCATATTTCGCCTTTTAAAGGAGCCAATAGATTTAATCATGAACCGCTGCGCCCACGAAAATTAATGCTTCACAGAAAGCAGATCGACAAATTATTGGGTAAAATTCAAATTAAAGGCTTATCGCTAATTCCGCTTTCAATTTATTTTAATGAAAAAAACTTCGCAAAGGTTAAAATTGGAGTTTGTAAGGGTAAAAAACTTTACGATAAAAGAGCTTCTTTGAAGGAAAAAGATGAAAAAAGACGAATTCAAAGAGAGGGTGAATAATAACAATTAATCTTAGCATATTGTTAACATAAAAAAAGCAAGAAAAATGACTATTTTAGAAAGAATTAGCGACTTAAAACCAGTCCAATTAATTTATCAAGAGTTGATGGAAGCAATTAAAGTATCGCTTCAGTCCATCGCAGTTGATAGGGAACAACATCCGAACATTAGGAAGAATCAGGATTTTTGGAAAGAACAGCTGGAAGGAACAAGCGAAGAGGTAACAAAAGAGGCTCTAATAAATATGTCCGAGAAGGCCTTTGAAGAAATCAGAAACTCTTATTTAAATGGCGATGAACATAAAGAATATTTAAAACATATTCGAAAAAAAGGATCAAAAAAGGAAGAGATGGAACTTCCTGAAGAAGAAAGATTATCTGAAAATGAAGGATCTTTGTTTGATGACGTGATGACAAAAATAAATGCTGTAGATGCAGAAGTGCCGGCTTTGATGTATGAAATAATTTCATTTTTCGATCAAGTTTCAAAACAAACTCCTGAAAAACAAAAGGATCTTTTAGCACAATTTCCGCCAAAAAATCAAGATGACTATAACTGTGTTGGTGGGTCTCAAACCAGATTAATTAATGTTAAAATGCAAATGGGTGACTCATTGGGACAATCTTTCAACGCCCTATTGGATAAATCTTGCCCACCAATATTAAAATTCATTAATCCTGGTAATCAGGTTCATTTAACCGCGCTTCTTCATAAATCTCTGGGAATTACTCCCAATGATATATTGTGGCACTCTGCCGCCACTCAAATTCCGGCCAAGGAAGTTTGGCATTTTATTAGGTCCTTTAATAAAGAATTATATACCATTCATCAAGAAAAAATTACTGAAGATAAGAATGATTTAGAAAAAATTTCTGCATTATTTGATAAAATAAGAACTGATGAAACAGTGATAATGGGTGGTTTTCCTAAAATTCAAGAAGCAACTCGTAGTTGTTGGAGGTTTTTAGATGTATCTAATGGAACAGAATTCATGAGAAATTTTTTTGAGTTGGATGACTTTAGCAATCCAGTTACACTAAAGATGGTCGGTGAAACAACTGTAATGGAGAATAAGCTGCAAGATGTAGCAGAAAAACTTAAATCTGTGACTGAGCCTAAAAATGAAGAAGTTTTTAATTTTGAACTTCACGATAATGACGCTCCAGAAAAAATAGCTGCATTATTGCGCGGTCAAAATTCTACCGAATCTCAGAAACATGTCGCTTTAAGTGCATTATGGGTTTTATCGGAAAATTTTGCTGGAAACTCGGCCTTTAATGCCTTGAAAACCGCTACACTTCTTTCGGGAGAAGTTGGTAAAGAAATAACAAATGAGATGATAAACTCGGAACATTATTCAAAAACTTTATCAGAAATTAATCATAATCTTGGAAGAATAAGAACAAAAATTGCACCACAAGCTCAAGAACAGAATGAAGAATATGTAAATGAGGTAAATCATAATATTGATTTGGGAATGAGCGCTGAATTTCTAGATCAATGTATTGAGAACAAGAAATTGGGTCAGGTTTTTATTGCCGAATTAATAAAGAGGAATACCCAGGATCATGAGCATGACCATTTAGAATGGGTTAAATTATTTTTTTACCATCCAAAGAGAGAGAAAATATTAGAAGCTTTTCAGGTGTGCGCCAAAGGGGATATTTATTTTGAGGCTGAAAATTTCTTTATTTTAATTTCAACAGAAAAACAAGACAAAGATCTTTTAAAAGATTTATTAGAAGATCTAGACGAAGAAAACATAAAGAATTATGCACTTTACATTCTTGGCTGTGCCGTACATCATCAAAATTATGAAATGGCAGAAATTGTTTTTAGTTGCTTAGAAAATTTAGAATCAAACCTAAATTTATTAGAATTATCTATTGAAAAAGAATATTTTGATGTAGCGAAATATTTAATTCATATACGTAAATATGACATTAATGGTAAGGGAAATAGCGACCTAAATCATTTGTCAGTAGCTATTGTGAAGGAAAATGCGGAGATAGTTCAGATGTTATTGGCGCATGGAGCGGATATTACAGCCGCAAATAATATTGGAGGAACAGCAATCTCAACTGCGGCATTTTTAAGAGATTTTGATATGCTAAAAATTCTAATTGAACACTCCTTTAATAAATTACCCTTACTAATTTTAGAGGAGAGTTATTTAGAAAAGATTAAGAATGTTTTTGACAAAAGTCTTAATTTTTCTGCTGATTATGAAATAAAAAACTCAATAAATGAATCGATCGAAATTTTTTCAGCCCTGCAAGATCGATCTAATCCAGAAGCAAAAGCTAAAATTATTGAATTTGCTATTAAAAATGATTATGAGAATTTAGCGGAATCATTGATGCAAGAAAGCAGTCAAGAAGCATGTTTTCTAAAGGCCGCGGAATATGGATCTTTAGATATAGTGAAACTCTTAATAAAGAAAGGAGTTGATGTTGATTTTACAAACGAAAATAGGGAGACCGCCTTCTTAGTTGCGATGGCAAATGGCAAATTTACCACAGGACTTTATTTAATTAATGAAGCAGAAGCAAATGCTAATGCTATTAACAAGGATAATAAAAATGTTTTTCATATTATCCTCGATAATAAATATGATGAGTCAGAAATGATATTAGAATCTTTGGTAAAAAAAGATAAATGCAAAGAATCTCTACATGTTCAAGACAAAGCTGGGAATACGCCTCTACATATTGTAATTACTAATCATTGTGTACATAAAGAACATTTTGTAACTGATAATAATTTTAATTTAAAAAACAACGCCCAAGAAACTCCCTTTATGATTGCAGTGGAAAACAATATTTTTAAACTAGCGTCAACAATTTTTAACAAGTTAAATTCCGTGAGTCAAATTAATGTCTTATCCCAAATAATATCTGGAAAAAACCATCATTTACAGAATAAACTATTGAATTTTATTGAAAGCACTCATTTTCCAGATCCAAGCCCTTCAGCCGAAAGTGCAGAACCATTAACCATGAGTCAGGCAGCAACAAATAATCCTCCTGCTCAAGAAAAAAAGGGAAAACCTGCATCAAGAATCCAACCTATTAACTACGAAGCCATCAACATAAAAGTTAAAGCGCTTTATGGAAATACCCCAAGTGTCGAAACTTTTAATAGAGGTATCATTAAGTTGAAAGATAAGGGGGTATTAGTTGCTTCCTCAAGATCTGCAAGAAATCTTTTTTGATTGAAGATCGTAAAAAATAATACTAATGACGACAAAATTTGTTAATAATAAAGAAGTAGTTGATGGTTTTTTACGTCCAACTCTAAAAGAAGGCGAAGATTGGGATGAAATATCTTCACTTTTCATAACCAGTAATCGCAATTTAATACAATTAACCAAAGCTGATTTACCAAAATTTCTTTTATCACTAAGTCTTTCTGGATGTAGCAATTTGCAATCTGTTGAACCTCCGGAAACCGCAACAAAATTAATTTTAAATGAATGTTCTAACCTTCAAAATTTATCGATTCTATCTCTTAAAGAACTTGAACTACTTAACTTAGAAGGATGCAACAACATTAAATGGACAGCGGAAATAGAATTGCATTTACAATTTTTGGAAGAAAAAGACTGCAAAATAACATATCCAGAAAACCACTCAAAATACACTCAAAAAATTGTAGATGAAGCAAATATTAGAAAAGCACAAACACAGCTCTCATCATTAAATAATTCTCACAACCCCAACCTACATAAATTATTAAATATTTACTTAACAAAACATTCTGAACAACAGAAAAGCACAGCGATAAAGGAGGTTGCACGTTTGTTAAATATTATTGATGAAAAACCAGAAGATAAAATTTGGTTAGAAGAAATTGCTCCAAAATTCACCAATGATGAAACTGACCTTAACAAAAATGCTCTTGGTCTATTTTACATCTCTTCTTGGCTAAAAGTTGCCAGACAAGAAAATGAAGAGGCTAAATTAGAAGCCCTAATTCCTTTAATGATTTATGATTTTATTTCTCAATTTGTTAAAAAAGAATGCGAAGAGAAAGAGAATTACAGCTCATTTGAAATTCAATTACTAACCAACGCCGCTTTACAAAAAATTCACCAAGAGTTGAAGGGAGATGGAGATTTTTTAAATTGGACAGCAGTTCCAAAGTCAATTTTTCCACGACAAATTAAAACATCTGAAATTCATGGCAAATCTGAGATGGCGAGACAATCTAGTGAAATTTTAAAAAAACCAATTCAAGAAAAAGTTAATGAATTTTTAACAAAGAAAAATATTGAGCATCTGATGAAGGGAACAACGCAGATTTTAACAGAAATGACAGAAGAAAATGTCGATAGTTTTTTTCTCAATAAAAGTGACCTAATAGAATTATGGTGCAAAACAACTTTTCCTAAGGAATATCAAATATTTAAACCCGAAACACCGCAAAAACCTAAATTAAAAGCATCAACTTCAAACGAAGATGGTTGGTTTAGGAATGTTCAAATATTTGAAAATAGAATAATCGACTTAACCAAAAAATTAATCCCGAAAACCAAGACATTTCCACAAGCATCTCAACCTCTATCAGATCGATCATCTAAAAAAATCGTAATGAGTTAATTAATGGTTGATTTGATGAAAATTAGTTAGGCAGTCAAAACATTTCATAAAAAACAAATCTCAAAGGACGTCATAAAGTTTTAATAATTGACTGGTGAGTAATTATCTATTGGAGAAAAATAATTAGTGTTCTTAAGAGTAAAAAACTAATCTATCAAAAGGAAAGCTTTGAATAAAAAAGGGTTTAATAGATGGAAATAACCATTTACTGAGGAATTACTTATAAAAAAACAAATAGAAATGAATCTATTAGATCAGATTAAAAACGCAAAACCAACAATTTTAGATCATAAATCTTTGATGGAAAATCTTCAAGAATCCCTTAACTCTAGAGCAGTTAATGAAGATGCCAACCTGGAAATTAAAGAGCTTCAAGATTTCTGGAAAGAACAGCTAAATGTAGACAGTGAAGTTACGAAAGAATTTTTAACAGAAAGAGCAAAACAAACTTTTAGAAAAATTACAGATGTTTATTTAATTGGTGATGAATATCAAGAATACAAAAAACATTTGAGACCAAAAGAAACTCAGGAAATTGAAGAATCTTTTTCTGAGTCAGAAAGATTATCCGCAGAACAAGGGTCTCTTTTTGATGATGTAATAACAAAAATAGACCAAGGAGACTCTGAAGTTCCGGCATTGATGTATGAAATAATTTCATTCTTTGATAAAGTTTCAAAACAAACCCTAGAAAATCAGAAACATCTTTTAGCTCAATTTCCACCTCAAAATAAGAATGACTACCAATGCGCTGGCGGATCTCAAACCCGATTAGTCAATGTTAAAATTCAAATGGATGATGATCTGGATCAATCTTTCAACGCTCTAATTGAAAAAGAATCACCAAAATTATTGAAATTAATTAGTCTTGGAAGTCAGGTTCACTTACACGCACTTCTTCAAAAATCACTTGGACTTACCTCAAATGATAAATTGTGGCATTGCGCTGTAAATGAAAGCAAAGCTGAGGATATTTGGCATTTTGTAAGGTCTCTTAATGAAGAATTAAATAAAGTCCATCAAGATAGAATTGCCCTTGCTAGGGGAAAAATAGAGAATATTGCTAAAATCTTTGATCAAATAAAAGTTGATGAAACTGGGAAAATAATAAGCGGTGTATCTGAAGCCACAGCAGCAGTAAAAAATCATGGGGATATTTTAGGAGTTTCGAGTGGGTTAGATTTTGAGAGAAAATTTTTTGAATTTGATGATGGTTATTTTCCATTTAAATTTAAAATGAATGGCCAAGTAACAGTAATAGAACAAAAGCTGAAAGATTTAACTGAAGAAATTAAAACTCTCCTAGAATATAAGAATGAAGAAATTTTTAATTTTGAACTGCACGATACAGACGCTCCACAAAAGATAGTTGAAATATTGCAGAACCCGAATCCTAACCTGTATCAAAAAAATATTGCTCTGAGTGCGTTATGGATTTTATCGGAAGATTTTGCTGGAAATTCACCAATTAATTTCGCCAGAACTTTGAAAATCATGAAAAATAATGAAAATGAGACTCTCGATGTCTCATCTTCAAAATCATTGATCAATTTAACCGCTGAAATCATTCTTAATATAGGCAAGAATAGAACGCATAAAATCCGTCAATACATGATTGACAACCAAATAGATGATGGAGAAACGATACCAACAAAATGCTGTGTTGAACTTGAAATTCCTCAAGAAGCATTGGAATATTGCGAGCTGGAAGGCGAGGGAAATGTCTTTTTAAAAATCTTTGATAAATTAATGAAAAGACCAGATTTTATTTCTTTAATTTTTTACCACCCACAACGTAATCAAATTTTAGATCTCATCGAGAAACACAAAGACTCTTTGTATTTTACTGATGAAAATGGACAAAACAATCAATTTACAAGCGGATATATTGGAGCATATGTGAAAAGATATTTAATTGAAATATCTGTTAAAAAACAAGATAAGGATCTTTTTGAAAGATTAATGGTAAACCAGTTAAAACTAGAAATAACACAAGAAGAGTTTTGTCATAATTTTAGCATTGCGGTTGAATTGGAAAACAAAGAGTTGGCAGGAAAGCTTTATTCTCACTTGAGCCAAGATTCTATTGCTCAAATATTTATTTTAGAGGCCGATAAAAATAATTTAAAAATGGTCAAATATTTAATTAATAATGGGTTTAACATCGATCACCAAGGCCAAGCTGGATGGAACGCTTTAATGTTAGCATCTAAAGGCGGATATTTGGACATGGTTAACTTATTAATAAAAAATGGCGCCAACCTAGATTTAACCAACGACTCCGGTTATTCAGCCCTAATGATTGTGTCTAGAATGACCCGCATGAATGTAATAAAAACATTATTGGAAAACAATTCTAATGTTAATATTCAAGGTCATGAGAATGGCTATCATGGCCAAACAGCCTTAGCAATTGCAGCACAATGGGGGAAATTAGAGACAGTTGAATTGCTGGCAAGAAGAGTTGATGATATTAACCATAAAGACTCATTAGGACTTACAGTAATTGACATTGCCTCTAAATTTGGTTACTCCCAAGTAGTTGATCTTTTACTTAATAAAGTTAATGAAGAAAGTAAATTTTCAGCCCTAAATATTGCAATATCAAAACAAATTGATAGATCAGAAGTTTGTAGCCTGATTTGGGACAATCTTCATGAAAATGGAATTAATGAAGATCAATCAGGTAACAGCTTCGCTCATTTAATAGTTATTGGTTCTAATCAGATTAAATTAGAAAATAATAAACAATCTCTCACGGATGCAATTGGAATATTATTTACTAAAGAATATTTTAATCCAATGAAAGAGGATGTGTTGGGTAGAACAGCAATTGAACTTGCATTTGAAACAGATGAAAAAGTCATCACCAAAATAATGTTTGAAAAATTGAGCATTACCCAACAAATAGAAACCCTCAATAGAACAACTACGAATGGAAAAGGGGTAAATCTTGGAAGTTTATTACTGGAAGTTATTGAAGAAAATCTTGATTGCCAAATTCAACAATTCGAACCATCAAGCGTAAAATCATCCAGTCAAAATATGTCTAGAGAATCTGAGGGAATTAGTCAAGAACCCGTCACTCAACAATTAAAAGATCAACTCTATAAAGCCGTGAAAGAAAATATTGAACTCAAAAAGAACCCTTCTCACAGCGCAATAATTGGAAAAATTTCACGATTGCAAAAAATGGTGATCGACAAAGAAAAAAATTAACTCCCAAAATAAATGCCTGTATTTATTAACATTGTACACAAACACATAAACCCGGAAAATGGTGAAATATACCCATCTATAATTTCTGAATGTAAAAATAATGTAGAAATACAAATAACCAGCCAACGCAACCTTCAAAAATTAAACCTAGAAAATCTTACAGATTCTTTTAAAATATTGATGGCAGGTGGTTGCATAAATTTAACTTCCTTAACAAATCTACCAGAAAGTACCGAGGTTCTTAATTTAAATCATTGCACAGGATTGGTTGATTTAGAAATATCATCACTTAAAAACCTAAGAATCATTAATTTAAATGGCTGCGATAATATTAATTGGACAAAAGAACTGGAATCGCATCTGCAATTACTAGAGGACGAATATGAATGCAAAGTATCTTATCCCAAAAATCACCCAAAATACACACAGAAACTTACGGAAATCGAAAGAATAGAAATGCAACTTGCATCATTAAACGATTCCACAACATCAAACTTACATAAATTATTCACTACTTACTTAACAACAAATTCTGAACAGAGGGAAACAAGAACATCAATAAATGAAACTCTAAATTTGTTACATATTCTTAATCAAAAACCAGAAGATAAAATTTGGTTGGAAGAAATTGCTCAGAAATTTACTGACGATGAAAGCGACCTCAACAAAAATGCTATTGGTTTATTTTATGTCTTTTCTTATCTATTAATTTCCAGACAAGAAAAGGAAGAGAAAAAATTAGAATTCCTAATACCCTTAATGATTTATGATTTTACCGCTAAATTTGTTAAAAAAACACTAGAACTGCAAGGAAATTATGATTCTTTTCATCAAAATCTATTAACAAGCGCTGCTCTACAAAGAATTAACCAAAATCTTCAGAAAAATGGAGATATTATTTCCAATTGGGTTGCAGTTCCCAGGTCAATTTCTCCAAAAAAAGTTAGAACCTCGGCAATTAATACTAAAGCTGAAATGCTTAGTCATTTTAGTGAAATTTTAAGAAATCCAATTCAAAAAAAGGTTGATGAGTTTTTAACAGAAAAGAATATTGACCATCTTCTTAAGGGTTCCACGCAAATTTTAGAGGAAATGACGGAAGAAAATGTTGATAATTTCTTTCTCAACAAAAAGGACTTTTTAATATTGTGGTGTAAAATAGCCTTTCCTGAAGAATATAAAAAATTTCAAACCACACAAGCGGAGTCAAAATTACTAACATCCATAACTTCTAATGAAAGTGGTTGGTTTAGAAATTTTGAAATATTTGGAAATAGAATAATCGACTTAACCAAAAAATTGATTCCTAAAAATAGCCCATCATCACAAAATGCAAACCTTGTGAAAGATCAATCTAAAAGGGCGGGGTTGGTTTAATATCGGACTATTCCCAAGGGCGATCATATTCTGGGGCAGCTTCAGACAAAGGATCGGAAGGAATATCCGCATAAACTTTACCATCCATTTTTAGAACAACTCGGCCAGTATTGGTTACAATTCCAATTACTGCAAAATCTAACTCCCATTTTTCAAACACTGCGCGCGCAATATCCTCTCTTTCAGGCTTAATAATCATCAACATTCTTTCTTGGCTTTCGGAAAGCATAATTTCATAAGGAACCATGCCTTCTTCACGCATTGGAACTTTTTCTAAATTAAGCTCAACTCCAGTTCCGCCTTTACCAGACATTTCAAAAGATGAGGAGGTGAGGCCTGCTGCGCCCATATCTTGAATGGATAAAATACAGTCTTCTTTCATTAATTCTTGGCAAGCTTCCAAAAGCAGTTTTTCGGTGAATGGATCCCCCACTTGAACGGTTGGGCGCTTATCCTCATCTCCTTCTTTAAATTCATCGGAAGCCATAACCGCGCCGTTAATTCCATCACGGCCAGTTTTTGAACCAACATAAACCACAGAAGCACCAACTTGACTGGCGGCAGAATAGAAAATTTTGTCAGAATCTACCAAACCAACATTCATGGCATTAACTAAAATATTACCATTATAGCGCTGGTCGAAGGTTATTTCTCCGCCAACAGTTGGAACACCCATACAATTTCCATATCCACCAATTCCAGAAACTGCACCATTAACTAATTGCTTAGTTTTTTTGTGATCAATATCACCAAAACGAAGAGAATTTAAATTGGCAATTGGTCTTGCTCCCATTGTGAAAACATCACGCAAAATTCCGCCAACGCCAGTTGCTGCACCCTGATAAGGTTCAATAAAAGATGGGTGATTGTGACTTTCCATTTTGAAAACCACAGCTTGATTGTCACCAATGTCAATAATTCCAGCATTTTCTCCCGGACCACAAATTACCCAAGGCTCCTGAGTGTGCATGGTTTTAAGCCATTTTTTGGTCGATTTGTAAGAACAATGTTCAGACCACATTGCTGAAAAAATTCCAAGTTCAGTAAAGCTTGGCTCTCGACCCATGATATCTAGAATTTTCTGATATTCGTCATCAGTTAAATTATGTTCTTTAATTAATTGTGGAGTAATTTTCGGTTCAGTCATTTTTTTATTTAATTTAGGAGTTTGTCGTGCGACAAAAAATTTATTTTAAATTACATTTCAGAATTTCAGGACATCCTAAAACAGATTCCTTTAGTTTTTTATCAATCTCAGATTTTGACTGTTTAAATTTAGTCAATTCCTTACCTTTTAAAGTAACCCCTGAAGTTCCTTTAATTTTTCTTGGGTTAATTTGTTTACCATTTAAAAGAACTTCGTAATGCAAATGCGGCCCTGTAGACCTTCCTGTTGTTCCAACATAAGCAACAACTTGACCTTGCTTAACTCGTGAACCAACTCGAAGGCCACGAACAAAACGACTGGCATGACCATAGGCAGTAGAATATTTAGAATTGTGACGAATTCTTACATAATTTCCATAAGCACCTTTTCGGCTATAATGGGTTATTTTTCCATCTCCCGCCGCAAAAATTGGCGTTCCTCTGGGAGCTGCAAAATCAATTCCTTTATGCATTTTGCGATATCCTAAAACTGGATGGCGTCTGCGACCAAAACCAGATGAAATTCTGGCCCCATTAATTGGAGTTCTAAGTAATGATTTTCTAACACTTCTTCCTTTGGCATTAAAATATTCAACTCTGCTATTAAGCCTTTTAAAGCGATACATTTCAAAAACATTGCTGGTTTGTAAATCTATCTGGGTAAATAAAATTTCACCATCTTTAATTCTAACTCCGTCTTCATCGAAATAGCTTTCAAATAGAACTTTAAATTTATCTCCACCACGAATATCACGTTGAAAATCGACATCAAAACTTAAAAGATTAATCATGTCGATGACAATTTTTGGTGAAATTCCAACATTAGTTGCATCAACATAAAGACCATTTTTAATAGTCGCTTCATATTTAAGAACTTTTTTGATTAATTTTTTAATAATTTCTTTAGCTTTAAAAGAATAAGTCCCATCTTTATTTTCAATCCTTGAAACAACGATTCTTTTTTCAACAGAAGGTGTAAAGCTAATTTGCGTGATGAATATTTTACGTTTTTGCTTGGAAGATTTTAATTTAGAATATGAAATTTCTGCCCGATATTTAATCTCAATAATGTCTCCCGCAATAATTGACCTTGGGTCATAGAGCTTTTTCATTTCTTTCAAAAGGTCAAACGCCTCCGCACCATCCACACCCAAACTCAGTAAAATATTCAGTAAATTATCACCCGATTTAACTTTGTGAGAATAATCTTGATTTTGCTTTAAAGTGAAATTGTAACTATCTGGAATATTTATTTTAATCTTACTTTCAGGATCAACTTCTTGTTTTACAGAATTTCCCTCCGAACGATTTTGCAAATAAGAAAATCCGTTAAATAAAATAAATGATGTAATTAAGGACACGCAGACTGGCTTGAACAAATGATGTTCAATGGTTTCTTCGATAAAATGGATGATTTTTGATATGATTTTTTGCTGCATAAAACTGATAAAAATTAAGCGGCGGATTCTATCAATATGTTTTTTAAAATGAAACTGCCAACTAATACCAAATTTCACCTATAATTTTCAAAAAAACAGAACACCAAATAGTTCATCTAGTGTAATTAAATTAGTACGAATAGTGTAAAAGAATTAGTTAAAAGATTGGGGGGAAATACTGTATCTGCTAATAAAATTGGACAATGCGCACAAATTTCTTCTTGCAACGCAGTAATTACCCAACTAAATTGCTTGCGCTATACTAGTTAAAATAACAAAAAAAATGAACAAAAGAACCCCAAAAAAAGTCCTTAGCGTTGGAGGCTTCAAAGCTGGAGATCACGCTTTTTATCCTTCTCATGGAGTTGGAAAAATATTAGAAATTGAATCAATGGAAATTGCTGGAAACAATCTCAATATTCTAAAAATGTATTTCACAAAAGAGCGCTTAACCATAAAAATTCCTGAAAATCAAATCACCAATACCGGCCTTAGAGCTTTAATTTCTAGGGATGAAATGGAAGGTGTCTTCGATATTTTGAAAAGCGGCGTTAAAAAATTAAAAGGAATGTGGAGTAGACGCGCCCAAGAATATGAAGAAAAAATTAATTCTGGAAATATTATTATGTTAGCCGAAGTTCTTCGTGATTTAACACGCGATATTGAAGATGGAGACCGCTCTTACAGTGAAAGAATAATTTATGAAACCGCAATTGACCGTCTTTCCCTAGAATACAGCGTCATTGAAGAAATTACATTTGAAGAAGCAAAAGAAAAAATTATAACAACTGCCAAATTAAAATTAGGACTAATTGAAGTTGAAAAACCAGTAAGAGATGAGTTTGATGATGATTTTGACGCAGAAGAATCTGATGAAGAAGATAGTGAAGAAGATGAAGAAGAAGACGATTAAATATGGAAAATCTTATTTTAAATAACATCAATAAATCTTTTTCCTCTGGAAAACAAAAAATTTATGTTATAAAAAATGTCAATTTTACCATTAAAAAAGGCGAAGCAATAGCCTTGGTTGGACCTTCCGGAGCTGGAAAAACCACCCTATTACAAATTGCTGGCCTTCTAGACAGTCCAGATAGTGGACAAATTCTAATTAACAATATCGATGCTTCTAAAGCAGATGATCTAACTCGCACCAATTTGCGCAAAGATCATATTGGCTTTATTTACCAATCTCACAATCTTCTACCAGAATTCTCCGCCCTAGAAAATGTTGCAATGCCTCTATTAATTCAGGGTAAAAATAAAGAAGAAGCAAAAAAACTAGCTCAAGATATTCTAACAAAAGTTGGTCTGCAAGATAGGCTAGATCATCTACCCTCACAACTTTCAGGCGGACAACAACAAAGAACATCAGTGGCCAGAGCCATTGTTACAAAACCGTCAATTTTACTTGCTGACGAACCAACTGGAAATCTTGATTCTGAAAATGCCAAAAATGTCTTCGATTTAATTATTAAACTCGTTGAAGAATATCAAATATCAGCCTTAATTGTGACTCACAATTTAGAACTTGCCAAAAAATTAGATCGTCAAATTTTGATTAAAGACGGAAAAATTAATTAACATAATATTATGAAAATAATACTTGCCGAACCACGAGGATTCTGCGCTGGAGTTACAAGAGCAATTGAAATTGTTGAGCGCGCTTTACAAAAATTTGGCGCTCCCATTTATGTGCGTCACGAAATTGTGCACAATAAATTCGTTGTGGAAGATTTGCGCAAAAAAGGAGCAATTTTCGTTGAAGAAATTTCAGAAATTCCTACTGGATCCCTAGTTATTTTTTCTGCCCACGGCGTTTCCGACAAAGTTGAACAAGAAGCAATTAACAAAGAATTACAAATCATCAACGCCACCTGCCCTTTAGTTAGCAAGGTTCATCGCAAAGCTAAAAAATACGAAGACGAAGATTTTGAAATAATTTTAATTGGCCATAAAGGACATCCTGAAGTTGAAGGAACGAGCGGTCGAGTTAAAAAACCAGTGCTTTTAGTTTCCGATGAAAATGATGCTAAAAACCTCAAAATCCAAAACCCAGAAAAAATTGCCTATGTCACTCAAACTACTTTAAGTGTTGATGATACTAAAAATATTGTTGCTGTTTTAGAAGATAGATTCCCGCAATTACAACGTGGACTTGCGACTAAAGACATTTGCTACGCCACCCAAAATCGTCAAGATGCAGTTAGAGATCTTGCCAAGCAAGTTGATTTAATCTTAGTTATTGGCTCTGAAAATAGCTCAAATTCCAATCGTCTTCGTGATTTAGGAGCGGAATCAGTTCCATCCTACTTAATTGATGGTGCTTCTGATATTAATCCAAATTGGCTCAAAAAATCCCAGAATATCGGCATTAGCGCCGGCGCTTCCGCACCAGAAATTTTAGTTGAAGGAGTTATTGCTAAAATCAAAGAATTAGCTGATGAAAACGTTGAAGTTCAGGGAATGAATGGAATTAAAGAAAATATTCAATTTGCGCTTCCAAAAGAAGTTAGGAAATAAACCTTAATTTAACGAATATGAGATTTTTACTGTTTATAAAAAAACTAAGTACAAATTTTACAATTTTTGTTTTTCTTTAAAATCGTTTTGCGAAATTTATTTTCGATCAAATCAAACATTAAAATCTTTCCCACCAAATCTTCACTAATTCCTAAAACTTCCTTTATGGCTGTTGCCGCCTGAAGCGCACCAACACTTCCAGCCACAGCACCTAGAATTCCCTTTTCACTTAAAGGTAAAGAAAAACTATCTTCTGGCATATTAGGATTAAAGCACGCATAGCAGGGATTGTTATTTTCGTAAGCTTTAAAGGTTGAAACTTGCCCTAGAAAACCTTTTACGGCAGCAAAAATTAATGGTTTCTTTCGCTGGAAACAAACTTGATTAATGATGAATCTGGTTGGAAAATTATCGGTGGCATCCAACACAAAATCGTAATCTTCTACTAAATCAGACAGATTCTGCGCATTAATTCTAATGGGATAAATATCCACTTTTACATCCTCATTTAAACCTTCAACTTTCTCTTTAGCGCTTTGCACTTTTTTTTTGCCTAAATCTTTTAATCCGTGAATTATTTGTCGTTGCAGATTAGAAAGCTCAACTTCATCATCATCAACAATTCCAATATTTCCAATTCCTGCTGCTGCCAAGTAATAAATTGTGGGAGAACCTAAGCCTCCGGCTCCGATTACCAGAACTCTGGCTTTAAGCAATTTTTCTTGCCCCACTTCACCAATTTCTGGAAGAACTAAATTACGTAAATAACGTTCTTTTTGATTTTTATTTAACATTTTTTATCGATCTCTCTTGTTTTTTTTTAAAGGCTTCCTATTTGTAGAAAAGTTTTAAAACGAGGGAGAATAATCCCCAAATTTTCAATTAAATCAACTAAACAAATAAAATTATGAGTAAAGTAATAGGAATCGATTTAGGAACCACAAACTCTTGTGTTTCTATCATGGAAGGAAAAAACACTAAAGTTATTGAAAATGCTGAAGGCGCCAGAACTACACCATCAATTGTTGGTTTTTTAGCTAGCGGTGAAAAAACTGTTGGAGCTTCTGCAAAAAGACAAGCTGTTACTAATCCAACAAATACAATTTTCGGAATTAAAAGATTAATCGGTAGAAGATTTGATGATCCTACTACTAAAAAAGACCAAGAATTAGTTCCTTACAAAATTGTTAAAGCTTCTAACGGCGATGCTTGGGTTCAAATTAAAGACGAAAAATTCTCTCCAAGTCAAGTTTCCGCCTTAATTTTGCAAAAAATGAAAGAAACTGCAGAAAGCTATTTAGGTGAAAAAGTTGACAAAGCTGTAATTACCGTTCCTGCTTATTTCAATGATTCTCAAAGACAAGCAACTAAAGATGCTGGTAAAATTGCCGGTCTTGAAGTTCTAAGAATTGTTAACGAGCCAACTGCTGCTGCACTTGCTTACGGTTTAGACAAAAAAGAAGGTCAAACTATTGTAGTTTACGATTTAGGTGGTGGAACATTTGATGTTTCTGTTCTTGAAATTGGTGGCGGTGTTTTTGAAGTTAAAGCAACCAATGGTGATACTTTCCTTGGTGGTGAAGATTTCGACATGAGAATTTTAGAATTTTTATGTGAAGAGTTCAAAAAAGAAAACTCGGTTGATCTTACCAAAGATGCCTCAGCTCTTCAACGCTTAAAAGAAGCCGCTGAAAAAGCTAAAATTGAACTTTCTTCAACATCAGAAACTGAGGTTAACTTACCTTACATTACAGCTGACGCTACCGGTCCTAAACATTTAAATGTTAAATTGTCCAGAGCCAAATTAGAGCAATTAGTTGATGATCTAGTTTCTAGAACCATCAAACCTTGTGAAAATGCTTTGAAAGATGCTGGTCTAAGCGCTTCTGACATTGATGAAGTTATTTTGGTTGGTGGAATGACTAGAATGCCAAAAGTTGTTGAAACTGTTAAAAAATTCTTTGGAAAAGAGCCAAATAAAGGTGTTAACCCTGATGAAGTTGTAGCGATTGGCGCAGCAATTCAAGGTGCAGTTTTACAAGGCGATGTTAAAGATGTTCTTCTTTTAGATGTTACTCCTTTGTCACTTGGAATTGAAACGGCAGGTGGTGTTTTCACTAGGTTAATCGACCGTAACACAACTATTCCAACTAATAAAAGCCAAGTTTTCTCAACAGCGGCTGACAACCAAACTGCAGTTACCATTAAAGTTGCTCAAGGTGAAAGAGACATTGCAATTCACAATAAACTTCTTGGTGAATTTAACCTTGAAGGAATTGCTCCTGCTCCACGCGGAATGCCTCAAGTTGAAGTTATTTTCGACATTGATGCTAACGGTGTGGTTAAAGTTTCAGCTAAAGATAAAGCAACTGGTAAAGAGCAAAATGTTACCATTCAATCTTCTGGCGGTTTAAGTGAAGCCGACATTGAAAAAATGGTTAAAGACGCTGAGGAAAATGCTGAAGCTGACAAAGAGCGTAAGGAATTTGTCGAAGCTAAAAACCAAGCTGATTCACTAGTTTATTCAACTGAAAAGAGCCTAACTGAGCATGGTGATAAAGTTGATGAAGAAACTAAGAAAAGCATTGAGGAAGAAGTTCAAAAGTTAAAAGATTTAATCGCTAATGAAGAGGCAAAAGCCGAAGAGATTAAAACTGCAACTGAGAGCCTATCTGCGATTTCAATGAAACTAGGCGAAGCAATTTACAAAGAAAGTGCCGACGCTGCTGCCGCTGGAAATGCCGCTGCTGGTTCTGCTGCTGAAAATGCTGCCGAAGGCGAAGATTCCTCTTCTGATGAAAAGGTTGTTGACGCTGAATATGAAGAAGTAAGAGATGAAGATGACAAAAAAGAAGAAAAAGCGTAAAAACTTTATCTTCTCATCTATTTAAAAAGCCTTGTGAGTTTAAATATTCACAAGGCTTTTTTTTGAATTTGACCTACGAAAAACCAGCATAAAATGTCTTTAAAAACCTCTGATTTTAATTTTCATCTACCAGAAGAATCAATTGCTCATGAACCTTTAAGCCCGAGAGATTCATCTAAAATGTTGGTTTGGCAAGATGGAGCAATCAACAACAAACAAGTTAAAGATTTGGCAGATTTTCTGGAAGAAGGAGATTTGTTGGTCTTAAATGACACTAAAGTAATTAAAGCTAAATTAATTGGAAAACGCGGTGAGGCAAAAGTTGAAATTAATTTACACAAAAATGTTAAAGATGGAATTTGGCAAGTTTTTGCTAAAGGATCAAAAAAACTAAGAATTGGCGATTTATTTATTGTCACAAATGACTTTAACGCAAAAGTTCTAGCTAAGGACGACGACGGAATTGTAGATTTAGAATTCAATAAATCTGGCCAAGATTTCTTCGACGCCTTAGAAAAGCACGGATTAATACCACTTCCCCCTTACATTAAAACATCAACAGATCAAAATAAAAACTATCAAACTGTTTATGCCAAAAATTCTGGCGCAGTTGCAGCGCCAACCGCAGGATTACATTTCACTGAAGAATTATTTAAGAAATTAGAAAAAAAAGGAGTTAAAAAAACCTTCACTACCTTAAATGTTGGAGCCGGAACTTTCCTTCCCGTTAAAACTGACTTAATTTCTGATCATAAAATGCACAGTGAGTTTTTCAGCATTTCACAAAAAACTTGTGATGCAATTAACAAGACTAAAAGCAATGGAAAAAGAGTGATTGCTATTGGAACAACTTCGCTTCGAGTTTTGGAATCGGCTGCTGATGAAAATGGAATTATTAATCCTCAAACCAGAGAAACTAATATTTTTATCTACCCGCCTTACAAATTCAAAATTGTCGACATTTTAATGACCAATTTTCACCTACCAAAATCAACATTATTCATGTTAATTTCGGCATTTGTTGGAAAAGAAGAAGCTCACGAAATTTACAATCATGCCATCACCAACCGTTACAGATTCTACTCCTTCGGCGATTCTTGCTTATTATTTGGAAAATAAAATTCAATATTACATTGTCGCCCCTAGGGGCTCCGTCGTAATATTTAACTAAAATAATTAACTATTTTCTAAGTAAACTCCTTCCAAAAACTCAATAGTCTCTTTAATCGCAACCAAATTCGACATCATTTAGAGTATCTCATCATTAGAAAAAATTTTATTGGCAATAATTTCATTCATTTTTTGCAAATCTTCTGAAAATTTCTCAATTGATCGTTTCAGGAAATAATATTCTGGCTTTTTTATTTTCATGGGTAATTGGGTTTAATTGGTGAAGATTGTGCTAGTTAAAAACGAACCCAAAAAAGAAATAGCATTTTTTCCCACAAAGCATAAAATTAATTTCGATAAAAAATTTTATACTATAAATACACAATTTAAGGTAAATATAGTAAATGTCAACAACAAAAATAAGAAATGACAATTACTTCAAATCAATGTCGCGCTGCTAGAGAAATGTTAAAATGGTCAAGGGATGATTTACGGGAAATATCTGGTCTTGGAAGAGAAACTATTGGTAATTTTGAAAGAGAGTTTGGAAATGCAACGACCAGAACACAGATTGATTTAAAAAGAGCCTTTAAAGATGCAGGAATTAGATTTGAGAATGATGATGAGGGACAAGGTGTTAAATTATTAAATAAAACCAAATAGTAAAATAATTTTTATTTACGATTAGAACTATCAACCGATCAATTTTTTACTGACAAGAACAAAGCTTCTGCGTATAATCCCCGGCCAAATCTTTAAAAAAATAATTACATAAATGAGTAATCAAATTGACATCGAAATATCCGGACTTTCAAACCTTGGACAAGGATTCGCTTTTGACCCGAAAAGTACCAAAAAGAAGAAAATCTTCGTTTCTAAGACCATGATTGGTGACAAAATAACTGCTAAAATCATTAAAGAAAAAAGCAAATTTACCATTGCCAACCTAGTTAAAATAAACACTGCCAGCCCAGACAGAATTGAAGCTCCTTGTATTTATTTTAATGATTGTGGTGGCTGTTCTTTGCAGCATTTAAGTCTTGATTATTACAAACATTTTAAGAATAAAATTATTACCGAAACATTTTCTCGAGATGAAATAGAATTTGATAGAGAAATTGAGTGGAATTCAGTTCCAGCGGGATTCAGAAGAAGAGTTAATTTTCAAATTGACCACAATAATCGCTTAGGATTTTTTAGAGAAAACAGTAATGATGTGGTTAAAATTGCAGATTGCTTGATTTTGGAAAAAGAAATTTCCGCACTTATTTCACCATTGCAAAACTTAATTAATGAAGCTGATTTTAAAGTTTCGCAAATTTTTGTTACGAAATTTGATAATGGTTTGGCAATTATTTTACAAACCAGTACAATGCCAGACATCGATAATAATGACTTATTGACCGCTTTTGCTAAAGAAAATAACATTATTAGCGTAGCCTACAAAATTGCCGATGATTACAATTTAATCTACCAATCACAAGTTCCTCAATTGCATTTCGGAGAAATCCATATCGATTCTGAAGCAGATATTTTCTTGCAAGCAACCAAGTCTGGACAAGATGTAATTATTGACTCAATCAATGAGTTAGTGAATTTGATACAGAAAAAGAATCCAGAAAAAGCCTTAAATGTGGTTGATCTTTATTCTGGAATTGGAACTTACAGCTTTGCAGTATTATCCAAGCACCCTAAGTTAAAAATTAAAGCTTTTGAAGGTGTAAAATCAATGATTAATTCTTTGAATAAGAATGCCATTAAAAATGACCTGCAAAATAATTTGGAAGGAATTGTTAAAGATTTAGTAAAAACTCCACTTTTAACAGGAGAATTACAAGGTAAACAGCTAGTAATTATTAACCCACCTAGAAATGGCGCGGAGTCACAAACCAGACAAGTTGCTAAATCAAAAGTTAGGCATGTAATTTACATTTCTTGTAATCCTTCTGCTTTTGCAGTTGATGCAAAAATTATGTTAGCAGCTGGTTACAAAATAAAACAAATTAAAGCCATCGATCAATTTGTTTACAGTCATCATTTGGAATTGGTTGCGGTGTTTGAAAAGGATTAGTATTTTCTGAACTATTCCTTATCGATAGCGCTAACAAATTCGTGATTCACGTCTCTATGCTCGGCCTCGTCAGCTCTTACATACAATATTACATCTCGTAATTTAGCATCTTTGGGAAGGTTCCAATAATCAATCGCTATTTGCGGGGCTGGAACATTTTCATGAGTACCTTTATCAATTTCCTCTAAATATTGAGTGTAACTAATAACTGCCTCCTCTTCAAAATAGGCGACGACTCTGTGTGCTGTGCGAGAGGAGAATAGGTAAAGAAAAAAATAGAAATTATAAAAAATCATTTGCACAACCATAATTACCATGCGCTCCAGAATGTTAGGTTTGGCAATTTTAATAAATGTCATGAGGTGCATACGCTCATTTTCAGCCTCGTCTAGCAAAGTTCTAACCCAGCCTTTGTCATCCTTTATTTTTCTAATTGCGTGTAAATGCTGCCACAAACCTCCAACCATTCCGGGAACGGCAGCTACTGTCTCTAAAATAACAGCTCGATGACCATATCTTTTAGAGAAAAATAGATCAGCAAAAAACCTTAACATTTTCACAAAACCGTAAGCAATTTTGTCGCTAATTGTCTTGGGCTTTAGATGAACATTAATTTTAATATCTAAGTTGGTTTTACGAGGTGAAATGGGAGTGGAAATGCGCGCCATAATTATTATTAATTAATTTTGACCAAGACATCCGCCTTGGTTGGAGGGCTTCGCATCAATAGAATGAACAATTAATTCATAATTCAGACTAAATTAATGCGGATTGGATTGGGAAGACAATAGTGCCAAAATTTAATCATTTCAAGAGATAAAGGCTATTTTGTAACAAAGAATAATCATTCT
Source organism: Lentimonas sp. (assembly GCA_047628655.1). Lineage (GTDB taxonomy): Bacteria > Pseudomonadota > Alphaproteobacteria > Rickettsiales > UBA1997 > JAJTCH01. The sequence continues at coordinate 21,878 of JBLHVR010000011.1, forward strand.
TTTTAACCATTAAATTAGGTTTTTTCAGCAATAGTAAAAGTAACAAATTTACAAACTAATTCCTCTTTATTTTCCTTGTTAATTAAAACTTCATCAACATTGCAAACATTGTTCAAATCAGACATGACATTTGAAAGATCAACTTTGCTGTTCACAGAAAAACTCTTAAGTTGCGTTTTCATAGAAATATTATTATCAGATTTAAATTTCCGAACATTAAAAATAACTTCTTTTACAACTTCTCCAACCTTTAAATCACCTTCATTTAGAATGTAATTCTCGGCATTAGGCCAGCTTCCTCTTTGGTGAATTGAGGTTATTTTGTTGCTAAAAATTGCCTGATAAAGCTCTTCCGTCACATGTGGAATGAATGGAGCTAATAGCTTTAAAATTGTTTCTAGGCAATGGTAAAGTGAGAATAATCCACTTTGCTGTCCGTCAATTATTTGTTGTTTTTTCTCATCACTTAAATCAATTCCTTCATATTTCTGACCAGTAATTCCGTAAGATCTAACTTTTACAATTTCTAAATAATTGTCACACAAATCGTTCCAGAAAAAATCTTCAATCGCTGCTCTTGCTTTGGCATATTCAAATTGCTCAAATTCTGCTTCAACTTTTAAAATGGTTTCTTTTAGACGACTTAAAATCCACAAATCTGCTTGAATATTAATAATTCCACTTTCCACATCGGCCTTAACATTAGACGGTTGTGTTTTTAAATCTGAGAAATTTTGAGACACGAATTTGGAAGCATTGAAAAGTTTGGTGATTAATTTTCCACCAATCTTAAAAAGCTCTTCGCTGTAGGCAATGTCTGCACCCAAATTGGAAGCTGAAGCCCAATAACGCACAACATCGGCACTTTTTTCTTCAATAAGTTTTTGCGGAGTTACCACATTTCCCTTTGATTTACTCATTTTGGTTTTGTCGGATGCAAGACACCAACCTGAAATCATTAGATTTTTCCAAGGAATTCTCTCTTCATGAAGCGAGGCTTTAACCAAAGTGTAAAATGCCCAAGTACGAATAATTTCATGAGCTTGTGGGCGCAAATCGGCTGGGAAAAGTTTTTCATGACGCTTTTTATCAATGCAAAAATCGGAGCTAATTCCACGACTTGAAAGCTGCGGCGAAATTGATGAAGTTGCCCAAGTGTCCATAATATCGGTTTCAGCTTCAACTTCATCGGCAGAATATCCTTCTGGTAAATCTTTTTGAGGATCAATTGGAAGTTGGTTAAAATTGGCCACTAGAATTTTTCCTTCTTCTCCTTGGCGCTTAGAATACCAAATTGGAAATGAAACACCAAAATAACGCTGACGAGAAATACACCAATCCCAAGCCAAATTATCGATCCATTGCTCAACGCGAATTCTCATAAATTCTGGATACCAATTACATTCCTTGGCTTTAGCTTTTAGCTGTTCTTTCTTGTCGAGAATTTTAACAAACCATTGTGGTTGAACCAAAATTTCAATCGGCGCACCTGAACGTTCGGCACATTTCACAGAGTGGGTAATTTGGTTCGACTTAATTAGAAGAGATTTCTCTGCTAAATTTTCAACAATTGCAGTTCTAGCTTGTTTGGAATTTTTGCCAATATTTAACTGTGCGTAAATTTCCTTAGCATCAGCGCTTAAATAGTCTGGTGCATCAATAAATTTTCCGTCACCGCGAAGAATTACTCGCAAATCTAAATTGTGAATTTGCCACCATTTAATATCAGTTTCATCACCAAAGGTACAGCACATTACTGCTCCGGTTCCTTTGTCCATTTGTACTAATTCATCAGGAATAATTTTTACCTTAACACCAAAAACTGCGGTGACGGCATTTTTATCATGTAAATGTTTGTAGCGCGAATCTTCAGGGTGAACCATTACTGCCACGCAAGCGGCAAGTAGTTCTGGCCTTGTTGTGGCAATAACAATGTCTTCGCCATTTTCAGACTTAAACTTAACATCGTGCATCACGCTTGGTTTCTCGACGTCTATTAAGTCAGCTTGAGAAAGTGCAGTTCGGTCAGCAACATCCCAAAGAACTGGAGCAAACCTTCTTTCTACTAAATTTTTATTGAATAAATCAACAAAGCTGGCTTGAGAAAGCTGTTGTGATTGCTTGGAAATTGTTTGATATTTTTGCTTCCAATCAACGGAAAGGGCAATGGTGTTGAAAAGATTTTCGAATTCAATTTCAGCCGTATCAACAATTTTTTTGCATTCTTTAACGAATGATCCTCGGCCATTTTCTGCTTCATAAACTCCAGCTTTTTTGCCAATAGTTTTCTCAACTAATCTTTCGGTGGGAAGCCCATTATCGTCAAATCCCATTGGATAAAAGACATCAAAACCTTTCATTCTTTTAAAGCGAGCAACAAAATCTGCCTGAGTGTAAGAAAAGATGTGGCCCATATGCAAAAGGCCAGAAACGGTTGGTGGCGGGGTGTCAATTACGAATGTTTGATCTTTTGGAAGGTCGTCTTGCCATTGGTAAATTTTATTTTCCGCCCAATGTTGCTGTTGTTTTTTTTCAGATTCAGAGGGGTTGTAACGCTTAGGAAGTTCAGACATGAAAGATATTTTTTAAATACGAGTTGCGGCTACGCGTAGCCGCAATGTAAGATTATTGAATTACGAGTAATTTAGTGCCGAAGAAACGACCTAAAAGATGTAAGTAAATTTTTCCATCAACCACAATTGGACTAGAGAAAGCATCGCCAGAAAGCTTCTTTTTTTGTACAATTTCTCCATCAAAAGGAGAAATTAACAACAATTCATTGTTAGAATTAGTCATGATCAAATTATTTCCAGCCATCACAATTCCGTAGTAAATGATTTTATTTTTTGGTTTTTTAGAGCCAGAATATTCTTTCAGCTGTGAAATCCATTTAATCTTACCACTTTTTTTATGCATCGAAATTAATTTATTGTCGCTATTAACTAAATAGATGAAATTGCCAGCTAACCAAAAATCGGAAATTGAAGCCAATTCATTTTGCCACAAAGTCACTCCATCTTTAATTCTAATGGCCATCATTAAGCCACCATTTCCAACAGCATAAACCACGCCATCTTTTACAATTGGAGATGCATCAACATCGTTTAAAATAAAATCAGAATTAGCAGCCTTACTAATATTTAAGTCGAAAACCCAACCCGCTTCGCCATTATTCTTACTTAACGCGTAAATTTCACCAGAAGAATAGGCGGAGATTAAGTATCCCTCGTAAGGAATTGGATTTGCAGCACCTAAAATTCCAGTAATTTTTAAAATTCCTGAATGAACCCAATTAATTTTTCCATCTTCTTGACTAAGGGCGTAAGTTTTATTGTCACTAGTGACTAAGAAAACCTGATTTCCATCAGAAATTGGGGTAGAAATTGGCACCCCTGAAATCTTTTTTCTCCACAGCAAATATCCTGTTTCGGCTTCAAAGCAAAAAACCAGATTATTACCATTGGTGGCAAAAATTTTACCATCAAGATAGGAAATTTTTCCATTATTAAAATTACTAGTAAACCAGCCAGCAATAATTTTTCTGTGCCAAATTTCTTTATTTGTAGAAAGTTCACGGGCAAATAAATTTCCCTTAGTATCTAGATTGTAAATTTTTCCATCGTTAATTACAGGCTGGAAAACTTGATTGTAATCGTATCCAGATTGCTTGCCGATTTTAAATGAATTAACTTTAGAAATTTTATTGGCAAAAGAGAAATTCTCAATTTGATCAACATTACTTCCTAACCAAGATTGGCTATTTTTCTGTTTTGGAAGGGTTATTTTTACCTTACTCAAAGAATCGTCGACTTTAATTTCTCTTTTGATGAGAAAAACTGAAACTGAGCCTGCATCATCAATTTTATTTTTTGATGAACAAGAAGCGAGAAGGGAGATAGCAATTAAAGCTAGGGCAATATTTTTCATTATTCTGCAAATTTTATGTTGTAAATATCAATCATCTTAGCGGCTCTTTCTTTAATGCCACCAGAAGTTTCTGGGTTTTTAGATAAATCTTCAAAAATTTGTTTAGCTAATTTAAAGTTTTCGTTCTGCCACTCAAAAATACCTTTTTGTTCAGTAATGTAATAGGTTAAAATTTTACTATTTTTTTCAAGATCAACAATTAGAGATCTGGTTTGATCTTTTTTATCTTCCTGATTGATGAGAATTTTTAAAGCGCTAAGACCAGCATATTCTTTAAAATAAGGATCAAATTTTTGGTTTTTATTAACCTGTAAATAAATTCCAGCCGCTTGAACTTCTTTTCCTTCATTTAATAGTTGCGCCGCATATTTAAGCATCGCAACTTGCTTAACTCCTGCTGGAGAATTGCTATTGCTGATTTTTTCCAAGGCTTTAGTAGATTGTTCTAAATTGCCATCTTGCTCATCAATAACTGCTTTATGCAAAATTGTTGAATATTTTTTGGCCTGCAAAGTAACATAAAAATCCCATGCATTCCAAATTAATAAAATTGTAAAAATGGTGACAAGAGAGTAAATAAGCTTCTTTTTATTGGCCTTAAGATGGCCAAAAACTTGCTCTTTTAATAAGACTTTTTTGAAGTCTCTTAAAATTGAGTTTGATTCTTCTTGATTATTCATTGGTTATTTAAATAGCAGGTTAAAGTGTTTTTAAGTAAGTAGGCAATTGTCATGGGGCCAACTCCACCAGGAACAGGGGTGACAAATCCAGCAACTTCTTTTACGGATTCAAAATCAACATCTCCAACTAGCTTAGTTTTTCCATCTTCTTTAATAATACGATTAATTCCAATATCAATAATACAAGCACCTTTTTTAACCATATCTCCCGTAATTAAGGCGGCTTGTCCTGTGGCGGTTAAAATCACATCAGCACTTAAACATTCAGCTTTTAAATCTCTAGTTGCACTATTAGCAATAGTAACGGTGCATTTTTCAAGCATTAGAAGGCGGGCGAGCGGTCTTCCAACAATGTTAGAAGTTCCGATTACTAAAGTTTTAAGTCCTTTTAAATTATTTCCTAAAGCAGCTTTTAAAAGATGAATTGAGCCAAGCGGAGTGCAAGGAACAAGAGCGGAAAGATCTCCAACCGAAAGTTTTCCAACATTAATTACATGAAAACCATCAACATCTTTTTTGTAGTCAATTTTATGAAGAACTTTTTTAGGATCGATATGTTTTGGAAGCGGCAATTGTACCAAAAGACCGTGAACATTTTCATCATCATTTAATTCACCAATTTTTTTAAGTAAATCTTCTTCAGAAATATCGCTGGCAAATTTGAACAAAATGGAATTCATTCCCACTAAATGAGCAGCCTTTTCTTTATTACCCACATAAACCTCGCTGGCAGGGTCGTCTCCTACCAAAATTACTGCTAGGGTTGGAATTACACCAAATTTTGATTTGATTTTTTTAACTTCTTTGGCAATTTCCAGCTTTAAATCAGCCGCTATTTGTTTGCCGTCGATAATTTTTGCAGTCATTTTTTTAAGAATATAATTCTAAAGAGCGAGGAAGATTAATTGTTTAAATTTTTAATTCCACAAGATTTTATTGGTATTGCAACTTAACGACTAGACATTGTTCTACTAATTTAATTCAAGAGGGTCCTCTTTAGAATATTGACCAATTTTAGGAGCATCAATTGTTTATTGTCTGATCAATTACTTTTAATTCGATTGATATTTCGCTCATATTCTTCTGTCGAAATACCTATGCCATGAGTATCAAGCTGTTTAGAAGCGCAAGAATTGATAGAAATACCTCTCATGTAATAAGGATAATTCTCGATAAATGAACTGTTGTCTTTAAAAAATACATTTACCTCGTAAACGTAATATCCAAACAAATTATTAAGAAAAGTCTCAAAACCACTCAAAAATTCATGACCATTTTTTAACTCACAACAATCGGGATTATTCTCATATTCTTTTTTAAGATCTTCATCTCTAGAAATAGCAACGGTCTTTTCTATTATTTCTTGATCCGCTAAATACCTCTTTTCTGAATAGCAAAACCCTGTCCAATTCAAAAATTGGATGATTATGAAAATAATTGAAAAGATTGTTTTTTTATAATTATGTACAAATAATTTACTATCCTTTGTGGATTGATTATTTTTACAAAAATAATTTATCAAGAAAAGAAAAGCTAGAAAAGCAATTAAAAAAACAATGGCAACCAATATTATCCTTGTACCGAAACCCATATTTCTAGTATCAAAAATAGACATAAATTTGTCCAACACAAAAAACCCCAAGAACAAAGAAGTAACAACGGAAGCAAATACAAAAAAACAACCAATAATTTTTTCAACAACCTCAAGTTCGTTATTCAACAATAATTGTTTTTTACCGCATTCAGACATAATTACCTTCACTAGAGTTAAAATTGGTTAATTTTTGGCATTCCTTTAATTTTTAAATCTTTTAAAAGGAGTTTTCTTAAAAATCACGTACTTTGGTTAATTAAATTTTTAATTCCAGAAAATTTTCAGCTTTTACGAGTTGTTTTTTAAGTCATTATTTACATAATTCCTCGCTCTATTTAAAACTTACTTTCACAATGACTTCTAACAATAAATTTTCTGGTGCTGAAATTATTATTAAAGCCCTATCAAACGAAGGTGTAGACACTGTTTTTGGCTACCCAGGTGGTGCAATTTTACCATTTTACGACGCTCTGCATCGACAAGATGGTGTAAAACATATTCTAGCCCGACATGAACAGGCGGCATCTCACGCAGCAGAAGGTTATGCTCGATCAACTGGAAAAGTTGGAACAATAATTGTTACTTCTGGCCCCGGAGCAACCAACACAATTACCGGTCTTACTGACGCATTTTTAGATTCAATTCCTCTGGTTTGTATTTCAGGTCAAGTTGCAACTCCAGTTATTGGAACTGATGGATTTCAAGAAGCCGATGTTACCGGTCTTACTCGCCCTTGCACAAAATATAATTACCTAGTTCGCAATACTGATGATTTAGGCTACATAATCCACGAAGCATATCACATTGCCAGAACTGGCCGCCCAGGACCTGTATTAATTGATATTCCTAAAGATGTTCAGAATAATTTAGGAAAATATGAAGGGAAAATCAAAATTGATCGACCATCTTACAAAATCAAATCTCAAACCACCTTTGCGGCCGATTCTTTGAAAATTAAGGAAGCGGTAAAACTTCTAATAAATGCTAAAAAACCAATAATTTACAATGGTGGGGGAGTTATTAATTCCGGTCCTAAAGCCAGCAAACTACTTGTGGAATTAGTTAAATTAACCAACTTTCCAGCCACCAGCACCTTAATGGGGCTTGGAGCAGTTCCAGCTTCTGACCCAAACTTTTTGGGAATGCTAGGAATGCATGGAACCTATGAAGCGAACATGGCAATGCATGATTGTGATGTGATGCTAAATATTGGAGCTCGTTTTGATGACAGAATTACTGGTAAGGTTGATAAATTTTCACCAAATTCTAAAAAAATTCACATCGATATTGATGATTCTTCAATTGACAAAATAATTCCGGTTGATGTTGCAATTGTTGCTGATGCAACCAGTGGAATTGAGGCTTTAATTGAGGAATTAAAGACAGTCAAAATTAATAAAGATCTAACTAAAAACTGGTGGAAAGAAATTAAAAAATGGCAGTCTATTCAGAGTCTAAGCTATGAAAATAGTGACAAAATCATAAAACCTGCTTTTGCTCTTCAAATTCTAGATAAATTAACTAAAGATCATAACCCCTTCATTTCCACCGATGTTGGACAGCATCAAATGTGGGCAGCACAATATTTAAGCTTCGAAAAACCAAATCATTGGCTAACTTCTGGCGGCCTGGGAACTATGGGATATGGCGTTCCTGCGGCAATTGGTGCGTCAATTGCTCATCCTGATGAATTAGCAATGTGCATTAGTGGCGATGCTTCATTTTTAATGAACATGCAAGAACTTGGCACCATTAAACAATATGGAACTCCGGTTAAAATCATTATTCTAAATAATCGCTACATGGGAATGGTGCGCCAATGGCAAGAATTGGTTTATTCTGGTCGCGAATCACAATCTTACATGGAATCACTTCCTGATTTTGTTAAATTGGGTGAAGCATTCGGAATTAAAGCCATGAGATGTGAAGACCCTTCAGAATTAGAAGCCAAATTCAAAGAGATGCTCGATCATGACGGCCCGGTTTTATTTGACTGCGTGATAGAAAAATCAGAAAATGTTTTCCCAATGATTCCAGCTGGAGCGGCACATAATGAAATTTTACTCGGTTCACAAGCTAAGTCTTATGTTCAAAAAGACCAAAACGCGGTTTAAATTATTAAAAAAACGAAATGACTAACGATACAAAAAAACATGTAATTTCAGTTTTAGTTGACAATGAAGCTGGAGCATTAGCAAGAATTGTTGGTCTATTTTCTGGTCGAGGATACAACATTGAGTCGCTAAATGTGGCACCAATTAATAAAGATAAAACCTTATCTCGAGTTAACATCACCACTTTTGGAAGTGACAAAACTGTCGATTTAATCTGTAAATTACTAAACCGCATCGTTCCAGTTCACAAAGCGGCGGAACTTTCTAAACAAGAAGGATATTTAGAGCGAGAATTGGTTTTGCTAAAAATTGTTGGAAATGAAGAAACCAGACATAAAGCAATGGAAATTGCCGATAAATATCGCACCAACATAATTGATGTTTGTGAAGAATCTATCGTTTTTGAACTCATTGGAACTTCACAAATTGTTGATGAAATAATAGAAAAATTCTCTGAGATTGGAATTCACTCAATGTCTCGAACCGGTGTTGTTGCTGGATTTAGAGGTAATAAAACAGTTATGGGTAACTAAGAACAAAAAATTAAATTAACTACAAAATGCTTAACGAAAAAGATAAAATTTTTACCAACCTTTATGGATTTGAATCAGCAAACTTAGAATCTTCAAAAAAACGTGGGGATTGGAAAGGAACTGCAGATTTTCTGGCTAAAGGTGAAGCTTGGCTTATTGCTCAAGTTAAAGATTCTGGCCTGCGTGGTCGTGGTGGAGCCGGATTTCCAACTGGTCTTAAATGGTCATTTGCACCAAAAAAAAATCCAGAAGAAGCTTCTAAACCACATTATTTAGTTGTAAATGCTGATGAATCTGAACCTGGAACTTGTAAAGATCGTGAAATTTTACGCAACGAACCTCATAAACTACTCGAAGGCTGCTTAATTGGAGCCAGAGCAATTAACGCCCATGTTTGCTACATCTACATTCGCGGTGAATATTACAATGAAGCAGTTGCTTTGCAAAAAGCAATTGATGAAGCCTATGAAGATGGTCTTTTGGGAAAAAATTCCGCAGGTTCCGGCTGGCATTTAGACGTTTACATTCATCGTGGGGCAGGAGCTTACATTTGCGGAGAAGAAACTGCACTTCTTGAAAGCTTAGAAGGAAACAAAGGTCAACCTCGCTTAAAACCGCCATTCCCTGCTTTAGTTGGTCTTTATGGCTGCCCAACAATAATTAATAATGTTGAATCAATCGCCGTGGTTCCGGAAATTCTTCGTCGTGGCGCAAAATGGTTTTCAGAACTTGGAAAAGATCGCAACACCGGAACTAAAATTTTCTGCATTTCTGGCCATGTAAATAAGCCTTGTAATGTTGAAGAAGAAATGGGCATTCCTTTAAAAGAATTAATCGAGAAACATGCTGGCGGAGTTCGTGGCGGTTGGGATAATCTTCTAGCTATAATTCCAGGAGGATCTTCCGTTCCACTATTGCCAAAATCAATTTGTGATACCGTTACGATGGATTTTGATGCTTTAAAAGCAGTTGGATCTGGCCTTGGAACTGCAGGAATTATTGTGATGGATAAATCTACCGATGTAATTGCTGCAATTGCTCGACTTTCACATTTTTACAAACACGAATCTTGCGGACAATGCACTCCTTGCCGAGAAGGAACTGGTTGGATTTTACGAGTTATGAAAAGAATGGTTAAAGGAGATGCTGAAATTGCTGAAATTGACAAACTTTACGATTTAACTAAGCAAATTGAAGGTCATACTATTTGTGCTTTAGGAGATGCTGCTGCTTGGCCAGTTCAGGGATTAATTAAACATTTTAAAGGTGAAATGATCGCCAGAATTGAAAAATCTAAAGCCTCTTTGATGGAAAAACAAAAAATGGTACAATAATCCTAAAATTCACCTTTCTAGTCCATTAAGTACATAATAATTAACCCATTTAAGAATCAAGTTAACGAATATGAAAAAAATAGTCGCATTAGTCACCGCATCTGGTCGAGGATCAAGACTTTCTTTAAATGGCGAAGGAATTCCAAAGCAATATCTTCCTTTAGCTGGAGTTCCAATGTTGCGACACACAATTCTGGCCTTTCTTAATCACCCTGATATTAGCGATGTTATTTGCACCA
>JBLHVR010000012.1:0-31060 GCA_047628655.1 Lentimonas sp.
ATAGCCTCGCCATATCCTTTAGAAGTTAAGATATTTTTAACTCCTTTAGACTTTAGGTATTCAACGACAGTGTTTGATCTTTGTTTAGATAAAAGCTTGTTGTAAGACTCGCTGCCTTCAGAACTGCTGTGTCCTTGAACTTCAATTGCGTCTCTATTTGAGCCAACTCCGATTTGATAAGCTAAGTCGCTTAGAATATCTTTGGAGCCGTCGTTTAATTCTGACGATTCAAGTTTGAAATTAACTCCTGTAAGAGTTACTCCAGTTACACAACCATATTTATTGACGTTTGCGCCTTTTTTACTGTTTTGGCACTGATCTTTTGAATCAATTACACCATCTCCATCTGCATCGGAAGCAGTTATGTCTGAAGTATTAGCTTTGTCTGAAGTATCAGTTTTATCACTTGATCCTAAAGGAATTACAAAGCCAACATTCAATATGATGTCGCTATATTCATCCCTACCATTGCTGGTAAGTTTTTTGTTTAGGCTGTCATTATAACGCCATCTTACGTCACTTCTAAGTGATACATGGTCGTTAATTTTGTAAGCCAAGCCAACACCAGCTTCTCCAATCACACCTAAGTCATTTGTACCATCAACTCTGCTATCCATAATTCCAGCACCAATAACTGCATATGGAGAAAGATCGTTTCTGTTGAAGTGGTATTGTAGATCAATAGTTGATCCGAACTGATCCCAGCTAGAATCAGATTGACCAGAAGCACTTTTTTCATCGTCTAAAGAGTTCCAGAAAGCTCTCAACTCAACATTGAAATCTTCGCTAATCGCCTTACCTAAACCAAGACCAAGACCATATCCAAAGTCACCAGTTTGGCGGTCATCATCAGTTTTAATTGCTGAAGCGTAAGGAGAAAGATAAATTCTGTCGTCATAATTTTTTTCTGCGAAAGCAGCGCTTGATAAGCCTAAAGCAATAGTAGAAATTGCCAAAATGGATTGTTTTTTCATTTTTTATGAATTTGAAGTTTTTAAGAAATGTAATTAAATCGAGACTATTTATAAGGATTTGATTTACAAATTACAAGTTTCTCTGTATTTATCTACGCAGAAATTATTAATAAGGCTCCTGAAATGAAACAAAAAAACCCAATTAATCCTCTATTTAACCTAGAATTTATCGACCTTTATTCCTTGGAAGGTCTTAAGAAGATTGATCAACATTTCCTGCAATTTTTAAGTGATGTTAAAGAATCTTTACATGCAAGAATTCTGATTTTGCGAGCAAAATCAGAATCTATTGAAGGAGATGATTTAATTGAAATGGCCAAAATTTTAGAAGATTTCTTGGTCTTATTTTTCAACATTAAATTACAAAACGAATCTTTAATAAAACAACATCAAGAATTATCTAATCTTTATGTTGTAAAGCGACTTTTTGTTCAAAGAAGAGTTGCTAAAAAGATCAAATATTTTGAAGGGGAAATCCCAGCACTTAAATTTGATGAATTAGAACTGGCAAACAAAATTACCTCTTATTTACAAGACGAAGAAAAATACCAACAAGAATTAGAAGATTTAGAAAATTACTGTGCTTTCGCCCTTTACCATCAAGATGGAATTTTACATCACAAAGATGGGGTTTTATTTAAACTTCCCAAAAAAATTGATTTTGACAGTTTGGTGGAATTTGAAGAATTTGAAGGCGTTAAAAGATCTTCCACAAAAAACCTAAGAAATCGTGACGGTTTTAAATTAACCGACAATGGCGCTAATCTTGCCCAGGCCTTGTCTGAAACTAATTATTGTATTTACTGTCACAAACAAGGAAAAGATTCCTGCCGAACCGGCCTTAAGGAAAAAAAATCAACTGCGAATGCAATTGGGGGATCCCCGCAAGGCGGGGCGCTTCTCGTGGAGCGTAAAGAAAAAGAAGAGCGAAGCTCGGGATCCCCGCAAGGCGGGGCGCTTCTCGTGGAGCGTAAAGAGGGTAAATTTAAAAAAGACCCAAATAAAGCAGAGCTTTCTGGCTGTCCTTTAGATGAAAAAATTTCTGAAATGAACCTTCTTAAGAATGAAGGAAGGGGAATTGCAGCTTTGAGCGTGGCAATAATTGACAATCCGCTAATTGCAGGAACTGGTCACAGAATTTGCAATGATTGCATGAAATCTTGCATTTACCAGAAACAACAACCTGTCGACATTCCTCAAATTGAAACTCGCACCTTAAAAGATGTTTTAAACCTGCCCTTCGGCTTTGAAATTTATTCATTATTGACGCGCTGGAATCCTCTAAATTCTAAAAATCCTCTTCCCAAAGAACCAACCGGAAAGAAGGTTCTAGTCGCAGGTTTGGGACCAGCAGGATACACGCTTTCACATTATTTATTAAATGAAGGCCATTTGGTTGTAGGAGTTGACGGCCTTAAAATTGAACCTTTAAACCCTGAAATTTCTGGTATGGATCTGGCTGGAAAACACTGCGATTTCAGGCCTATTGAAAATATTAATGAACTTTACGAAGAATTAGATGAGCGAAATTTAGGTGGATTTGGCGGAGTTGCGGAATATGGAATTACGGTGCGTTGGAACAAAAATTTCCTCAAAATAATTCGTCTTCTTTTAGAGCGCAGGGAGCATTTCAGAATGTTTGGAGGCTTTCGTTTGGGAAGCGCCTTAGATTGTTCTGATGCTTTAAAAGAACAAGATTTTGACCATGTTGCGCTTTGTCTTGGAGCAGGATGGGCCAAAATTCCTGAAATTGAGAATAATCTTTTAAAAGGAATCCGCATGGCTTCTGATTTCTTAATGGCTCTGCAATTAACCGGAGCGGCGCGCGCTGACCTACCTTCAAATTTACAAGTTCGCTTACCAATTTTAGTGGTTGGTTCTGGCTTAACAGCAATTGACACCGCAACAGAAGCTTTAGCTTACTACCCCAAACAAGTAGAAAATTTTGCTAATCACTACCAAATTTTATGTCAAAAATTAGGCAAAGAAAAAGTTGAAGAAAGTTGGAATGAGGAAGATAAAATAATTGCGAAGGAGTTTTTAGAACATTTTGTTTCAATTGATAAAGAGCGAAAAAATGGCGGAAATATTCCCGCCTTATTACAAAAACTTGGTGGAGCAAAAATTATTTACCGCAAATATTTAAAAGACTCTCCAGCCTACAGACTAAATCATGAAGAAGTTCAAAAAGCCTTTGAAGAAGGAATTGAATTCATGGAAAATGTTACTCCAATTAAGGCAATTGATGATGGATTTGGCCACATTAAATCTCTCACTATTAGAGATGTTCTGGGAAATAAAAAAAAGTCGCCATGCGGGGCGCTTTTTTTTGCAGCAGGAACATCTCCCAATAAAGCCCCACTTTATGAAGATAAATTAAAGTTTGAGCTTGATGGTGGAACTTTCCAAATTATTGACTTTTTGGGAAAAAAACTTCCAGCAATCAACTGTCCAAAAGGAGATGGAATTGGATTTTTATGTGCCAAAAATGATCAAGGAAAAGCAGTTAGTTTTTTCGGAGATTTGCATCCCAGTTTCAATGGAAGTGTTGTAAAAGCCATGGCCAGCGCCAAAAATGGTTATCCAATAATTAACGATGCTTTGAAATTGTTGGGTGAAAAAAAATCTAATTACGAAGAGTTCTTAAAACGCATTAATCAAGATTTTGCAGTTAAAGTTAAGGCGGTAAATATCCTTTCTGATTACTTTATTGAACTAGTTGTTCACGCCCCACTTTTGGCCCACAAAACCAAATTAGGACACATTTTCAGGCTTCACAATTATCACTCATTATCCGCAGTTAAAAACAGTACGACTCTTGCAATGGAAGGCGTTGCTGTTACTACCTACAAAATTGATCCAGAAAATGGCACAATAACGGTGATGATTGTTGATGCTGGCGGTTCCTCGTCATTAGTTAAAAACCTAAAAATTGATGAACCAATAATTTTTATGGGACCCAGCGGAACCCCTAATCACATTGCGGAAAATAAAAAAGTTGTTTTGGTGGCGGGAGGAAGAGGAATTTTCCCACTTGCGTCGCTTGCCAAAGCACACAAAGAAAATGGCTGCCACACAACTTTATTTTGCGGATTTAAAGATTACTCCGATTTAGTGCGCCAGGACGAGTTAAAAGATTCTTGCGATGAGCTGGTTTTAGCTTTTGAGAATAATGTGCCACAAGAATTATTTAACGGAAACATTATTGACGCGGTTAAAAATTATTTTCAAAGCAATGATGAAAAAATCGATGTTTTACTAACTATGGGCAATAACCGGATGATGGACAAAGTGGCAGGACTTTACCATGTTGAATTAAAGAACAATCTAAACACGGCAAGCGTTGGAATTACTAACTTAAACAGCCCAATGCAATGCATGTTAAAAGGAGTTTGTTCACAATGTTTACAAAGAAAAATTGATAAAAAGACTGGCAAAGAAAGATTCTTCTACGCATGTTTGGGTCCTGACCAGAAACTTGATGAAATTGATTTTAATTTTTTAAAAAATCGCTGCGAACAGAACTCATTAAGTGAGAAATTAACTGGTTTGTGGATAAAAAATACTAAATAATATTAACAATTAATTGAAATTCTTATGCCAAAAAGAGAGAGTAGATTTTAAAATGGATTCCAACCAGAAGATCTTGCAGCATTCGTTGAATTTGCTAGTAATGGAAATTTAGAGAGCGTTCAAGAAATGATAACTCAAGGATTTCATGTTACGGAATAATTTGGAACAAGTGCTCTAATTGGAGCATCACAAAATGGCAATTTGAAAGTTGTTGAGGTGTTGTTACCGGCAATAAAGTATACTATTTGACGAACTTAAATCATGTGAGTGCTCTTGCTACAGCTGCATCCTCGGGTAATTTAGAGATAATGGCAATGTTAGTAGAAAATGGTGCCAATGTTGATGATACTGAAGTTGAAATCCAGAATGCACCAATTGTTTTGGCAGCAAAATATGGAAAAATAGATGCGTTGGAATATTTATTAAAAAATGAGAATGTTAGTAACATAACTAAAACATCAATATTCTTCTCCATCGCAAACACAAGCTCTGATCCAATGATGCTGGAAAGCGGATCTTTTGATAATAGAGAACGAAGTGATATTGTAAAACTGCTGGCTGAAAAGGGAATTGATGATGAAACTATGAAAATTGACCAAGCCAGTTTTAGTAAATTGAAAGATAATCACCAAACATCATTGTTTAGTACAATAAATAAAATAAGAGTAATATTGGGAAAAGAGCCTCATTTATCAACTTCAGATTGTGTAAAAGAGGAAACTCTAGAACAAGGAACCGAATTAGATACTGAAACTCCTAGCCTAGAAATAAAGCCAAAAAGTGTATTGCAAAAATTTAGAGGTCTTTTTGCCAAAAATAATTCTCAAGGAAAAACATAACAAACATAACAAACATGAAAAAAACCCCAATTCTACTATTATTGCTGATTTTGTCCTGCACCAGCAAAATTGGCAACCCAAAAACTGTCAATCTTTACCACGAAGAAATTCAGAATGGTTCGAATATTTCCCAAATAATTGAAAATTATGGTAACTATGCCAACTCTTGGAAAGATAAATCTGGCAATCAAATTTATCAATATTCTTATCTAAAGAACAACTACGATTTAGTTTCGCAAATACCAATAATTAATCATTTTGGCTGGATAACTTCGCGTAGTTATGAGGTGATTTTGGTTGTTGATATAAATGATAAATTAATTGAGCAGAGAAATTTTAGGGATAAGGCGAAGGCTCGAAATAGCTTAATTTGTAATCCTAAAATTTATTCTTGCGTGAGAAAAATTTATCAATCTTCAAGACACAACACAACTTTTAATCCTGCTTTGTAAAGCTGATGCCTGTTTTTCGCCAAGCAACAAAGTTGTTTTAGGTTGATACAATTTAGGATGCATCTCCTTAAAATCTGAAACCTGTTTAACAAGTAAAGTTTCATGAAAAGTTTGACGATTATTATTTCCATCAACCCCAATAAGATGGAATTTAACCAAGCAATTGAGAACATTCGTAATTTGCTGATCCGGATCTAGATTCATCTCCGATATTGCGACGCGAAGATTTTGATTCTTCCTAAGATCTGCAATCATCACCCCATGGCTTTGTGGCTTTTCTAGAGATGTTGCATAAGAAAAAATCAGTCTAGAGGATGGAAAATCTTTTTCGATTGCCTTTAAAGACAGTTCCATGATTGCATATTCTGGATTTCCTTTTTCTGGATCTATCTCAATATTCCTTAATTGTTCAATATATTCTCCAATTTCCAATTTCATGGACATCATCGTATGAACCACTTGCGTTACTAAGGTTGTTTTATTCTTGCAAAAAACATTAACCAACAACCCTTTTTCAACAACAGAATCATTATTTAACAAGGCTTTAATATTTTCTTGCTTTTTTTCATCACCTCTATTTTGCGCTTTTTCTAATAATTGGATTAAATAATAATTTAAATCTTCTACTTTAAAAACTTCTTGAGCAGAAATATTCATCCATTTCATGGCATCTTCCTCAGCTTCCAAACCATCTTGAATCAAATTGTTGCCGCTAGTTACAATACGATGGATATTATTTGCATCAGATAAAGGAACATAATTTAATATTTTCGCATCCCGAACACCTTGAAAAACCACAACACTATCTCCTCGTTTAACTAATTCTTCGTTCATGGATTCTACTAAAACAGCGAATTCTGATTTTAAATTAGCGCTTTCCACATTCTTAATTGCCAAAAATTCATTAACATTTTCATTCATCCCCAATTCTAGACAAAATTCAGCGACTGAATCCATTAATTCCGGCAAAGTATGACACCTAATAACAGAGCAACCAAAAGGCCTTGGGTTAGAACTATTCATCTTAATTATTGAAGCAATTTCCATTGCCAAGGATAATTTCCCAGATCCCGCCTCCCCACAAATAAAAATTGGAGGCTTGAGAGATTTGGAAAAAAATTCACTATCTAATCTATTTTTTGTCTCTTTTGCAATTGGTTGATATGAGTTAAAGCTACGAAAATAGACTTGACCAGAAAACTTGGGAGGGTTTTTCTGGTGCCACAATTCATCATATTTATTCTTAGCCTTTCCCGAAGATAAATAATCAAAACTTGCATAAAAAGCGCCTAATAATCCAATTTTGTAATAAATAGCGTGAAAAGGGTCGTGGGGATGAGATTGCTTGTCTCCGCCTTCATCTTTGTCATTACTATTTTTATCATATTCTTTCTTCCCTCTGGTTTCCTTCAGAATTTCTTCCAAGATCTGGTTCTGCTCTTTTAATGATTCAATAATTTTTGGTGAAATTTGGTTTGATAATATTGATTGATTAATTCTCTTCAGAGCTTCTTGAATATTATCCGATGTAATTTCTACTGGTTTTTGTTGTGGAAAAATTTTTTCCATAAAAACCTGAAAATGTTGCAATGCAGTTTCAGCTTTTTCGTTGAAATTTTGAGGATTATTTGACGATCTTTTTTGAGTAAGTGGATTCTTGGAGCTAAAATTTCTAACATTTATCGACTCATTAGCTCGCAGATTAGATAATGAAGAAACCGTTCTTAAAGCAATATTGCCAGTTTTCATTTTTATTTCCCGACAAATTCAATGCCAATAGGGGCGTGATCGGAAGGTCTTTCTTCCAACCTAAATTCCTTAAAGATTTCCGCTTTTTGCAAAGCAGGTTCCAAATTAGGAGTAATCCAAATATGATCTAATCTTCTACCGCGATTTGATTTAAAAGGCTCTTTTCCGCGATAACTCCACCAACTAAACAGCTTTTCATCCTCGCCTGCCAGCACTCTGTGAGAATCAACAAAACTTAGGCTATTTTTTAAAGTTAGAAATTTTTCTTTCTCAATAGGTGTGTAAGAAATTACCTTTAAAAGTTGTTTATGGGACCAAACATCCAGTTCAGATGGGGCAATATTCATATCTCCTAGCATAATAATTTTTTGATCTTTGGAGTATTTAGAAAAATATTCACTCATCCAATCGACAAATTTTAATTTAAAATCAAATTTGTCATTAACCTTAATATCGGGAATGTCACCGCCAGCAGGAACATAGAAATTGTGCAAAATTGTGCCGTCTGGCAAAGTTGCGGCAATGTGTCTCTTGTGTCCAGACTCCAGAATATCATATTTTTTAACATTTTTTAAGGGCAGTTTAGAAAAAATGGCTACGCCGTTGTAAGATTTTTGTCCGGAAAATTCTACAAATTCAAAACCCAAATTTTTAACCGCTTCAAGAGGGAAATCAACATCTTGAACTTTAGTTTCTTGTAAACAAATAATGTCAGGATTTTCTTGTTGAACAAATTTTTCAAGAAGTGGCAGGCGCAGGCGCAGAGAATTAATATTCCAAGAGATGATTTTCATTAACTTAACTTTTTTAAATTTTCTTCAATTCGTAAAATAATGGCATTAATTGTATCTTTTTGACTTTTTTTCAAGCCATCATCTTTAATAAAATCATCAATTTCAAACTCATTTTTATCCAACAAAAATTCAATATTTTCTTGCTTCTCATCTAATTTCTTTCTTTTGCCCAGCAGTTTTTGCAAGCCTGAAATTGTGTAACCTTCATTATGCAGCAGAGATTTAATTTTAAACAAAACCTCCATCTGATAATCAAAATAATAGCGTCGATCTCCTTTTCCGATTTGGGGTTTTATTTGCGGAAATTTTTCTTCCCAAAAACGAATAACATGAGTTCGAACCCCAATTTCAAGAGCGGCCTGACCAATTGATCTTTTTTTATCGATTATTTTTTCCATCTAATTTCTTTAAATTTTTTAATAAAAATCAACAAATTGGCAAAGAATATTTTACTTTTAGGAATAATATTTCCTTCTGCAAAGCCAGAATATAAATAATGAAGCGGTGATTTATTGGTTACCATTAATGAGCCAAGTAAAATTACGGCAGCTCCCACAAAGGTGAATAAATCCATTTGTTCGCCAAAGGCAAAATAGGCAATTATTGCGGTAAAAAGTAACCTACTAAAATCGAAAGGCTGAACCGCGGAAATGTCGGCCTTGGAATAGCAAATTGCGCTGGCCATGTAGCAGCCATTAGAAATTAAGCCTAATAATAAAAACCACACCAAATCAATCACAGGAACCGCGGTTAAATAAGGAGCAGAAAGTGGAATTGAGAGAATGAAGATAATTAACGATAAATATAAGGTGATGGTTCCGGGGCGCTCTGTAACTACTAGTTTTTTGGTAGTAATGTTGGAAATTGACCAGATGAAAGGCACCAAAAGTGCCAGAAAATAAGCCGGTTTAAATTCGCGAAATCCGGGGCGGACAATAATTAAAACTCCGATAAAACCAATAATTAAAGAAATCCAAATTTTGGAATTAACTTTTTCCTTTAAAAACCACATTGCCGCCAAAGTTGTTACAATTGGTACAATAAAAGTAATGGCTACTGCTTCAGAAAGAGGAATTAAAGTGATGATGTAGAACCACAAAGCCATTCCCACCAAACCCACAAATCCACGCACTAAATGGAGTTTAATGTGTTGAGTTTTAACAATTTCTTCAGCTTTATTAATTATAAAAGGAAGGAGAAAAATCAGCGCAAAGAAATTACGCATCATCACAATTTGAAAAGGGTGAAAATCATCGGCCAAATGACGAACAATTGCAATCATAACCGATACTAAAAAGCAGGTTATAATTGCCCAGAATATTCCTTGAGATTTTGCAGAAAGGTTGTGATACATTTTTTAATGAGTCAAAATAAAGGACATTGTGATTAAGGAAATTAAGGTTTCAAAAACTATTATTCCCGCCATTAAAGGCGCGTTACCATTCATTTTTTTAGCCAATAAATAAGTTGCGGCAGCAGTTGGAAGAGCTGCGTACATAATTAATATTTGAGTATTAAATTTGGAAACATCTAAGAATTTAGCCAGAGTAATTATAATTAAAGGCAGGGCAATAAGTTTAATTGCAGTGGCGCTAATGATGTATCTCCAATAACCACGAGTTGATTTAATATTTAAAGCCCCACCGACAACCATTAAACCCAGCGGAATTGCGGCTTTTCCCATAATTTCCAAGGGGTTTAGAATTAATTCTGGTAAGCTTATTGCTAAGTAACTAAATAAAAATCCTAGTACACACGCTAATATTATTGGATGAAAAACCAGTTTTTGGGCGATGGTTTTAAAAATCGTCTTGTTCTTACCATTAGAATAGATGCTAAGAACAATAATTGTTACTGCGTTCACAAAGGGCACCATTACTGCAATTAAAATACAATAAACCACTAAACCTTCTTGACCAAATAAGGCATATGTTGAAGGAATTCCAATGTAAGCGGCGTTGGAGTAGGTTGATCCTTGAAAAAGAGAAGTAAAATTGGGGTTTTTAATGCCAAAAATATTTTTTCCCAGAAATAACAATAAAATTATTATTGAAATAGCGCTGATGGCAGAAATTATCATGCTAAAATAGCTGGCAATATTTTGATATTCTGCCGCAAAAATATTGATAAAAAGCAAAATCGGCAAGAGAGCATAATAGACTAGCTTCTCGCAAGATGGCCAAAATTCATCAGACAATAATTTAAGATGTTTAGTGGCATATCCAAAAATTATGACGATAAAAACGGGGAAGAGAGAGTTTAATATTTCAAACATTTTAATCTGTTAAACTTCCAATGAGTTATAAAAATCAACAATCTGTTGATTGGCTCGAATCTTGTTGCAATCCAAACCTTCAATATGTAAACCCGCCAAAGTTTTAACACGAGACAAAGCAACATAAATTTGTCCATCGGCAAAAACATTGCTCAAATTACATTTAACTTTATCTAAAGTCATTCCTTGGGATTTATGTATTGTCATGGCCCAAGCTAGAATTAGCGGCACCTGAACCATTTCGGCCTCGGTTTGCATTTCCTGTTTTGTTTCATCAAACTTCTCTAGTTCCCAAGTTTCTGGAGCAATAGTTAATAAAGCGGCATTTTTAAACCTAACTATTGGATAATTCTTTTTCGAGAATCCTTGAATAACACCCAAAGAGCCGTTCATTATGCCATCTTTTTGGTAAGTGTTTTTAAGCATCATCACTTGAGCGCCAGTCTTTAATTCTAATTTATCTCCAGCGATGCAGTTTTTACGCAAAAATTCAATTCTTCGCGCATCACCAGAAAATTTGGCTGTAAATATTTGTGATTCTGCTGGAATTTGCTTGAGATAAGTTTGATTAATTCTTTCGGCTTGAGCATTATGCGAAGCTAAAATCGTTGGCTTTACAGCATCTTCTTTGTCTGGAAGGTTAATTCTCGATTCTAAAACAGAAATGTCATCCATATCAATTTTTCCGAATCTGATATTATTTAACAATTTAACAAATCCTTCATCTTGCTGACGAAACACCTTTTTAAGCATTATTGAAGATGGGTTTAATGCCTGCCAAGCATCGGATTCAAAAGAAAATTGGTAATTATTTTTAAGTTCTCCAGAGCGATTTACCGGAGGAAGCTGTAAGAAATCACCAAATAAAATAAGCTGTAAGCCGCCGAAAGGTGCATCATTTTCACGAACAGCTTTCAAAACCTCATTTAGTAAATCAAAAACTGGCGCTGAAATCATCGAAATTTCATCAATTGCCAGCATTTTGGCTAATTTTAATTTACGACGAACACGACTAAATTTTGCCCCAAATAAATTTTGAATTGTCTGTTCTGCTGGTAAATTTCCCAAACCAATTGCCGCCCAAGAATGCAAAGTTTGACCACCAACATTAACCGCCGCAATTCCTGTACTGGCAGTAATGTGTAGGCCGTGATCACCATAATTGGCCTTTAAATATTGCAATAAGTAAGATTTTCCAGTTCCAGCACTTCCACTAATAAAGACGCTATTGCCATCTTCAATTTCGTAAACCGCTTGTTTTTGTTCTTCGGATAGTAATTTAATGGACATTTTTAATTGACAAAATAATAATTTAGGATAAATTCCTCGCCTACTTTTTATTCTAGCTACTTTATTTTTCTAGATAGGAGTTTATAAATGTGGCTAAAAAAGGCGAAGACTAGAATCATTAAGCCTCACTTTCAAACAATTAATTAATTTATTTAAGATGTTCGCAATAGTTCAAACCGGCGGTAAACAATATAGAGTCTCCAAAGATGACACAATCATCGTTGAGAATTTAAATTCTGAAGCTGGCAACATTATCGATTTAGATGTAATTTTTGCTCAAAACGAAAAAGGCGAAGCAATTTTTGGAACTCCAAGCATTGAAGGAGCTTCTGTTAAAGCTGAAGTAAGCAAAAACTTTAAAGATAAAAAAGTAATCATCTTCAAAAAAAGAAGAAGACAAAATTCAAGAAGAAAAAACGGTCACAGGCAATTAAAAACTCTTCTTAAAATAACTGACATTAAACTTTAATTTAACTAAACAATGGCAACCAAGAAAGCGGGCGGAAGTTCGAGAAATGGTCGGGATTCGGCTGGTAGAAGATTAGGAATCAAGAAATTTGGCGGTGAGTCAGTAATTTCTGGCAATATCATTGCAAGACAAAGAGGAACCAAATGGCATCCAGGAAGTGGAGTTGGAATTGGTGTTGATCATACAATTTTCGCTACAATTGATGGAGTTGTAAAATTTATCAAAGCTGGTAAAAACAACAGAATGTTCATCAATGTTGTGGCTACTGCCTAAATATTAGGTTTTATAATCTAATAGAATTAAAAAAACGCTAAATCAATTTATTGATTTAGCGTTTTTTTATGCCTGTCTTAAAATATTAATGATCCCATAAAAAGGGTTTTGGTAGATTTACCAAAGGTTTACGAGAAAAAAGTTGAGGTATATTATCAAGATGAGAGATTTTGTAGGCGAACTAAATGGATGATCACCATTGTTTAGAATTGTTAGCCACAGCACAAACCATGTCAATTATCTTTTCTCTAACATTAAAATCTTTTACTCGATTAAAATTCTGAATTAGACTTTCAACTTCACGATCATTTTTTGTAGCATTAATTTTTTGATCTTCTTCAGATTTAAAATCTATATTATGGAAATCTCGATCCGCAACGCATCCTGCAAAAAAATCACTAATTGGCCTTTCTAATAATTGAGAAAATTCATATAATTTACTAACGCTGATGCGATTAATTGCCATCTCATATTTCTGAATTTGCTGACCCGCAACGCCCGTCAATTCACCTAATTTATCTTGACTCATTTTATGAGATTTGCGAATTTGGCGCAGTTTTTTGCCAACATGAACATCAATAGGGTTGGTTGGTAATTTTCCAAGCATATTTAGAATATTCTATTAAAAATCTGATCAATATTTTTAGTATAAAATCCAAAATCAAAAATTTTCTTTAACCTTTCTTGTCCTAAGAATTTATTAACTTTTTCATCTGCAACCAACAACTCATAAAAATCAACTCCATCTTTCCAAACCTTCATGGCGTTGGTTTGAACGATGTGGTAAGCGTCTTCACGAGAAATTTTAGCTTCGTCAATTAAAGCAATTAAAACTTGCTGAGAGAAAACTAAGCCATTTAATTTATTTAAGTTTCTCATCATATTTTCTGGATAAACCAGAAGATTTTCCACTAAACCAATCAAGCGATTCAAAGCAAAATCAAGTGTTACTGTTGCATCAGGAGCGAACATTCTCTCAACTGAAGAATGAGAAATATCACGCTCATGCCAAAGAGCAACATTTTCCATTGCAGGATTAACCGCGCTGCGCACTATTCTAGCTAGTCCAGTAAGGTTCTCTGATAAAACAGGGTTTCTTTTATGTGGCATGGCAGAGCTACCTTTTTGTCCTTTAGAAAAGAACTCTTCCACCTCTAAAACTTCAGTTCTTTGTAAGTGACGAATTTCAACCGCAACATTTTCAATTGAGGACGCAATGATTCCGAGTGTTGCAAAAAATGCTGCGTGACGATCTCTTGGAATTACTTGGCTAGAAATCTCTTCTTCTGCTAAACCTAACTTTTCAGCAACAAACTTCTGAACCGAAGGGTCGATTGTGGCGTGAGTTCCAACTGCTCCAGAAATAGCACAAACTGCAATTTCTTTTCTAGCAACAATTAATCTTTCTTTATTTCTTTTAAATTCAGCATAAAAACGTGCCATTTTCAAACCAAAAGTTGTTGGTTCGGCGTGAATTCCATGACTTCTTCCAACGCATAAAGTTAATTTATGCTTTTGAGATTGGTCTTTTAAAACTTTTAAAAGCCTTTCTAAGTCATCGAGTAAAATTGCTGAAGCTTGGTCTAATTGTTTAGAAAGGCAAGTGTCCAAAACATCAGAACTAGTCATTCCCATATGTACAAAACGAGAATTTTCACCAATCGATTCTGCTAAGTTAGTTAGAAATGCAATTACATCATGTTTGGTTACTGCTTCAATTTCTGCAATTTCACCAGCATCAACTCTTCCTTTATCGAGAATTTCTTGCCCAACTCCTTCTGGGACAATTCCTAATTTCTCCATGGCTTGAACCGCATAAGCCTCAATTTCCATCCAGATTTGATATTTATTTTGCTCAGACCAAATGCCGGCCATTTCTTTTCTTGAATAACGAGGAATCATTTTTTTAATTGTTAATTATTAATATTTTTATAAAAATTCTTTTGGAATAGCATCTCTTAGAACAGGTTTTGGAACCTCTTTAACTTCACCAACTTTCATTTTTCCTAAGTGGAAAGGGCCAAAAGAAATTCTAATTAGGCGATTAACTTGCAGGCCAAAATGTTCTAGAACTTTCTTAATTTCGCGATTTTTTCCTTCAGATAAGGAGATTTTTAACCATGAGTTGAAATCTTTTTCTTGGTCCATTTCCACTTTAATTCCGCCATATTTAATGCCATCAATCATAATTCCTTTCTGTAGCTTTTTGAGTCTTTCCATATCTACTCTTCCATAAACTCTAGCGCGATAAATTCGGGTCCATTTACTAGTTGGAAGCTCAATATATCTGGAAAGTTCGCCATCGTTAGTTAAAAGTAGCAAACCTTCAGTGTTAATGTCTAATCTGCCGACAGTAACAACCCGAGGTAAATGTTTTGGTAAAACTTCAAAGATATTCTTGCGAGCTTTAGGATCTTTATTGGCGGTGATTAATCCTTTGGGCTTGTGAAAAATCCAGATTTTTGCTGGTGTTTTTTCATTAATTAATTTGTCATCAATTTTAATTGAGTGATCAGTAATTATCGTTGCAGGAGTTTCAATTACCACGCCGTTAACTTTAACTCTTCCATCAGCAATTAATTCTTCTGCTTCGCGACGCGAACAAAATCCACTGCGGGCGATGATTTTACAAATTCTTTGACCTTTTATTTCTGTATCCATTATTAATTTTTAGATTTGCAGCCAAAAATTTTAGCTACTTTTGGGTTTTTGTTCTTTACCATTGGTAATTTTTAGGTGTTCTTCATCAGGATATTCACCTTCAAATTTCACCTTTTCATCGAACCTAACACTTTTATTATTGCCTCTTTCTAATCTTTCTTTTCTAGCTTCCATAGCTATTTTTATAGCTGGAGAGGTGATTGAAAATCTATGATTTGGCTTAGTTATTGTTAGAATTATTTTTTAACCTTTTTTCTCTTTCCGCTCTCATTTTTACAAAATCATCTCCAGCGTGGTAAGAAGAGCGAGTAAGTGGGCTTGCGGAAACCATCAAAAATCCCTTATTGTAAGCGGCTTTTTTGTAAAATTCGAATTCATCAGGGTGAACATAACGATCAACTGGAGCATGACGAACAGTTGGGCGTAAATATTGTCCAATAGTTAAAAAATCAACATCAGCGGAGCGTAAATCATCCATTACTTGCAAAACTTCTTCCTTTTTCTCGCCAAGACCAACCATTAAACCAGATTTGGTAAAAATCATTGGATCAACATTTTTGACTGTTTTTAGCAAAGTTAAGGAATGGAAGTATCGAGCACCAGGACGAATTGAATTGTAAAGACCAGGGACGGTTTCAATATTGTGATTGAAAACATCTGGCTTAGCTTGGGCTACTGTTTCAATAGCACCATCTTTACGCAGGAAATCGGGAGTTAAAATTTCAATAGTAGTTTTTGGAGAAGTTTCACGAAGCCTTTGAATACAGCGCACAAAATGATCTGCTCCGCCATCATCTAAATCATCACGATCAACTGAAGTAATTACAATGTGATTTAAACCTAATTTTCCAGCAGCTTCGGCAAGGTTATCTGGCTCATGTGGGTCCAGTAAATCTGGGCGACCAGTTTCAATGTTGCAGAATGAACAAGCGCGAGTGCAAACCGATCCTAGAATCATTACCGTCGCGTGTTTCTGACTCCAACATTCGCTAATATTAGGACAAGCAGCTTCCTCGCAAACTGTGTTTAATTTGTATTTACGCATTAAAGCCGCTGTGTCAGCATAAGCTCCAGTTGAACTTGGTGCTTTAACACGAATCCAATCAGGCTTTCTTTGCATTTTTTCTTTCGGAGTTTTGCTGGCAAAACCCATAAAATCTTTATTATCGATTACTTTCTTTGTTTCTATTTTCATATTTAAACAATTGATAATTTTTCTACCAAATCAGAATTTAGATCATTCTCAAATTCACTTACGAAGTCACGATTGATTGATCTAATTAGGGTAATATTAGGAGCTTCAGAACCAGTGCAGGCAGCGTTAATTGCTCTAAATAACTGTTTTAATTGAGAATTATTCGGATATCTCTTTTCATTTTCAGGAAGATTAAAGGTTAATTTTGCTTCAATTAAGTGAGTAAATTTTAACTTTTTTTCGCGATTTTTAATTCTATTTGCCAAATTTGGCCATAATTCATTCAGCAAATTTTGCGGCGTAAGACTACATATTAAATCTTCATTTACAATGATTTTATGGATTAATGCAGCGGTCTTTATTGCCTCAATCTCAAGGTGGGCAAGGGTTATTTGATTCTGATTATTTTGGTTTAAATCACAAAATTCCTCATTTTTATATTTTGCTGCTAAATTTTCAATTTCCTCTAATTTTGGGTGATTTTTGCCAATCATCATTTTCCAAGAAATCTCAAAATCACACATAAAAAGTGACATCGCTATATTTCTAAAGCTATCTCTGGTTGCTTTGTCGTTTAAATACATAAATCTTCCGGCTTTAAGGCCAATTTCTTCTAATCCTGCCCGCGCGCTATACCAACTAATTAAGTGAGTTCCACTGTGGGCACACATTTTTTCTGTACCAATTGCTCTTTGATCAATTAATTGCAACGCATAATTTTCTACTCTTTTAGAAGGTCTAGACGAAACATTGCTCAGTTCTACCGAAGCCCAAGGTCCTTGGGTAAAAAGAAGGTTAATTGGACTGCTTAAAGTTGAGACTTCTTCCCAGTAATTTTTTCTGGCGGCATTAAAGAATGATTCTCGATATTTTCTAGCTTCTACATTAGGAATTTCAGAATCAGCAATTAAACCTCTCATTTTGAACTTGGCGTAGAGGCTTTGTGAGAAATAGCTGGTTAAAAAATTCACACAATTAGCGTAGCTAAATAAAATGCCATTTTGATGACCTTGCGTTGTTAAAGCGGGAGGTAGGATATTGAAATCATGTTTATTTTTTAGCCAGTAAAGTCCGCGCATTGCAGCTTTGGCATAAATATTTGGAATTTCATCAATCCTTCCACCACCTCTTTGCAGGGCATGACCTGCGCCATTAAAAGGAATTAATTTAACATTTTGTAAGGAAGGATATTTTGTCGCCCGTCGGGCGACAATGTTTGTTACTTTTTCTACCGCAAATTCCTGAGCGAAATGTGCTCCAACTCCATCTCTCCTTTGGGTGTCGCTTTTAGCAATCATGTAATAGAGTTTTCCCTTGGCAATTATGTGATTTCGGTAAGTTTCATTTTCTAAAAGATCAGCAATATTTTCTTCAAGATTAATTAAATCATCAGCACTTTCCGACAAGGTAATAATGTTAAGCGCCTTGCAATTGCTAGTTTTGAGTAAAAACATGGCATTTAGAACATCTTTAGAGCTTTTACATTCAGAAATGATTAATTTATCAAAAAATTCAGGGTTCTTTGCTACAATTTGCAATCTATCCCAAATTCTAATTGCAGTTTGGTTTTTTAAATTATTCGGATTATTCCGTAATTCATCTGCAGTAATTTGAATATCAGCCGAGCTGTGACGAATATCAATTTTAGCAAAATGAAAGCCGAAATTTTCTATTTGATAAATTACATCTTCAATTTTATCATTTTTTGGAATCTTTTTAAGATCTGCAATTAAATCAAGTGGATTTGAATAATCTTCAATTTTCAAAACCTCATTCAAATCATTTTGATAAAGCTTTAAAATTTCCTCTTTAAAGATATTAATATTGCTTTGTAGAGATTTTGCTGTGGCATTGAAATTTCCATCGCCATCTCCTGCCAACCAAACGCAAATTTCATAAAATTTACCAATTTTTACATCTAGGCCAAATTCATCAATTTCTTGCTGCATTTTTCTTCTAGCAATTGGCAAATTGTGGTAAAGGTTTTTGATGTAAGAAAGGGCCTCGTAAATTTCTTCTTTCTGAGATTTTTTGCCTTCATTTCTGTTTGAAATTAATGGAACTGGGTTAATTTTGATTAACTGCCCAATTACATTTCGAATGTTTTCCTTATTATTTGATGATAAAGCCCCATCAAGTTGCATTGATTTTATGGTGTATTCAGAGGAGTAAGGGTTGGTTGGATGAGCAGTTACGCTGTGAGAAACAATGTTATGATCTAAAATATTCTGAAAAGCTTCTTTTGATATTAGAGGTTTCGTAACTTTTTCTAGGGTAAATTTAAAAGAATAAGCATCGAACGCATTATTTTTAGAGATATATTGCGCAAATTTGCTGTGAATTACATTCCTTAAACGAAACTGAATATCGGAAATTCTAGCCAAATGATCGGCAATTATGATTTGTTTTTCTAGCTCGATATCAAAATATTCTGCAACATTCTCATTAGATATTGTTTGAGATAATAATTTGCGCTGACTTTCTGGCGTTTCTTCAAGATAAATTTCTAGAATTCTATCTTGCTGCTGCTTGACAATTTGTGAGAGATTAGTCATTGATTAGATCTTTTATTACTCAATTTAGCTAATAAATCTAATCAGATTATCCAAAATAACAACGAGCAAAAATGGCGATTGCGCCTAATTTTTAGAAGCCAACCAGGGAACTATAATTCCCTCATATGCAAAACTTGCAATAAAGTGAATTGGTTGAAAGTTTAGTAATCTTGCAAATTTCTTATATTTTGGAAATTTAGACCATATCTCAATATTAGCATCGATGCCATTTGCCACTTCGCCATTCGATTTTAGAACATATAACCGTCTCTTAATATCTTTTTTTGTTAAACCAAATTTCTTTAAGTCTTCAGAATTAGAATGTATGCTTTTGAAATCTATTAGAGCGCCCGATTTCTTTTTAAGTTCACGATAATGATTCATTTCTGTGTTACATATTGTGCATTGGGAATTGTAGAACACTTCTGATGATCCCTTATTGTCACTGACTTCCTTCGATAATATTCGTTCAAACGAACCCTGAAGATCAGGATATGAAAACTCAAATCCATTATCCTGTGCTTTTTTAGGCAAAACCTTCTGACCATTTAGAAATAAATCAGCCATATCTTTTAACAACATTCTGAAGAACCAAGCTGGCAACCACATAAATACAGGGCGTTTGAGACTTTTCCCTAATTTTTTCATGAACTCTTTTTGGGTAATAGGGTTGGGGGAAGTTGCATTAAACGCTCCATTTATTTTCTTATTGGAAACGATAAACTGCATTAATTTGATTATATCGTGCAAATCTATCCAACTCATATATTGCTCACCACTGCCCATAACCATTCCTCCGCCAAGCTTTGTAGATAATAGCATTGGGTTTAATATTCCGCCGTTGCCGTCTAACACTAGTCCAGTTCTAAGCATTACTACGCGTAGGCCATGATCTTGAGCTTTTTTGGCTTCATTCTCCCATTTTTGGCATAATTCAGACATGAAATCAGTCTTGAAATTACTATCTTCCGTCATAATTTCATCATTACGATTGCCATACACACCAATTGCGGAACCGTTAAGTAGTAATTCCGGTTTTGTTTTCAGCCTCGCTATCAATGCCACTAAATCTATGGTTGTGTTAATACGGCTATCAAAGAATTTTTGTTTGCGTTTTTTGGTCCAAAGCCCTCCTGCTAAAGGCTCTCCTGCCAAATTGATTATCACATCAATTTTCTGACTGTTTTTTATTTGCGCTAAATCATCAATAGCAATTACGTGTGGGCCAAATTTGTAATTAACTTTTTTCGCATCACGACTTAAGGCAATAATATTATTCCCTTCCAATACAAGTTTACGAACTAAAGAATTTCCAATAAATCCTGTGGCACCAGTAATCAAATAAGTGTTAGAATTTTTATTATCAACGCGTTTAAAAGGTTTTCTCTGCCATTCTGGAACTTTTAAAATATGCAGTTTCATAACGGCAATCATGTTTCTTATTCCCCATAATCCCACACCCAGAGCGCAAGCTGTGAAGAACCATGACCAATAGCCATAATCTACAGAATATAAGGCAGTTTCATAATCATACCACCCTGCAACAATGGGATATAAAACCGCTAAGAATACGCCAATATTAATTGCTAATATTGTGTGAAGAACTCTTTCGAATGGAGGTAAAACGCGTGTTTTATCTTCAATTACAAAATCACACATAGTCACTATTAGTTCGGTCACAAATAGCCCTATGAGAATAATTGCCCAAATGCCGTGCCACTCATACCATGCTAGGCCAAAAAATAGCACCGCATATATCATCTCACGAATAAAATGAAATGTAAGTTCGTGCCTTGCCTCTGGCTTGGAAGGAAGTTTTTCTGTTAATTCATGGTGATATAAATTATCGAAACCACCCAAAACAATTTGTATTGCCATTATAATAAAAACTACTTCCATTTTTCCTCTCCTGATTTATTAAAAATTCCGTCTTGATAAAAAGTTTGACCAAAATATTTATGGTCCAATGACATTCGGAATCTAAATCTGCCATTTCCTTCGTCTATATGTGCAACATTTAACTGTCCCGGAGTAAATAATGCGGGTAGAGGCATATAATATTTTCTAATTTTGATAAAATATTTATTACTTACAAAATGCAAATTACCACCTTCCTCATAAACGTTAAGCTTCATATGCAAACCATTTCCAACTCGTTCCATCAAACCATGTTTAGGATCTACAATTTTTAGAGAAGAAACTGTTATTGGCATTTTATTTTCAAAGCGCAGGCTACGCTGCCAGCAAATTCCATCATCTTTTACTAAATGTCGAAAATCATTCATAATATTTACCTCTTTTGGTTATCTATTAAACCCACGCCTTTAATTTTTATTAGAATATTTCTTGCGCCAAGTACAATTGGATAAAAGTACTTGCCAATAGTCTTATTGCCAAACATTGCTTTACTCATAAATCCTACAAAGCCTTTACCAAAATTTAATTTGTTCATCAAATGGAGAGCTTCAAGTCCTTGGTAAAATTCATCCTGATATTTGATAATCACTCCCTTATCCAAATTTAGGTCAGCATCTTCAGCCTCTATAGCAATTTTATGATTCCTCTCATCGCGCTTATTAATCTTGGTAATAATTCCCTTACTATCGTTTGAGCAGAAATTGTTAACCCCTGCTTGGCATATTGGACATGCGCCATCATAAATAATTTCTACCTTGTCTTGCTTATTGATCATTTTCTTTCTAAAATATAATTAGCTAATTAACTAATTAATAACATCACTTATATATTTAGTCAACAGGCTAAATACATTTTTTTAAGAATTACATGAGTAAAGTATTTGAAGCATTGTCATCAACGGTTAGGCGTAAAATCCTAGCTTATCTTTCCGCCACTTCAATGACAGCTGGAGAAATTTCTGAACGCTTTGAAATATCTAAGCCATCTCTTTCAAAGCATTTGAGTATTCTAGAAAATGCAGGACTTGTTGAAAGTGAGAAAAAAGGTCAATTTGTTCATTACAGCATAGTAAGAGACAATTTGGTAAACACATTGAATGGCTTCGTGCAAGATGTTTGCCCAATAGCAAGGCCAATTAAGAAAGAGAGTAAAGACAAGGCTCAGAACGAAACTAAAAATAATGGATGATCAAAACCTACGAGCCATAAAAAATATTATAAACGTAAATTATGCAGGTTAATTTGGCGCGATACAGTTTTACAAAGCCCAAATCACGATTGCCAAATTACCTCACAAAGATTTGCTAGAAACATTGAGTCATGTACTACAAGACTAGCAAAAACACTGCATCCTCTTCAGGTATTAATGCCTAAATATAATATGATACCTTGCCGCTTAACATGGATATGGGGCGTGGCGGGATATTTCCTAGGAATGTTAACCTCTATTTTAGGTAGTCGTCATTTATTGATTTATATGAAAGCTGCAGAAAAAACAGCCCACTCACATCTTGCTTCCCAGTCAGAGTTCCTTTTTGGAAAGGATGATGAACTTGATAAAACTATAGCTGAGGGTAGATAAGGAAGAGAGCAATCACGTTAAGCTATCAGAAGAACATTTGGGCACTAAAAAACTATCTAGATACGAATCAATTTTATACAAAGTAATATATAAGATATGCCAATCTACCATGTGGATTGTTACAAAAGTAAAGTCTAGTGAGGTAAGGAATCTGGTGGATTACGATAATAGATAATGCGACAATTTCTTTGAGGGTATCATACAAAACCAATAATAGAATCAAATAATTCTGGGATGGCTTCTTATTCATAACGCCTTTTACTCAACTTTATTTAATAAGAAAATGTTTAACAATTTAATTATAAAAAGACTTTTAGCCGGAATCGTTGATGTGATAATAATTCTATCTGTTGACAGAATTATTTCTATTTTTGGAGTAAGTTTTAGCGCCTTCATAACTTTATATTATTACCTTAGCTTCCATCAATATAGAACCACTTTGGGGGGAGCGTTATTAAATATAAAAACCATATCTTCAAACGGAAAGGATGTATTTGGGGGGAGAAACTTTCTGAAATCATTTATCATCACAATTATATTTTTCATAATCGGGGTGAGTAATATCCAAAATAGTGTGCTTATGAGTTATTTAGTTCCCTCCGTTACTATATTGATAATTGTAAGTTCAGCATTTTTTACAAGAAACTGCGTAACTTTAGTGGATTTTTTATCAAGAACCCGCGTCATTACAGATGAAAAATATTCTTATAAAGAATACAAAAAGTTTAATCTTTCAATTTTATTAGTAGCAGCAACTTTTGTGGTTTCTTTTTGGGTTTATACCTCTGTTAAGATCCATAAATGCATTAAACTTGGAAAACAACATAATTTTGAAGCCATAATAAAAAAATGCAAAACGACGGCTAAATTAACAAACAATCCCTACTTATATTATTTATTAGGTCATTCTTACAGTGAAACAGGGAGGTATAATAAGTCGATAGAATATTTTAGGACGGCAAATATTCTCGGTCAAGAAGAGGCTAATTTTGCATTAGTTAAAGCTTATTTAATAAAAAAAGACTATAATAATGCCATAAATATTGCGAAGAAAAATACCAATAATATTACAATGCTGCCATTATTATCAGCTGCTTACGCACTAAAAAATGAAGATCTAAATATCGGTGAGGATTTCATATTGTCACATGTTTACGCAAAAATATTCATTATAAGAGCTGATGCTTTAAAAGATCGAGAAGTAGATAATGTGATGGAAGATATTTTATCTAAAAGTATTCCGTTTATGGAGGAAATGGTAAGGTCTAAAGAGTCTAAAATGACTGAATCTCAACTTGAAGCGTCACGAATAATTACGGATGAAATGTTGAAGGGGTTTTGATAATTTCTGCTTATTGGCCAACCAAGATTAATTTATGGTTGGCCAAAAGAGACTTATGAATTAACAGTGTCTTTTAATTCCTTACCAACGCTAAAGGTAACTTGTCTTCTAGCTGAAATTTCAATTTCTGCGCCAGTTGCAGGGTTTCTACCTTTTCTAGCAGGAACATTCTTGGCATTAAAAGCACCAAATCCTGTGAATTGGATTTTGTCGCTAGATTTTAGATTATCTCTAATTGCGGCCAAAAGAGCATTAACAGTGGTTTCTGTGTCTTTTGCAGTGTTGCCAGTTGAAGCAGCAACTTGTTTGATTAAATCAGATTTTTGAATTACAGACATTTTATTTATAAGTTTGGTTAATAAAGAGATACAGACATTAGGTTCGTAGGAATAAACTGTCAAATAATGAATTGCATTAAATAAGAATAATTTTTTATAAAACGTTAAAAACCAGTTTATTTTTATTAAAAGGGTTATTTAATCTTTATGTATTTTCATTCAACAACATTAAAGCAACAGACAGTTAGAAATTAGTTCCGAAGCTGAATCTGAAGGTTTCGGTTTGATCATACTCTTCTTGTTTATGAACCTGAGCAAAATCTAGGCGAATTGGTCCAAGAGGTGAAGCCCAACCTATACTTAAACCAAAAGATGCTCTCAAGGAACCGCTATCGGCAATTTCACTGCCAGCAGAACTAGCAGAATCAACTCCTTTTAAAGTTCCAATATCTGAGAATAAGGCTCCACTAATTCCTAAATCTTTAGGAAGTCCCATAGGAAAGCGGAATTCTGTTGTGCTGACATAATAGGTGTTTCCACCAACTGCATCACCACCCATAAATGAGCCGTTAACTTTTGCCCTTGGTCCTATCCCAGCATATTCAAAACCTCTGAAGTTATTTCCACCTAAGAAAAATGCATCATTACTTCTAACATCTTGACCGCCCATTCCAACAATATGACCAAATTTGCCTGAGAATTTTAGAACAAAGTCTTTGCCGCCAAATAATGGCATATAATAAGCACCGCTACCTTCATTTTTGAAATATTCAACATTTCCACCCACAAGACCAGCATAATCTTGGGAAAGTCTGAAATAATATCCATCTCTAGGATCCATCAGATTGTCTCTTTTGTCATAAAGGAATGTTTGTCCAACGCTCGAAACAGTATAATCTCCAACTAGATTTTGAATGGTAACAGAAGCATCTGGCTCAACGTCACTTATCTCCTCTTGTTTGTAAGAATATCGTAATTGGTGAGATAAATATTCATTAATCGCATAATTTGCACGAAGAACAATTCCGTTGGATTGTTGATCATAAACTAAAGTGTTCTTTTTATTGAGCTCATAGTTGAATAAATCAATACCAGCAGAAACTTCTCTACCCATAAACCAAGGTTTAGTATAGTTAATTTCATTACTAAATCTGAGAGAAGATTTTTGAAGATTAATTCCAAGCTCTCTTCCAGTTCCAAATAAATTACGCTCTTTTAGGCCAATATTACCCGTTGCCTCATCAACTGTTGAATAACCAATTCCGAAATTTAATTCACCAGTTTTTCTCTCTTTAATTTCAATTTCAATATCTACTAAATTAGTTCCTTCAACTTTCGTAGTGTTAAATTCAACTTTATCGAAAAAGCCTAAATTACGAATTCTTTGGCGAGAACGGTTAATTTTGATAATGTTATAAGCATCTCCTTCTCTAACTCGCATCTCTCTTCTAACTACTTCATCCATAGTTCTAGTATTTCCCTTAATACTGATTTGATTGATATAAATTCGTGAAGTTTCTTTAATTACATATTCGATATCAATAATTTTCTTCTCTTTGTCACGTGTTAAAACTGGGCTAATATCAGCAAAAGCGTAACCTTTTTCTGACATAATTTCCACCATCTTGTTGATAGTTCCATCAACCAAATTTGAGTTATAAACTTTGCCTTTTTTGGTTCTTATGGCTTTCTTCAAAAGCGCTTCATCAAATTTTTTGATCTGATTGGTAATTTTAATGTCACCAAAATCATATTTAATTCCTTCTTCAACCAAAAAGTTGATGAAAAAACGATCTTTCTTAGGAGAAATTTGCGCACTACTCGAAAGAGTAGCGAAGTCGGCATAACCTTCGGAATTATAGAATCTTCTTAATTTTTCGCGATCAAATTCAATACGATCGGAATCATAAGTGTCTGAGCTGGAGAAAAATTTCCACCATTTTGATTCTCTAGTGGTTATTTCTTCATTTAATTTCGAATCAGAAAAAACTTTATTTCCAATAAAGTCAATTTCAGAAATTTGGGCTTTTTTACCTTCTTGAATATCAAAAATTAGATCGATCCTATTTTGTTTTCTTTGAATTATTTTTGGTTCAATTTTTGTTAAAAAACGCCCAGATTTAATGTAAATGTCGTTAATTCTTTTGATGTCACTTTGCAATTTGGATTTAGTATAAATTGCACGCTTTTTCAGCTTAACTTCTCCTTCTAGGGCTTCATCATTGATCTTTTTATTGCCTCGAAATTCAACTTCGTTAATGATTGGGTTTTCTTTTACCTCAACAATTATTTCTCCTCTTTTGGAGTAAATATTTATTTCCAGGAATAGCTCACTGGCAAATAGTTTTTTAATCGAATTATTAATCGCCGATTCTTGATTATTTTTTAATCCGTTAAGGTCTAAATAACTTTCAATAGTTTTGGAGTCTACTCTCTGATTACCAGAAATTACGACCTTCTTTAATTCTGCAGCAAGAGAGTTAGTGGATAAAAATAGAGCAATTATGAGTGATAAGAAGAATTTTTGAGTCATTTTTGTTAATTAATCATTAATTATTAGCCGTTAATAATTATTAAAGTGGAAGATTGTCATGTTTTTTCCAAGGCTTGTGGACTTTTTTGTTTTTTAGAACCTGAAGAGACTTACAAATTCTTTTTCTAGTATTTTGAGGGCGAATAACCTCATCAACGAAACCGCGGGAAGCTGCAACAAAAGGTGAAGCAAATTTTTCACGATATTCTTCAATTCTGGCTTTTTTCTTTTCCTCATCTTTCATATCTTCTCTGAAGATAATTTCTACTGCGCCTTCTGGCCCCATAACTGCAATTTCAGCATTGGCCCAGGCATAGTTAACATCACCTTTTAAATGTTTGGAATTCATCACAATGTAAGCCCCGCCATAAGCTTTTCTAGCAATAACGGTTATTTTTGGAACAGTGGCTTCAGCGTAAGCATAAAGCAATTTAGCTCCATGACGAATAATTCCATTATGTTCTTGGTCTGCACCGGGTAAAAACCCCGGAACATCAACAAAAGTTATAAGTGGAATGTTGAAAGCATCACAAAAACGAATGAATCGCGCCGCTTTTTCAGAAGCCTCAATATTTAAACAACCCGCCAAATTCATTGGCTGATTTGCAACAATTCCTACGGTTTGTCCTTCCATACGACCAAAACCAACAATAATATTTCCGGCATAATTTGGCATAATTTCAAAGAAATCACCTTCATCAACAATTTTTTCAACCAATTCACCCATATCATATGGTTGGTTAGAATTTTCAGGAATTAGAGTGTTAAGGGAAACATCAACTCTATCAAACTGATCTTCAGTTGGAATTTTTGGAACCTCACTCTGGTTAGAAAGCGGTAGAAAATTGATTAATCTTCTAGTTTGAAGAAGTGTTTCAATGTCGTTTTTAAAGGTTAAATGAGCAACTCCACTTTTAGTGGAGTGAACTTTAGCTCCACCTAGATCTTCCTGCGTTATAGTTTCGTGAGTAACGGTTTTAACCACATCTGGACCAGTTACAAACATGTAAGAAGTGTTTTCTACCATTATGGTAAAATCAGTTAATGCTGGAGAATAAACCGATCCACCCGCGCAAGGGCCCATAATTAAAGAAATTTGTGGAATAACGCCACTAGCATCAACGTTTCTTTGGAAAATTTCACCAAAACCGCCAAGAGAATCAACTCCTTCTTGAATTCTTGCTCCTCCAGAATCGTTCATTCCAATAACCGGAGCTCCAACTTCAAGAGCTTTATCCATGATTTGGCAGATTTTTTTAGCGTGAGCTTCACCAAGTGAGCCACCCATAACTGTAAAATCTTGACTATAAACGAAGACCAAGCGCCCGTTAATAGTTCCTTGACCTGTAATTACTCCGTCACCAGCTTGTTTTTTTGCTTTCATGCCAAAATCGTCGCAACGATGTTCAACATAAAGTCCAAATTCTTCGAAGGAATCAGCATCAAGAAGAACTTCAATTCTTTCTCTAGCAGTTAATTTTCCTTTGGAATGTTGAACATCGATTCTTTTTTTACCACCACCCATTCTGGCTTCTTCTCTTTTGGAAACCAATTTTGACACATTCGCTGATAACATTAATTTATGTTTTTTTGAAATTAAAAAGCTTTCTTGCAAATTGCCATACTTAATGGAATTTGCTTAGATATTCTAAGGGTCTTTTTTAAGGCAGGAAATATTATGGTATTTTTCTTGTAAGACAAGAATTTTCTTGATTTTTCTGGTTTGATGATGTTCAATGCGCGCCTCTTCGAATATCATCTGTATGCGCCCTTAGCTCAGCTGGATAGAGCAACAGCCTTCTAAGCTGTGGGTCAGTCGTTCGAATCGACTAGGGCGCACCATTTCCTAAATTAACGGATAAATACATTTTAAAAATTATAAAAGTGTTTAGTCGCAATAATTTTATCTCTGACTTTCCTATGCTTAGGCCTGGTTGTAACCTTTTACTGTGTAAAATGGTATGATAATATATCCATATTCTCTTGATAGATCGGATACTTTCCCTTCTTTATCTTTGATTCTGGAGGTGATTTCTTATTTTTGAAATTTGGTTAAAGCTGGATATCCTCTTAATTTAGTGTCCGGAAAATGTTTGACACATCAGACCATTAAAGTCTTTGAAATTTAAAACTCCTTATGAAAGAGTAATTGAGGAATATCAAATTAACCCTGATATCTTTCTTGATAATCCAAGCCACAAGAAGGTAGGACTAAACAAATAGGTATAATAAAATTATATATTAACCTCTCTGGTTTTAATATTAAGAGTCTTCCTTAACCTTCTCTACAGTAGGTTTTTTATATACAGATTCATTTTTTATGTTGTCTGGTATGGTGGTTTTTGAAGAAAGGGAGCTAGACTCTTGAGATTTACCCGCAACCTTGTCAAGAACGGCAGTAAGACCATTTATATCGCCAGCATTAATGCCAACTTCTTTCATTAACGAATCAAGGAGTGGGGCCTGAGCACGATATCTTAGAGCACTATTTACTACCTGATCAGCAAGACTTTTACTTTCATTTCCTCCAGAGGATGCAGCGGCGGCACCTCCTGTTCCGCCAGTAAGGCCATCAACTTGAATGATTTTGATGCCATCAATATTTTCCATAGGCTTGACGCTTTCACGGATAATTGCTTCAAGGTTTTTGATGAGGTCAAGTTTGATTTGCATATTAACTTGCTCGCTAGATAGAATATTGTCTGCCTCATTAATTGATTTCTTACCCTCAGCATCAACTAGATAACGAACTCTGGCAGCATCAGCGCGCACTTTTTCAGCTTCAGATTCAGCGTTAGCTTCAGTTTTTAATGCTTCAGCTTTATCTTCCGCTGCCATTTTATCGGCTTCTGCGGCAACTTTAATGCCAATTGCATCACGCTCAGCGTGTTTAGTTGCCTCGATAAGAACAATTTCTTTCTCGCGTTCAGCCATTTCTTTCTCACGAGCAGTTATAACTCTCTCTTCAGCTTGAACAGCAAGAGCGCGAGCTTTATCTGCCTCCGCTTCTGATTCAGATTGAGCTTTTGATTTATCAGCAACTGCAATAGCTCTATCTTGCTGCGCAAGCTCAACTTGCTTTTTCTTGTCAATATCTTGGGTTTCAATAACACGAGATTTGTTGATTTCTTCTTCTTCAACAGCTCGCTGAGATATAATGCGCGATTGTTCTATCTGTTGTTTAGCAACAATCTGAACTTGTTCAGATTCGCGTTGTTTTTCAGCCTGTTCTATAGCAATTTCAGCAGATTGTGAAGCGCGCCTTAATTCTACTTCTCGTTGTTGCTCTAATTTTGCATATTCTTCATCACGAGCAATAGTAAGACTTATCTTTTCTGCTTCTAGATTTTTATTTTTAATCTGAACCGCAGTATCTTGCTCAATGTCATTTCTGATTTTTTTGCGTTGTTCAATCTCTTCTGTCATAAGTGTTAAGCCTTCTGCATCAAAAACATTGTTAGGATTAAAAAACTCCATTCCTGTTTGATCAAGTCCAGTAAGTGATACTGATTCTAGCTCTAAACCATTTTTCAATAAATCTTCAGTTACAGCTCTTTGCACTTTCTGAACGAAATCTGTACGCTTTTCATGTAATTCTTCCATGCTCATTTCAGCAGCCACAGAGCGTAATGCATCTACAAATTTACCCTCTACCAATTCTTTTAGCTCTTCACGTTTCATGGTACGATCACCGAGAGTTTGTGCTGCATTGGCAATAGAATCCTTAGTTGGCTGAACACGAACATAGAATTCTGCCACCACATCAACACGCATACGGTCACGAGTAATAAGTGCCTGCTCATTGTGGCGACGAACCTCAAGACGTAAGGTATTCATATTAACTGAAATAATCTCATGTAGAACAGGAAGGACAATAGCACCTCCATCCATAATTACTTTTTGACCACCAAATCCTGTTCTTACAAACGAAATTTCTTTAGATGATCTGTTGTAAAGACGAGCAAAAATAAGCCCAATAGTTATCAATGCCGCGACTATAATCCCTGCAACCATAGCTATGTCTACAAATCCTGATACATTATTTCCGTCGTTATAATAATTGCTCATAGTTAATTGATTTAGTTAAATGTTAATGTTGTTGTGGATTGCAAATTACTATTAGTATTTTCAATCGCATAAAATATTGATCCAGCACGCTTAACAAGCAGGACCTCTGCTCCTTCTTTAAAGGACTGATTTTTAAAATCGGGCTCAAGCATTACATAGTGTGTTCTGCCATGCATATCTTTTAATTTGCCTTGCGCTGGTTTTCCTGCTTCTGCTGTTCCCAATATTATAGTTGCAATGCG
>JBLHVR010000013.1:0-29243 GCA_047628655.1 Lentimonas sp.
ATAAACTATTGGATAAAATCTATTATTAATTTTTTAAAACACCCAAAATCATGCAAAAAACCACAAGTCACAATTCCGACCCAGAACAAGTCAAAATCAAAAACCTAAAATCCCTAGCAGGATCAATTGCTCACGAAACTCGAAATCCATTATCAGCAATTAAGGGTTGTTGCGAGGTTATTAAAAGCAATTTAGACGAAGCGATGGAGTTTTTGGATTTAATATCCGTTTCATCAAATCGCGGTTTATCAATTATTGATATGACCTTACAAAATATTAGGGTTGAAGAAATTGATAAAACCAAATTTATACATATTTCTATGGGCACCATTATTGAGGCGGCTTGCTGCGAATATGCTTTTGAAAGTGAGGAGCAAAAGAAGTTGGTTAATATTGATTTAACGGATCATTTTGATTTTAAGGGTGATGAAACTTTGATGATTTTTGTGGTGTTTAATATGCTTAAAAACTCACTTTATTACAAAGCAAATATCAAGATCTGGTTAGATGGAGAAAATAGATGTCTTTATTTTAAAGATGACGGCGTTGGTATTTCTGCGGATAAATTAGAATTTATTTTTGATAATTTTTTCACCTCGGATAAAAAAGGTGGAACTGGTCTTGGTTTGCCATTTTGCAAAAGGGTGATGCAGGATTTTGGTGGCGACATAGCCTGCACTTCAACTTTGGGGCAAGGAGTTGAATTTTGTTTAAAATTCCCCCTTAAACTCCCCTTACCAAATTCCTCTGTATAGAAAATGGCACTTCGACATAGTTAATAAGAGTTGTTTTGATGATACTATGTCCCAAATTATGGCTCCAAGCCTTCAATTGCTGCATATTGCCGCATTTCACTTCACCAATAGCGGTCATAAGTATTTCTAAAAGAATGAGGATTGAAATGTGGCAAATGATATTTTTCAAAAGAGGTTCTGAATATTTCTCTAAATTGAAGTTCCATAAAAAAACTCCTGCAAATTATATTAATTTGCAGGAGTTTTTTAGTTTAATGATAGAGGATATTTAAAATATAAAGTCACTCTCAACTAATGCAAAATCACCAAGTAAATCAATGGCAAAATCACTATTTGCATCTTTAAT
Source organism: Lentimonas sp. (assembly GCA_047628655.1). Lineage (GTDB taxonomy): Bacteria > Pseudomonadota > Alphaproteobacteria > Rickettsiales > UBA1997 > JAJTCH01. The sequence continues at coordinate 1,102 of JBLHVR010000013.1, forward strand.
CAAAGTATGTCCATTTTGGACGGTAAATTCAAAATCTGCGAAGGATAAATCTTCTACAATTTCTGACAAATCTATTTCATCAACACCTTGCTGGAAATCTTTAATTAGGTCGGAAGAATTTATTGAAGAATCTTCTAAAGAAGAATAAGAAAAAGAATCAGATCCCGCTCCACCCTTTAGAATATCGCGCCCTAAGCCACCATTTAGTACATCTTCTCCTCTTCCTCCTACCAAGCGATCATTTCCTGATTCACCAAATAGAATATCATCTCCTTTTCTACCAAATAGTTTATCTCTGCCCTCGCCACCATATAATATATCTTTTCCTTTTCCTCCTAAAAGGCGATCATTTCCTGACTCACCCAGTAAAATATCATTTCCTCTTTTGCCGTAAATTATATCATTTCCCGCTCCTCCGAGAATAATATTATCATCCCTATCTCCAAACATAGTGTCTTTTCCATCTTGTCCGTAAATAACACCATCAACCTCATTAAGAATAATAGTCCCATTGTTACTATTATCGATTTCAGCAGTATTAATTATAATATCACTTACAGTCGAATTTGTAGATAATGTGGTATTATTGTGCGATGAACCGACGTAAATGTCAGCCAAATGAGAATTACTTTGCGTAATGTTTGTCGCATTATTAATTACAGGAGCTGCACTAATGTAAGTTGAGAACATAGAATCGTTAAGGCTAATAGCTATACCTGTCGGATTAGCAATAATCAAGTTAGCATTATTGATGTTTAAAGAACTAGCAGTTATTTGACTACCGCTCACGATATCAAGTACAGATGAAGATAAATTAGGACTGCTTATGATGTTAATATTAGCTGCGTTAAGAGAGTTATTAAGCGTTATGTTACTATCAGATAATATGTTGATATTGTTAACGTTAAGAGGGTTATCAATCGTTACATCTTCATTAGCATGAATAATGATGTTATTCTGCTGGTTATTGAGTGTGTTGAAAAAAAATTCAGATGATAAATAGTGATTATGATCTAGCGCAAAATTGTTTAGGCTTTTTATGTTTATGGTCATTAATTTTAGATGTTAAGGTGAAGTGATGTACTTGAGCAAATTGATTCTTAATCAAGATATTATTAGCATTAAGAAATGCAAGAGGAAAGGAGCGGAAGTGCTGAATTTTGTTTAAAATACTAAATAGCCAAAATTCTTTTAAGGCTGTATCAAAAACTTTATTAGAAGAGGTGGATCATTAACAAAATGAACCCCAAACCTATTTTTGTACATTTATAAATTCCTAGTCAATTTGGCTAATTATAATCTTTATTACAGCAATGAGTGAAATTACAATTGGAATAATATTATCTCTATTTGCAGGGCTTGCCATAACTCTGGGTGCTTGGCTTGCCAGCATTAAGCTGTGTCAGTCATATTGGAGACGAGAAGAGTTGCGGCACACAATTATTGCCTTTGGTGGTGGGGCATTAGTATCTGCCATTGCATTTGTGTTAATACCTGAAGGAGTTGCGCATCAAAGCAACCTTAGCTCACTTTTAACATTTGGTTTGGGCGGAGTTTGTTTTATGTTTGTAGATATTATTTTGGCAAAATCGGGTAGTAAACTTGCTCAATTCTTTGCCATGATGTTAGATTTTGTCCCCGAAGCAATTATCCTTGGCGTGGTGATAATTAACGGGAATGTAAATCAAGCTATCTTCATAGCCATTGTTATTGCGGCACAGAATTTACCTGAGGGATATGCGGCATATACTGAAATGGCTGAAAACAAAAAGTCTCGGAAGAGTTTGTTATTAAAGTTTTTGATCGTGGGTTTAACGGGTCCAATATATTTTCTATTCGGAGCTCATATATTTTCTCAAGCACCAATGATTTTATCCATGACAACAACTTTTTGTGCAGGTGGAATTTTATATCTAGTGTTTGAAGATGTGTCTCCCAACGCGGTTATGAAAAAGCATTTTCTGCCACCTTTGGGCGCCGTTGCTGGTTTTATGGTTGGTCTTGCGGGTTATCTGATGTCTGGCTAAATTAAGTTCAACTTTTTAATAAATTTTTAATCCCCTCATATTCATCAAACAACTTCCTTGAAGCATTTTCTAATGATGCATTCCAATCATCTGCAGACTTTCCGTTGGCTCCGTCAGTAATATATTTTATGCAGATAAATTCTATATTTTCTGCTTTGCATATTTTTGCCAAAGCATAAGCTTCCATATCCACCACATCGTATATTTCTTTACTTGCCGAAACATCGAAATTGTCTCCCGTTCCGCAAATACCTTCCTTTAAATGAGGCAGTTTTTTGCCATAATTTAATATGGCAGAATCATCATTTTCGAAAGGAGTTACCCATTTTTCAAAACCAAGCGGCTGCACATTCATGTCTCTTTGAACAAATTTAGTGCAGTTTATAATTTCCCCATTATTAAATTTGGTACTTCCGGCGCTGCCTAAATTTACAACAATATTAGGCGCCTTATTTGCGATAATTTTAGTTAAATTGTAAGCGGCATTAACTTTACCAACGCCAGTGTAGATAATATTTTCTTTGGTGAACCTGCCCCGACATTCCAAGTCAAGAGCCATAACGATAAGAATGTTGTTATTTTTCATAGCTAATTACAGATTTAGGTTGAACGCCGTTCCATGTAAAATTATTTAAAAATTTAAGATCAATTAGCGTGGCAATACCCTTTACTTCATAACCAGCCTCCACACATAAATTTGCCGACGCTTCCAAAGTTCCTCCGGTTGCCAAAACATCATCAATAATAATTATTTTTCCCGTTCCCAGGCGCATTTCCAATTCATTTTCTCCATATTCCAAAGCATATGAACTTGAAATATTGGGAGGTGGTAATTTACCTTTTTTTCTAATCATAACAAAGCCTTTATTTAAATGCATGGCCAAGGCTGATGCAAAAATAAAACCTCTAGCATCTACTCCAGCAATGAAATCAATATTTTTCCAATCGCTGACGGAAAATAAATTCTCCAAAGCCAAAATTGCTTCTTTAAATTTGCCAGACAATAAGGGAGATATGTCTTTGAAAATTATTCCTTTTTTGGGGAAATCTGGAATGTCTAGGATGTAATTTTTTAAATCTGTCATTTTGTCTTTTTCGTATGCTGGGTTAAGAAACTTCCACCATATTCAGAAATAAAAAAGAGATTGCAATAGAAGCGATAATTCTAAATAAAAAAACGAACATAAATGAATATCCTATTGGCATTATTCATTTATTTTAATATTAATCTTTTTTTCAACTTAGGTTTGGGGAGGATTTTTTCGGTTATGAAACAATTTTAGACTCCTCAATTAGTGCAATTTGATAATAAATTGGACAAAAATAATTCTCTCATTAAAACTAAGGTTAAATCTGTAATTCGACAAAAAACAATAACTCGCACCAGAGCGCGCTAATCAAATCGAATATTGGTAAATTTCCTTTAAAAAACGAACTTAATAAAAATGAGAACAAAAATAACCATAATAATAATTGCCATTGTTTCAGCTTTGTCATATTCGGTTTTTTTATCTAAAAAAGATCTTTCAGATTCCAAATCTTCAAAGGAAGCCATAAATGAAATTGCTCAGCTTGAGAAGGAAGATGCTGGAAAGTTGGAAATTAGAGAAATTCAAGCTGAAATACCAGTTGAAATTAAGGAAGTGGAAAATGAAATTACAAAAACTAGAGCAAAATCAAATCAATTCTGGTGGCCAAATAAAGTTGACCTTTCACCACTTCGCGCTCATTCCAAGGAATCTAACCCAATGGGAGAAAATTTTAATTATGCCCAAGAATTTCAAACCATAGATCTTTCGGTTCTGAAAAAAGAAATTGATGTAATTATGAAATCTTCACAAGATTGGTGGCCAGCAGATTATGGACATTATGGTCCTTTCTTTATTCGCATGGCATGGCACAGCGCTGGAACTTATCGAGTTTCCGATGGAAGAGGTGGCGCAGGTGGAGGACAACAAAGGTTTGAGCCTCTTAATAGCTGGCCCGACAATGCTAATCTTGATAAAGCCAGAAGGCTACTTTGGCCAATTAAGAAAAAATACGGCAGTAAAATTTCTTGGGCCGATTTAATGGTTTTAACAGGAAATGTGGCTTTAGAATCTATGGGTTTCAAAACTTTAGGTTTTGCAGGCGGAAGAGTTGATGATTTTGAACCAGATTTGGTTTATTGGGGACCTGAAAGTAAATTTATGGCCAGCAATCGTCACAGCGAAGATCGTAAGCTCGATAAACCACTTGGCGCAACTAGAATGGGCTTAATTTATGTTAACCCAGAAGGACCAAATGGCAATTCAGACCCTCTTGCGGCGGCGAAAGACATTCGTGAAACTTTCGCTCAAATGGCAATGAATGACGAAGAAACTGTAGCTTTAATTGCTGGTGGCCACACTTTCGGAAAAGCTCATGGAGCAGCAAATCCAGAAGATTGTATTGGCGCCGAACCTGCAGCAGCTTCTGTTGAAGAGCAAGGTTTAGGATGGAAAAATAAATGTGGAACTGGAAAAGGCGCAGACACCATAACCAGTGGATTGGAAGGCGCTTGGACTTCTGCTCCAGCCATGTGGACACATCAATATTTAGAAAATCTTTTTGCCTTCAATTGGGTTAAAAGCAAAAGCCCAGCTGGAGCAACACAGTGGATTCCTGACGATGAGGCAGCCTCAAATTTAGTTCCTGATGCGCATGATGCTGAAAAATTTCACGCTCCAATTATGTTCACCACCGATTTATCGCTTAAACTAGACCCAGAATATCGTAAAATTTCTGAGCGTTTTTTGAAAAACCCAGAAGAATTTGAGTTGGCCTTTGCCAAAGCTTGGTTCAAACTTACTCATCGCGATATGGGGCCAAAAGCTCGATATGTTGGATCTGATAGCCCAAAGCAAGCACTTGCTTGGCAAGATCCAGTTCCAGAGGTTAGTTATGAATTAATTAATGAGCAGGAAATTGTGGCTTTGAAAGGTAAAATTCTGCAATCTGGATTAACTACGTCTGATCTTGTTAAAACCTCTTGGGCTGCAGCCTCTAGTTTCCGAGGAACTGACATGAGGGGTGGAGCCAATGGCGCGCGAATTCGCTTAGAGCCACAAAAAAATTGGACGGTAAATAACCCAAAAGAACTATCTGAAACCCTGCAAATTTTAGAAAAAGTTCGAATGGAATTTAATAAAACTTTACTAGAGGGAAAACAAGTTTCCCTTGCTGATGTTATTATTCTGGGTGGAGCAGTTGCAATTGAAGAAGCTGCAAAAAAAGCGGGCGTAAATGTTAAAGTTCCATTCCAAATTGGCAGAACCGATGCTTCGCAAGAGCAAACAAATATTACATCATTTGCCGCTCTTGAACCTAAGGCCGACGGTTTTAGAAATTATTACGGCGAAGGAAATTATCTATCACCAATAAATTCATTAATTGACCGCGCTAATATGCTAAATTTAAGCGTTCCAGAAATGACTACTTTAGTTGGTGGAATGAGAGTTTTGGGCGCAAATTCAGGAAATTCTATTAACGGGGTTTTCACTAATAACAAAGAAACATTGAGCAATGATTTCTTTGTTAATTTGCTGGACATGTCAATTATTTGGGCTCAATCTGAAGAATTAGAAGGAATTTATGAAGGACGTGACAGAAAAACCGGCGAGCTTAGATGGAGAGCTTCTCCAGTTGATTTGGTTTTCGGATCTAGCTCTGAGCTTCGCGCAATTGCCGAAATTTATGCAGCAGATGATGGAGAGAGAAAATTCATTAATGATTTTGTGCAAGCTTGGAGCAAAATTGTGACGGCGGATCGATTTGATTTAAAATAAAAAATTAAATTCTCTAATTTTACAAATTACCGTTGTTTGTCTCACCAGAAAGATACCTAAATATCAAAAATCAGCTCCTTAAAAATTTTATCGGCAATATTACCAACATTATATTCGAAATGATATTGAGTGGCTAAGAATAAATTAGGATAATCTATCAATTCAACGGCTTCAATTACTCCGTCTTCCGAAATAGCGGTGATTTTTAATTTGTCTGATAAGTTTTCCTTAAAACAACCTTGGTGATGAGTGCTTAATTCACTAACTTTAGATAAATCAACATTTGGGTTCGACTCTTTGTATATTTTTCCAAGCTTAGATTCTGGACTAATTGAAACATTGTGGGCTTGCTGGGTGTAAATATTTTTATCATCAGTAAAAATATGATTCTCAAAATCTCTTTCCCACGCCCTTACCACTTTACTTTCTAACGTGTGATTCACATTATGGACAATTCCATTGTCACTGTCTGGTAAATGTTGATTTAAAGTTCCTCCCAAAATTACATTAACCAACTGCATTCCAGCACATATTGCAATAATTGGAATTTGTCTTTTTATGGCGCAAAGAAACATTCTTTCCTCAACATAGAATCTTATATCGAAAGGATCGGGGTTAATATGAGTTTCTGGATGTACCTCAGTTTCATTATAATGAATAGGATTAATATCGTGTTTATTGCCAGAAAGTATCAAAGCATCAACGCTTTGCATTATTCTAGATACTTCCTTTAGGTGATCTTCTTTATATTTTGCGATCATTTCATCTCTGCTCAAACCCATTAAATCTCGATGAATTGAAATTTCCTTTGGAATAATAACCAACTCGGCGCCATTAATTTTAGCCAATTTAGTGATTAGTCTTTGATCTAATCCAATATTGGCAATTATTGCGATTCTCTTTGTTGTTTTTTCAGACTTAAAATTATGATCCATTTTTATTTATTTAATTAAATAATTGGCTCTTCCAGAGCAAGGCAATATGAGTTTTGTAAAGATAAAGAAAGGAAATTTATATTTCTCTTGGAAACTAAATTAAGCTAGAAAAACTGTAAAAAGTGATTCCTTTAATGTCGTATGAAATTGCTTATTTTTTGAAGGAGAAGAATAATTCTACTTGTATTACAAAGTAGGATCTCGTTATTTGATCAAGTGTTTGAAAGGATATATTAGTTAAATTATCATTTATGATTACATAACTTTTATATCTAAGGTTCTTAAAATATTACAAGCCGAAACTCACTTGAAAGTTCCGGCTTGTAACATTCACCTTATATTGATTGCTCAATAATTCCTTACAGAATTTTTCTGTAAGAGCTTAAGTTTCAAACCTTTAAGAAAAGACCTAAAACTCAAACTTAATTAGATAAGCTCAATATTGGTAGCAGATGTTTTACCTTTATTGTCTTCTGTATCATAAGATATTTTTTGGTCTTCCTGTAGATTAGGAATGCCTTTTTCTTCAAGCTTGCTGATGTGGATAAATACATCTTTACTTCCGTCGTCTGGTTGAACAAAACCGTAACCTTTAGTTGGATTAAACCATTTTACTATACCTGTAGCCATTGTTAATTTTTTTTAGATTTATAATTATTCCTTACCTAATTATTAGGCAAAAAAATACGAAGCGTTTTCAAAAAATTAAATTTGGGAAGTAATTAAAGAAATCTGAAGTGGATCAATTTAGAATGTGAAAAACCAAATAGTGATTATGTACTTGAAACCTATGAAATTATGACCTTATTAATGAATCAATTAGCTCTTGCCGGGCATTGTACATTATTCATCTCAACTAGCAATAAGATTGTTTTACAAGTCTAGGCTTAGAATGAAACCATGTTTTTCGTCTTTGCAATTCAACATATGAACAAAATATTCGTAGTCACATTCAAATAATCCTATTGTTTCAACATGATTTGTTTCATTAAATATGAAAAAGATAGGCCGGAAAAAGGTAGCCACATCAATTTAGAAAAAACTCACTTGAGTAGCCTAACTTACTGCCTATCTTCAATATTTAATTTAAAAAACTTTATCGTGACATATTGGTGACACAGCAGAATAATAATTTTTCTAAATTCCCACAAACCCTTTAAATCATTGGTGGAGCTAAGGAGATTCGAACTCCTGACCTCTTGCGTGCCACGCAAGCGCGCTACCAACTGCGCCATAGCCCCATAAATGAATGGTTAATTATTAGTGGATAATTGTTAATGAAATTAAAATTAGCTCCCCTAAAGATTAGGGCGATCAAGTTAGAGGGGTTTTTAGCTAAAATCAATTTTAATTTAATCTTTTCTTCTCATCAAATTTTTGTAAGAAATTTGTATTGCTAAAAGATTCTTTTCCAGTTTTCTATTCTAATTCCACTCCCTCATTCTTGGATAATTGTTTTAATTATTTGGTTAATTGGTTAATTGGAATTGATTATTTTAGGTTAAAATGGGTTTACTATCTAATGATGGAAAATAAAAATATTCTCATCTAAGATGTTCGCACTCCAATTAGATACGTTTTTCGCTAAAATCAATATTTAAAAATAACAATAATGTCGCAAGTAAAAATCACTTTTCCAGATGGTAACATTAAGGAATTTGAGTCAGGAATCTCAGGAATGGAAATTGCCAAATCAATCTCTCCAAGCCTTGCCAAGTCCTCTCTGGCAGTAAAAATTAATGATAAATTGTGGGATTTATCGCGCGAAATTGAAGCAGATTCTGCCTTATCCTTAATCACCGCAAAATCACCGGAAGCACTTGAAATAATTCGCCACGATGCCGCACATTTAATGGCAGAAGCTGTGAAAGAACTTTTCCCTGAAGTACAAGTTACTATTGGCCCCGCAATTGAAAATGGTTTTTATTACGATTTTGCCACCAAATCTCCTTTTGCTTTAGATGATTTAGCTAAAATTGAAAAGAAAATGCAGGAAATTTCCAAGCGTGGTGAAAAAATCACCCGTGAAGTTTGGAAGCGCGATGATGCAGTAAAATTCTTTGAAGATGCTGGCGAAAAATACAAAGCCGAAATCATTTCCTCCATTCCCGCCGATCAAAATATAACCCTTTACCGCCAAGGAAATTTCATCGATTTATGCCGTGGGCCACATTTACCTTCAACATCTTACGTTAAACATTTCAAACTAATGAAACTGGCTGGAGCTTACTGGCGCGGTGATTCTAAAAACGAAATGTTACAGCGAATTTATGGAACAGCATGGGAAAGCAAGGAATCTTTGGAAAAATATTTAACAATGCTTGAAGAAGCAGAAGCTAGAGATCATCGCAAAATTGGCCGCCAAATGGATCTATTCCACAATCAAGAAGAAGCGGCAGGATCAGTTTTTTGGCATCCAAATGGCTACATAATTTACCGCGAAATTGAATCTTACATCCGTGGAAAATTAGAGGAACACGAATATGTAGAAGTAAAAACTCCTCAAATGGTTGATCGAGTTTTATGGGAAAAATCTGGACATTGGGACAAATTCCGCGACAACATGTTTATTGTCAAAGATGGTGACAAAACCTTAGCCATTAAACCAATGAACTGCCCGTGCCATGTTCAAATTTTCAACCAAGAATTAAAATCTTACCGTCAGTTACCCCTTCGCATGGCAGAATTTGGCTCATGCCACAGAAATGAATCTTCCGGATCACTTCACGGCCTAATGCGCGTTCGCTCCATGACTCAAGATGACGCTCATATTTTCTGCACCGAAGAACAAGTAAACGATGAAACTGTCAGTTTCTGCAAATTACTTCAAGAAGTTTACCAAGATTTCGGATTCACTGAAGTAAAAGTTAAATTCTCCACTCGTCCAGAAGTTCGAGCCGGAAGTGATGAAACTTGGGACAAAGCCGAAGGTGCCTTGGCAGACGCTGTGAAAATTGCAGGTTTGGAATATGAAATAAGTGAAGGAGAGGGGGCATTTTATGGCCCAAAACTAGAATTCACTTTGGTTGACGCAATAGGGCGCGAATGGCAATGCGGAACTTTACAGGTCGATTTCATTTTACCAGAAAGATTAAACGCGGTTTACATTGCATCCGACGGAACGAAAAAACATCCAGTAATGTTACATCGCGCAGTTCTTGGAACTTTTGAGCGCTTTATTGGCATTTTAATTGAAAATTGCGCCGGAAAATTCCCACTTTGGCTTTCACCAGTTCAAATTGTTGTGGCACCAATTACCAATGAATTTGACGATTATGTTTTAGAAATTGCCGCAAAATTAAAAGCTCAAGGCTTCAGGGTTAAAATTGATTTAACTGCTGAAAAAATTAATTACAAAATTCGTGAACATTCACTTAAAAAAGTTCCCTACATCCTGGCTTTAGGCGGCAGAGAAAAAGAATCTGGCACAGTTTCGGTTAGAGAATTTGGCCAACAAGGACAGAAGGTTTTTGCCTTTAATGAATTTGTAACCATCGCCAAAGAAAGAATTCTCAATAAAATTTAATTCACCAACCAACAAAATGACAAAAATAAAACGCGCATTAATTTCAGTTTCTGACAAATCAGGAATCGTAGAACTTTCTAAATTCCTTGTTTCCCATGATGTTGAAATTATTTCAACTGGTGGAACTTTTAAGCTTTTAAAAGACAATCAAGTTCCTGCTAAAGACATTTCTGAATTCACCGGTTTTCCAGAAATAATGGACGGTCGCGTAAAAACTTTGCACCCAAAAGTTCACGGTGCTTTACTTGCGGTTTTAGACAATCCAAAACATCACAAACAGGCTTTAGAAAATGACATTTCTTCAATTGATCTAGTAATTGTGAATCTTTACCCCTTTGTTCAAACCGTCAAAAAAGGCGCTTCTTACGATGAAGTTATTGAAAATATCGACATTGGCGGGCCTTCAATGATCCGCTCTGCTGCCAAAAATCACCTTTACAAAACCGTTCTAACCGAAGCTTCTGATTACAAAACTTTTAAAGAAGAGATTGAAAATCATGATGGAGCAACCAGCTTTGAATACCGCAAATCAATGGCTAGAAAGGCTTTTACAACAACTGCCAATTACGACAGCGCCATTGCCAATTATTTTACTACTGATCAAGAAATTGATTTTTCAGAAAAATTATTAGTTTCAGCAAGCTTAAAGCAAACTTTGCGTTACGGTGAAAATTCTCATCAAAAAGCTGCACTTTATGAAAATGATTTAGAAAATTCAGGAATAACAAGCGCCCAAAAATTGCAAGGAAAAGAGCTGAGCTACAATAATTTCAATGATGCAGATGCAACTTTTAACATTGCTTTAGAATTTGATGAGCCAGCTGCAGTAATTGTAAAACATGCAAATCCTTGTGGGGTTGCCCTTGGAAAAGACGGATTAGAAGCTTACAAAAAAGCTTTCGAAGCTGATTCAAAAAGTGCTTTTGGTGGAATTGTGGCAGTTAATCGACCTGTTGATGAAAAACTCGCAGCGGAAATTTCTAGAATTTTCTTTGAGGTAATTATTGCTCCAGATTTTTCTGAAGCTGCTTTAGAAATTTTTTCAAAAAAGAAAAATCTACGTCTTTTGAAATTGCCATTTGTTAAATCAGAAAACAGTAAACAAATTAAAGCCATTTCTGGCGGATTTTTAGTTCAAGATTTAGACAAATCTGAAATTAGCGTGGCCGATTTAACTAAGGCTGGAAATGTTGAATCAGACAACAACCAAATGGAACAGCAAGTTTTCGCAATGAAAGTTTGCAAACATGTTAAGTCAAACGCCATTGTGGTGGTGAATAATTTCCAAACTGTGGGAATTGGAGCTGGCCAAATGAACCGAGTTGACAGTGTTGAAATTGCTTGTAAAAAATCACAAAGCTTTTTGAATTCCAACGGAACAATTAGCGACAAAGCACATGGTGGAATTTTAGCTTCCGATGCCTTCTTCCCTTTCGCCGACAACATTGAAATTGCCGCAAAATACGGCCTAAAATCATTAATTGCACCCGCAGGGTCAGTTAGAGATGGAGAAGTTGTAGAAGCCTGCAATGAAAAAGAAATTTCCTTGTCATTTATTAAAACCAGACATTTTAAACATTAAATTACATTTCCAGATCCCCACGCAGGCGGGGATCTGGAAATATTAAATTGCCGCTACTAGTAACGGCAATTTAATCTTACTCTTACAAAAATTTAGAAATTTCTTCCAGCGTAACTTTTTCATCGTAAAGCGCCCTTCCCACAATCACGCCATTAATATTCAATTTATCAATTGCTTCAATATCTGCAAGTGAGCCGATTCCTCCAGAAGCAATAACAGGAATTTTTACCGCCTCTGCCAATTTTTTTGTTCCTTCAGAATCTGCTCCAACTCCTGTTCCATCGCGATTAATGTCGGTGTAAACTATTGCCACAACACCAGCATCTTCAAACTTCTTAGCTAAATCAATCACCGAAGTTGTAGATTCCTCAACCCAACCGTGAGTTGCTACCATGCCATTTTTAGCATCAATTCCAACCACAATTCTGGTCGGAAACTTCTTTGCAGCTTCTTTAACTAATTGTGGATTCTGCAAAGCCACAGTCCCTAAAATAACTCTTTTAATTCCCAAATCTAACCATTTTTCAATGTCTGCCATTGTGCGAATTCCACCGCCAAGCTGTGCAGGAATGGTAATATTTTGCAAAATTTCTTTAACCGATTTCTCATTAGCGCAGTTTCCAGCAATTGCGCCGTCTAAATCAACAATGTGTAAAAATTTAAAACCTTGTTCTTCAAACTTTTTTGCTTGAGATGCAGGAGAATCATTAAAAATAGTTGCCTGATTCATGTCGCCTTTAAAAAGTCGCACACATTTTCCATCTTTCAAATCAATGGCGGGGTAAATAATCATTTAAATTTGTCAATGAGGGGTTATCGAAAGGAGTCTGACTGCCTTGGGAGAGACAGCCAGACCAACCTTTGCCTTTTAAAGGAGGCTGACAAAATCTATTTTTCTTTAGCTTTGAAGTCAACTTAGAAAATGGCTAATTTACTAACCATTTCACAATATTACATTGTCGCCCCTAGGGGCGACAATGTAATATCCTAAAAAACTCAAAAAAACTAGTGCAAAAAACAGTTAATTGTTTTTAATTAGCTCCTTAAAAAAAATGACAAAAAACTCAATGAATCAGGAACAAGAACTAGCACAAATACATGAAATTACTCATCGCGAGCTATTTAACATCGAGGCCGAGCAAACAATTCTGGGCACCATAATCATCAATAATGAATACATTAATCGGGTTGTAGATTTTCTTTTGCCAGAACATTTTTACGAGCCTGCTAATCAAAAAATATTCGAAAAAATTAGCCACACTGTTAATAACATTAACATCATCGCCAACAAGGTTACTTTGAAGCAATTTTTCGAAAATGATGAAACCGTTAAAGCGGTCGGCGGATCAGCTTATTTGGCCAACCTGCTCTCGAAAGCAACTGGAATTATTGACATTAACGATTACGCCAAATTAGTTTACGATTTAGCCCTAAAGCGACAATTAGTAATGATTGGAGAAGATATTGTTAGCGATGCCTACCACAGCGACGAAGATTTAGAAGCTTCGGCTCAAGTAGAAGCTGCAGAAAATAAATTATTCAACCTAACGAGCAATGGCGGAGCTTCATCCGATTTTCAGAATATTTCTCACCCTTTAAAAATTACCCTAGAAAAAACCCTAATTGCCAGAGAGCGCGACAGCAGCATTAGTGGAATTTCAACCGGACTTGACGATTTAGACAAAATTTTAAGCGGAATGCAAAATTCCGATTTAATCATTCTGGCGGGAAGACCTTCAATGGGTAAAACCGCACTTGCAATTAACATTGTTGTTAATGCCTGCAAATTCTTAAATAAAGATGTGGTGGAAGAAAAGGATAAAAAAGCAGTCGGTTTTTTCTCGTTAGAGATGTCATCCGACCAGCTTTCGGCCAGAATTCTTTCAATGGAAACCAGTATTAACGCCACCAAATTTCGTAGCGGAGAAATCACCGAAGAAGATTGGGAAGTGATTACTGCCCGAAGCGCAGAAATTTCTAACATGCCCCTATTCATCGATGACACTCCAGCAATTACCATTCCAGCAATGCGCTCTAAAGTTCGTAGAATGGTTCGTAAGCACAATTTGTCATTTTTAGTAATTGATTATTTGCAGTTAATTGATGGTTCTGGAGGAAAATCATCCGATGGTAGGGTACAGGAAATTTCTCAAATCACTCGAGGTCTAAAAGCAATTGCCAAAGAGTTTAATATTCCGGTAATGGCCTTATCTCAGCTTTCAAGGGCCGTTGAGCAAAGAGAAGACAAGCGTCCACAACTTTCAGATTTAAGAGAATCGGGTTCCATTGAGCAAGATGCCGATATTGTTAGCTTCATTTTTAGGGAAAGTTACTACGAAGAGAGAAAAAGACCTGGGGAAGATGAAAAGGAAAAATTTGATCGCTGGAAAATTAGAATGGACGAGCTACGAAATCGCTCAGAATTAATCATTGCCAAACAAAGGAATGGTGCCATTGGCAGTGTTCATCTTTATTTCGATCCTGAATTTACCAGATTTAACAATCTAGATATCTACCATTAGGCACAAAATGACTGCACATTATCTTAAAATTCAACTGGCCCAATTAAACTTCACAGTTGGAGATTTAACCGGAAACTGCCAAAAAATCCTAGATTCTCACCAAAAAGCACAAAGAGAAAACGCCGATTTAATAGTCTTTTCAGAACTTGCAATCACTGGATACCCACCTGAAGACTTACTTAACAAAGATCATTTCCTGTTTGAAATAGAAGAAAAAATTGAGCAAATAAAATTAGCCACCAAAAATAGCAAAACCGCAATCTTGCTTGGCGCCCCTATTTTAGAAAAAAGCGCCCAATTAAAATCTAGATCAGACCGTTTCACAAATCGTAAACTTTACAATTGCGCTCTTTTAATTGATGAAGGAGAAATTGTTGCAAAGGCTTCTAAAACCTGCTTACCTAATTTTGGAATATTCGACGAACACCGCTATTTTACTGCAGCTCCAACTTTAAACATTACTGAATTTCGCGGTTTCAGACTGGCAATTTTAATTTGTGAAGATCTTTGGTACCAAAGAAATTCTTTTCTACTGGGAGACAGAATTTTTGATGCCATTATTTGCATTAACGCCTCCCCATTTGCAACTAACAAGCCTCTACAAAGATTAGAAATTGCTCAAAAATTCATCAAAAACCTAAAGAAACCTCTAATTTATTTAAACCAAATTGGCGGACAAGATTCTCTAGTTTTTGATGGTGGATCCTTTGTTTTAAATGAAAATGGAGAGGAAATTCTGGTAATGAAGGAATTTGCAGAAGATTCCAACTTTGTCACCCTAAATGAAAATTCCTGCCATACTGAGCAAACAGAGGGCTCTCTTGTAAAGTCCAATGATAAATTGGCCAGAATGTACAACGCAACAATTTTGGGCTTGCGTGACTACATCCACAAAAATGGTTTTACAAAAATTCTACTTGGAATGTCGGGAGGAATTGACTCGGCACTAGTTGCAACAATTGCAGTTGACGCTTTTGGTCCAGAAAATGTTAAATTAATTGCCCTGCCCTCAAAATATAATTCTTCAGAAAGTATGGACGACGCCTTAAAAGAGGCAGAAAATTTAGGCGTTAAATTAGAAATAATAAATATTGAGAACTCAGTTCTGGCATTAAATGAAGCTTTAGAAGCTCAATTTAAAGGCTTAAAAACAGATTCCACCGAAGAGAATATTCAATCTCGAATTCGCGGAAATATCTTAATGGCGCTTTCCAATAAATTAGGAAATTTACTTCTTTCAACTGGAAATAAATCTGAACTTGCAGTTGGATACGCCACAATCTACGGCGACATGTGCGGTTCGTTCAACCCCATAAAAGATCTTTACAAAACAGAGGTTTTTTCCATTTCAGAATGGAGAAATGCAAATATTCCCACCATTTCAATTTACCAAAAGACTGATTTAATTCCAGCCAACATCATCTCCAAAGAACCAACTGCCGAACTTCGCGACAATCAGAAAGATTCCGACTCTCTGCCAGAATATGAAATTCTCGATCAAATTCTTTACCAATTAATTGAGAAAGATAATTCAGTAGAAAATATTGTAGAAATGGGTTTCGAGGAAAGTTTGGTGAAAAAGGTAAGTCAGCTGTTTTTACACAGCGAATACAAAAGAAAGCAGTCAGTTATTGGTCCAAAAATTTCCGAAATGTCCTTTGATCTAGAGCGTCGATATCCAATTACCAATAAATTTAAGCAATAAAAAACTGCCGCAAAATTACTTTCACGACAGTTTTTTAATTTTTACGAAAACCAAGCCCCAAGATTAAGCTTTTTCTCCACCAACGATTCTTTCACAAGCACCTTTTGGAAGGTAAATCCATTCGCCTTTATCACCGTCAACTTTAGCTTGACCAGCACAAGAATGAGATCCGCTTTTGCTAGCGCAGTCATTTTGGCTAGCTTTAGAAACGCCGTAGCATTTTTCCATTTTCTTAGATTTTGCCATTGCAGGAGATGAAGCCATTGCAACAGTTGCGGCGCCAAGAAGAATAGAAGAAATAAAAGTTTTTTTATTCATTTTTAATATTTTTTAAGATTAATAAGTTTGGTTATCATAACTGGTAATGCCTTAAAATTCTACTTCCTTTTCCAATTTTTTGACTATTTTTAATGGCCTTAAAAACAAAAGAATTAGCCTTTTTAATGGCAACGTCTAAATCAAAATTTTGACTCACAAAACAACTAATTGCACTGGCCAATGTGCAGCCAGTTCCATGAATTTTTCCCAGATCTAATCTTTTATTGGTAAAAACTTTTTCTTGGCCATTCTCCTTGAGTAAATAATTAGAAATTTTATTACCCAAATTTAAATGCCCGCCTTTAATTAGAACATTTTTAACGCCAATTTCCTGAATTTTATGAGCAGCAATTTCAACATCTTTTAAATTGCTAATTTTCATTCCAGCTAAAATTTCTGCTTCGGGAATGTTTGGAGTAGTTAAATATGAAATGGCCAATAATTCTTTTAAAGAATCAATGGAATTACCTTTTAAAAGTGAATCACCACTGGTTGCAACCATTACTGGATCGGTAATAATAGGGATATTTTTAGCTTGGTTTTTTAATAACAAAAGAACCGCCGAAATTATTTCCTCATTTCCCAGCATTCCAATTTTAATGGCATTAATTTCCAAATCTTTCAAAACAACTTCAATTTGCTTAGAAATAAATTCTGCTGGAGGATAGAAAATGTCAGAAACTTTTTGACTGTTCTGCGCCGTTAAGCAAGTAATTGCAGATGCGCAGTAAGTTTTAAGAGATGTTGCGGTTTTAATATCGGCCTGAATTCCAGCTCCACCGCCAGAATCCGAACCGGCAATAATGAGAATTTTACTTCTCATTATTTTTTTACTCCCCAAGGAGAATTTGGGGCTTTAGAATCACCTTTTAATGAATCAAAAATTGTTAATGCCTGAGCAACCATGCTACCTGCATTTCCAACATCAGCTGGAAGCAAGATGGTATTATTGGTTTTGGCTAGCTTTTCAAAAGCCTCAACATATTTTTCAGCAACTCTAAGTGAAGCAGCGTCTGAACCACCTTTATTTTGAAGAGCTTCTGCCACTTTTCTAATTCCCTCTGCAGTTGCATGAGCTACTGCCAAAATTGCTTCAGACTCACCTTTTGCTCTGTTAACTTGATCTGTAAGCGCACCTTCTGAAGACAAAACAACTTGCTGTTTGTCACCTTCTGCAATATTAATTGCAGATTGTCTCTGCCCTTCCGATTCCAAAATTTCCGCTCTTTTTCTTCTTTCAGCTGCAACTTGCAATTCCATGGCCTGCAAAACTGTAGTTGGCGGCTCAATATCTTTAATTTCATATCTCATACATTGAATTCCCCAAGAATTTGAAGCCTCGTTAATGGAATTAACAATGTTAATATTCAAACTTTCTCTTTCTTCAAAAGTTTTATCCAAACTAATTTTACCAATTTCTGAACGCATGTTAGTTTGAGCAATTTGAATCAATGCGTAATGAGGGTTGCTAGCACCATATGACGCGGCAACAGGATCGATGATTTTCATGTACAAAACACCGTCAATATTCAAAGTTACATTGTCTTTGGTAATTGCAGTTTGTTGATTAACATCAATTGCCTGCTCTTTCAGAGAGTGCCTGTAGGCAACTTTGTGAACAAAAGGAATGATGAAGTTAAGCCCAGGTTGCATTATGTGGTCAAATTTTCCGAAAAGCTCAAGAATCCAAGCTTCTTGTTGAGGAACAATTTTTACTCCAAAAAATATTAAAATTGCAAAAACTGCTGCGACTGCGATGTAAAATTCCATGATTTAGATTTATTTAATTAATAGGAGAAATAGTTAATTTTGTGCCTTTAACGGCGGTAATTTGAACAACATCACCTCTCTTAAAGGTAGATTCTTTAAAGTTTTTATCAATTCTGGCCACCATTAAAGCTCCTGACCATTTAACTTTAAAATTTTTTCCGTAAGTTGCATCTTCCTGCAAAATTGCTTCCGAACCAACCACATCATTGTATTTTTTTTTGTAAAGATTTTTTCTTAATTTCTTAATTGGAATCCAAAGAGCAATTCCCCAAACAAAACAAGCGACTAAAAAAGTAACCAATTGGGCATTAAAATTATCTTCAGAAATTACTCCAAAATAGATGAATCCACCTACTACAAGTGCGGAAAGACTAGCAAAAAGCAAAACTACTGTTGATGAAAAAACCTCTGTAAGCAACAATAAAACTCCTAATATTAACCAGCTTTCAAGAATGTTATCTGCAATCATTTTGGTAAATTTAATTTAAATATGAAGCCATTAATCTGACATATGAGATTCGAATAATCAATCACCAAAATATAAAAAAATTTCTTTAAATCCTTACATTTTAAGGGTTTTGCGATGTTTTCTAAAAAGTGACAAAATCTTTGATGATGGTTTTAGTGCCAGCTTTCTCAAATTTAATCTTCAATTTATCGCCATCAACTTCCAAAACCTTACCATAACCAAATTTCTGATGAAAAACTCGCTGCCAAAGCACATCGCCTTTCTTTTCATCATTGCCATCTTTCTCTTGCTTGGCATTAAAATAATAATCTCCTCCGGAAGATTGGCTTTCATTAACAATATCGTCAGGCAATTCTCTTAAAAATGGCGATGGCAAGCTGTATTGCATTTGCCCAAAAACAAAACGACTTTGTGCGTAGCTTAAATAAAGCAATTTTCGCGCTCTAGTAATTGCCACATAAAGCAGCCGCCTCTCTTCTTCTAAACCATTTTTCTCGGCGGCAGCTCTTCCACTTGGGAAAACTCCCTCTTCTAAACCAGGAATAAAAACACAGTCAAATTCCAATCCTTTAGCGCCGTGAACCGTCATAATATTAACCATTTCCTCTTGGCTTTGGTCAATTTTGTCATTGCCGCTAACCAAGCTAATATGATCCAGAAAATGGGCCAAATTCTCAAATTCACTTAAACCGCCAATAAATTCATTTAAATTTTCTACTCTAGTTTTAGCGTCAGGAGTATTCTCATTTTGCCACATTTTAACATATCCAGAATCTTCTAAAACCGCTTGCGTTAAATCAGTCAACGAAACATTACTCATTAAATTTTGCCATTTTTCCAGATTTTCTACCAGCTCCAACAAGCTTTGCTTGATTTTTCCCTTCAATGAACCTTCCAGAACAGATCTTTTTACTGCCATAAATAATGAAGATTTCTCGTCTCGGGCGCGAGTGCGAAGCTTATCCAAACCAACTTTTCCCAAGCCTCTTTTAGGCAAGTTAATAATTCTTTCCAGCGCCAAATCATCAGATAAATTCTGAACAATTCTTAAATAGGAAGTGGCATCTTTAATTTCTCTGCGATCATAAAATTTCAGCCCACCAATAATTCGATAAGGCAAGGCCTGAGACATGAAAACCTCCTCAAAAGAGCGGGTTTGGTAACCAGCTCGAACCAGAATTGCAACCTGGTTTAAATTAACTCTTCCTTTTAAAGAGAAGATATTATTGGCAATTCCATCGGCTTCAGCTCGATCGCTAACATAATTGGTTAATTTAACCTTTTCGTTGGAATCGTCTTTTTTCTCAGTCCATAAAGTTTTGCCGTGACGATGTTGATTATTTTTAATCAGATGAGAAGCGGCGTCTAAAATGTTTGAGCTGGAGCGATAATTTTGCTCTAAACGAATAATTCTGGTCTGCTTAAAGTCTTTCTCAAAACGCAAAATATTGGCAATTTCAGCACCACGCCAACTGTAAATTGACTGATCATCATCACCAACTGCACAAATATTAGGATTATTTCCCGCCAAAGCTAATAGCCAGCGATATTGGCATTTGTTAGTATCTTGATACTCATCAACCAAAATTTGCTGAAATTTATTTTGGTAATATTGCAAAATATCTGGAGATTTTTCAAAAATCTTTAAATTGTAAAGCAATAAATCACCAAAATCGGCACAATTCAAAGCAATCAAGCGACTTTGATAAGATTGGTAAACAGCCAAAAATTTTGGCAAATGATTAGCAACTTCTGGGCTAGATGAAAAATCCGTCGGTAAAAGTGCCTTATCCTTAAGCCTTTCAATTTGATGTTGATAATTTTTGGCCGGAAATTCCTTATTATCGATATTAAAATCAGTAGTAATTTGCTTAATTAAACGCAAAGAATCATCCGAATCTAGGATAGTAAAATCTCCCTTTAGGCCTACAGTTTCTGGGTGTCGCTTCAAAATTTTCATCGCAACTCCATGAAAAGTTCCCATCCAAATATTATGCGCCAATTCGCCAATTTGGTTAGAAATACGAAACTTCATCTCAGAGGCTGCTTTATTGGTAAAAGTCACCGCCAAAATCTGCTGCGGATTCGCCAAATAAGTATTAATTAAATAAATAATTCTCTCGGTCAAAACCCGAGTTTTTCCGGTTCCAGCTCCAGCCAAAATTAACAATGGAGAGCCCTGATGCACAACAGCATCTTTTTGAACTTGGTTTAAATTAAGATTTTTCAAATTTTTGTTTTTAAGTTTTTTTAAGAGCAGTTTGACTTATTTTTTTAAATTAATCACCAGAGAAACCTACTCACAAGTCCAATTGCTACCAGATTTTACACATTTAAAATCATCATCTATTGATTTTGAAGCTTTATTTTTGCTTTTTGGTTTTAAATAAATTGATGATTTGAAATTTTTGACTTCTTTAAAAGTTATTACCCCATCAACATTGCGATCAGCATTGATGATTTTTTCATTGTAGTAGCTAGTTTTATGAAAATTTCGATGATGAACAAAAGCTATAAATGGAATCATTATTGATGTTTTTTCAATATGGTCACCACGATATTTGTCTAAATTAGGAATTTTAATTTTATTGTAAAAGATTCTGGCTGACTGAGGTGAATCAAATTGAACTTTTAATGCCACTTTTTCATCAATGGTAATTTTTTGTTTCGTGCTGATATAAAGACAGGATGAAATTTGAACTAACATAAAAATTGAGAATACCAGTTTTAAAAATTTCATATTAATTATATTTTTAAGTTTAAGCAGGAATTATCTATTTCTTTTCTAGTTTTGGAAAAAATCAAAGAATAATCGGGAGTATTTTTGTACAAATCTTTCAACCGCAATATCTGCTCTTTACTTATAACATCCAGCTTGCCAAAAATTATATCTGGACGGTTAAAATAAGATAAATTCTCAGATTTTTCTGAGCATAAGGTTTTCTTAAAATTCTCCGATAGATCCTCAGAATCACCATTTCCAGTATAAAAATAGCCATTTTTGTTATAAATTATCCACTTTTTATCAGAAAATAACATTCTGGCCGAATTATTATTATTTAAATTCCACACACCAATTGTCGCATCGCTTGACCCAGTAATTAAGGTATCATCCTTATTGTAAAGAAAATCAAAACTGCGTAAATCATCAGTATGTTTTTTTAAAATTCGAATTACCTTCCAGCCATTTACTTTCCATATTAAAGCGATATTTCCAACACTAGAGACCAAATAATTACCACTTGGAGAAAATTTGATTTTACCAACATTAATATTTCTTACGCCACTGAGTTTATTGATAATCTCACCATTTAAACTATTTAGAATCACGATATTTTCATCATTATAAGCTCTTAAAATGGCCAGATATTTTCCATTAGGGCTAAAAGATATTGAAATGGGATATCCAGCTTTGAATTCCCACAATTTATTACCCTCAAAATCATAGGTTTTTACTTTCCCTTTTTTCGCTAAGTTGCCATTAGCAATAGAAACTATTTTCTTAAAAGGATGAACCGCAACCGATTCACCACGATATTTACTAACTTTTAATCTCTTATCCAAACGAAATTTATTTTTACTATTTAATGAATATCTATTTAAATAACCATCACCACCAGATGTAAAAATTAATTTACCATCGCTAGAAAATGATATACCATTAATGTTATATTTATGGCCCGCTAATTTATACTTTAATTGCCCAGATAAACTATCCCATATGTGCAAATTCTTTCCGCCACTAGCAATTAATTTTCCATCAGGAGAAAAACTCACCGAATATTGCGCTTGATTGGAAGAAAGAATTCTACTCAACCTTTTTTCAAAATTTAATATCCTGATATTTTTATTATAAACAGCAGCAACATTATGATTATTTCTATCAATGCTAATGGCTTTAATGCCTAAATCTTCTTCTTTTACCTTAATCAAATTACCCTTAAAATCCCAAAGAGACATAACAAAATTACCAATGGTGATAATTGTATTTTCTGAAGAAACAACCATTTGGATTGGTTTGTAATATTTATTTTTAGCCTTAAATTTTGATATTACTTTACCATTTTCGTCAGCAATTAATATATTACTAGTGCCAGCTTCCAACATAATTATCTTACTAGAATCACTGTTAAAATAAGCTCTACTTAGTGATTTGGAAGAAAACTTATGATAAGTTTGTTTTTCATGATTCCAAATAAGACTGGTGAGCTGAGGGTTTTTTCTTTTATCGCGATAATAACGCTGTTGATAACCCATCATTATGATTTTTCCAGATTTATGACGCAGCATTTTAGAAATCCTGTTGGGAACCTTCTTTTCCGATAATAACTTTCCCTCCAAATCAAATCTTTGCACAGATTTTAAACCTCGATGGAAAGCAAAAAATGATTTGCCATCAATAGCAAAAATAGCCGTACTAACTTTATTTTCTCCGCTTGTAGGTTTATTTATAATTTGAAATTTGTCACCAGTAACTAAATATAATCCTGCACGATAATCGGAAGTTAGAACCGATCTTCCATCTGGAGATATTGCTGCAGAACATAAAACTCCAAATTTTATCGAACCCGGAAAATCTTGAATTATATTACCATCAAAGTCATAAGTTCGCCATTTTCCATAATTACCAACGACAAAGATCTTCTGGTCTTGATCAAAAAATTCAGCACGCTTGATGGCGAAACCCACAGCAACACTCTTAATAAGCCTTAAATCTTTGTCCCATATTTTAAAGCTATTATCGCGAGAAGTAGTAAGAAATAAGTCTTGGTTTTGCGCAGGAGAGATAGAATTTATCATACCAGTATGACCTTTCTGAATAAGAACTTCGGGAGATAATTTTACTGGCTTAGTCGTTGTGCAGGAAAATAAAAACAGCACACTAAAAACAATAAAATGAGTGGGACAGAAAAATTTATTCATAGCTAAATATCAACATTAAATCTTCTTTTTACGCTATCTTGCATATGTTTGGTAATGCATTTTTTACATATTTTCTTAACTTTTTGTATATCTTTTTTACCTTCCAATATATTGCCAATTTGGAAATTTATAACCGCTCTTTGCATAAAAATAAGGGAACTTTTATCATTAATTTTTATCGCCTTATTAACATCATATAAAGCCATTTGATGTTCTCCAATCTTCATATATACAATAGATCTTCCCGCAAATGACGCTTGGTGGTTGCCTTTCAAATGAATTGCTCGCGAATATTCCTGTATCGCAGGAGCATATTTTTTATGTTTAGATAAGAATTCAGCCCTGTGATAAAGTATTTTATGATTATTACTATTTAATTTTTCGGCCTTTTTAAAATTTTCTAACGCCAATTTTCCCTTGCCCATTTTACCGTAAGATCTTGCAATAACTAGATAGGCTTCTGATTTTTTCAATTTAGTTTTACTATATTTTAAGAATTTTTTACCATTCTCAACCGCTGCCAAATAATTTTTTTGTTTTAGAAAAATAGAGGATTTTAAATCATAATTACGATAATATTTTTTATTAAGAGCAATTGATTTATCTAAATTATGTAAGGCCTGAGGATTCTTATTTTTGATAACTTGCCACATAGCCAGATTGCTGTATGACTCATAATAATCAGGATATTCTGTAACAACAGCCTGAAAATATTTACTTTGCAAGTCAATCGAAGGAAAAGCCAAAAAGAAATGTGGATGAAATTTATTATAATTTTCTGGGTTATCTAGCTGATAACTAAGCTTACCATTAATAAAAAAGTAATGATGATAATCTTGTGCTGCCTGCAAAATATTATTTTGCACAATATTTATCATCGCTCTGGTTTGATAGGACTTTGCACTCAGATCATCAATCTCTATGGCTTTATTAATGTCTTGCAAAGCTAGACCGAATTGTTTTTGAAACATAAACAATTTAGCTCTGTACATATAAGTAAATGAATAACTGGGCTCCTTATCAACAAAAACAGATAAATCTTTTAAGATAAGCTTGTTCATTACCCTTTTACGATCAGCTGATTTTTCATCTTTATTTTTTACCATCAAAAGAGTTGGTCTGATAATATATAATACCGGCTCACTAATTTTTTCTTTATTAATGAGTCGATCAATATTTTTAATCATTTGGCCAACATCATCTTTATTTATCCCCACACCACCTTTCGCATTAAAAGTCGAAGATATTTTGTCGAACTTTTCCAAGAAATATAACAAATTTGGATTAGCAGAGGTTTTTGATCTAATTCGACTTATTTCATTTGAAACATGCTCTTCGATAGTTGGATGAATGGAAGATTTAACTTTTTGATCTTGATCAATTTCTGATTTATATTTTTGAACTGAAGAACAGGAATTTACGACAAGAATTAATATGAATAATTTTTTAATCATTGTGGTGTAATTTTAAATTCTTAAGAAAGGCGATTTTTGAAATCTTCATAGCCAAATTTTTTGACCAATTTGTAAGTTCCATCTTCATTTAAAATTCCAATATCTGGAAGTGGAGTGCCATTAAAAGTGCTATTTTTAACATTAGCATATTGCAGCATATCAGTAAAAATGATTTTATCACCCACTTTTAAAGGATTTTTAAAGCTGTAATTTCCAATATTATCACCCGTTAAGCAAGTTTTTCCAGCTAGTAAATAATTATTCTTAAACTCTCCTTCCTCGCCAGAATCAATAACGTTTGGGCGATATGGAACCTCCAAAACATCTGGCATATGGCAAGTTGCAGAAGTATCTAAAATGGCAATATTTTTTTCATTTTCAATAACATCCAAGACGCTGGCAACTAAATATCCAGCTTCATAAGCAATTGCTCCACCCGGTTCTAAAATTGCCTGCACATCAAATTCTTTTTGCAGATTATTAACAGCGCTAATAAGATTTTCCAAATTGTAATCTTTGTGATTTATGTAATGTCCACCGCCCAAATTAACATATTTTACTTGGTGCAAAAGATGGTCATAATTTTTGCAAATGTGATTAATTAATTTTACCGAATCACCATCTAAATTCTCGCATAGATTGTGAAAATGCAGCAAATCAATTTTCTGTAAAACCTCCTCATCGATTAATTTGGCATCAGTTCCAAAGCGAGAACAAGGCGATGATGGATCGTACATTTCATTATTTTTAACCAATGAAATTCCAGCATTAACCCGAAGTCCAATTATAATTTCTGGATTTAACTTTTTAACTAAATCGTAATATTTATTAAGCTGAGAAATAGAATTAAAATAGATGTGATTGCTAATTTTGGTAAGCTGCTTAATTTCCTCTTCGCTGTAAGCTGGGCTGTAACTGTGGACTTCTTTTCCAAATTCTTCGAATCCTAAACGAGCCTCATAAATTCCACTGGCCGTGGTACCATCAAAATAATCTCTCATCACGCCAAATAAGCTGAATTGTGAGCAAGCTTTTAAGGCAAAAATTACTTTGCAATTAGTGGTTTCTTTTAGCTTAGAAACAGTTACGAGGTTTTGTTTTAATTTACAAATGTCGGCAACATAAGCAGGAGTGCTAATTTTAGATAGAGTGGTTATCATATTTTGGTTTATTATTTGCAAATAAAAAGTTTAGACAAAAATAACTTACAACTCCTTAATATTCCAAGTCAAACCTTGTCGCGCAAGCTCTTCTAAAAATGGATCCGGATTCATCTCTTCAATATTAAAAACACCTTTTCCATTCCACTTGTTCTGCGCAACCATAATTGCAGCAGTTGCCGCCGGAACTCCAGTTGTGTAAGAAACAGCTTGAGCTTTTACTTCATTATTAGTGCTAGCATGATCGCAAACATTATAAATCAGAACTTTTTTAGCTTTTCCATCTTTAATTCCTTCAATAATACAGCCAATGGAAGTTTTACCAGTGTAGCCTTCAGCCAATGATGATGGAGCCGGAAGAAGTGCAGCTAGAAATTGCAATGGAATAATATCCATTCCTTGATATTTAATTGGATCAATTCTTGTCATTCCAACGCTCTGCAAAACATCTAAATGCTTGATATAATTATCGCTGAAAGTCATCCAAAATTTGATCGATTTTAAGCCTTTAATATTTTTAGCTAATGATTCCAGCTCTTCATGATAAATTAAATAGCCTTTTCTTTTTCCAACTTCAGGAAAATCAATTTCTTGATTAATGCTTAAAGCATCAATTTCCACCCATTGACCATTTTCCCAATATTTACCTTTTTGGGTAACTTCGCGAATGTTAATTTCTGTGTTAAAATTAGTGGCGAAAGATTTGCCATGATCTCCATCATTACAATCAATAATGTCAATATGGTGAATTTCATCAAAGATATTTTTCGCCGCGTAAGCACAAAAAACATTAGTAACTCCTGGGTCAAATCCGCACCCCAAAAGAGCAAACAAACCTTTCTCACGGAAACGATCTTGGTAAGCCCATTGCCAACCATAGTGAAACTTGGCCTCATCTTTTGGTTCATAATTGGCGGTATCGATGTAATTTACACCAGTTTCAAGACATGCATCCATAATGGTTAAATCTTGGTATGGCAAGGCCATGTTAATTACCAAATCTGGTTTCTCTTGATTAATTAACACCACTAAATCTGGCACAATATCAGCATCAATTTGTGATATGGAAATTTCAGATTTACATTGCTTCTGAATTTCTTGGCACTTAGAAATGGTTCTGCTAGCAAGATGAATTTTTGTAAAAACATCACGATTCATCGAACATTTTTGAGCAACGACAGAGCCTGCGGCGCCTGCACCGATTATAAGAATATTAGTCATTTTTCTAAAATTTTGAAGATTGTTGATCTAAGAGAGATTCTCTATTTTCATCATACATTGAAATCAAGGGAGAATCATTCGTTTCAATTTCAAGAAAATCATCAAAACCATTAAATTTAGTCCTAATACTTTTTGAATAAGCCCCCAAACCTCCAATTTCGATGTAATCTCCTTCGCAAATATCTTCCGGAAGATAAAAAGGCCCCCTCATAACGTCTATGCTGTCACAAGTTGGACCATAAAAACCAAAATCGATTAAATTTCCAGAAACCGGCTTATTACCTAATCGAATAATTTTAGCAGGATAAATAAAACCAAGACTTCCAGCGTCGAATAACGCGCCATAGGTTCCATCATTAATGTAAAGCATTTGATTTTTTCTCGCTTCCACACGAACAACTAAAGATCCAGATTCAGCAACCAAAGCCCTTCCTGGTTCGCACCAAATTTGACAAGGGTGTTTAAAGTCTAAAGTCTTTAATGAATCATTAATTTCTTCGATGTAATTTTTCAGTGGAGGAGGAGTGAGGCTAGGATATGAAGACGGAAATCCACCACCAATATCCAGAATATCAAGTTGAACTCCGGCATTTTTAACCACCTCTTTCACAATATCAATTGCGCCACGATATTGAGAAGGCTCCATACACTGAGAACCAACATGAAAGCAGATCCCAAGAGTTTTGGCGGAAATTCTAGCTTTTCTAATCAATGAGACTGAGTC
>JBLHVR010000014.1:0-28858 GCA_047628655.1 Lentimonas sp.
CATCCCAATATTTCTTGCCGACCGCCTCAAACATTTCAATTGATACTATATTGTCAAACTTGCCCTGCTCCATCCTGTAATCTTGTAAAGCAATATGGGCGTTTAATTTGTTATCTTTTATCAATTGTTCGCTATATACCTTCTGTTCCTTTGACAAGGTTAGTCCCCTTACATTGTAACCCTTGTTATGAGCCTCATTAATGAAACCACCCCAGCCGCATCCTATTTCTAGAATGTCTGATCCATTTTGATTAATTTGTTCTAAAATTCTTTGATATTTATTGCTTTGAGACTTTAACAAGCCATCATCTTTGCGAAATATTCCCGATGAATAACTCATTGAATCATCAAGCCATGTTGAGTAAAAATCATTTCCTAAATCATAATGATACTCGATATTTTTTTTACTTCCCTTAATACTGTTCTTTTTAAATAGATTCTTAATCCCAAAAAAAGTTGAATATAAAATATTACTATGAAATAAAGGCTCTAATTCTTTTTGATTTAAAGAGATAAATAAAAGCAGGTCAGCTATATTGCTGGTGGTAAAAAGACCTTTTATATAACCTTCCCCAAAACCAATATCTCCTTTTAATAAGACTAAATCAAGCAGCGCCCAATCATTAATTTTGATATCTGCTTTAATATTGCTATTTTTCTCACCAATATCTATTTCGTTGCCACATGGGGTATTTATAATTAAGTACCCATGTTTAGCCTTCTCTAATTGCTTAAAAATTTTATTTTTCATTCTTTGGGGTAGTTATATTTTTTGTTGGAGCCTTAGGACATTTGTAATATTTGATAGATTTTAAGTATAGTTTTATAGCTTGATAGTGAATTAATATTACTGTTTTAAAAGTAAAGAATGGCATCTTTAAGAAGCTCATTAATAGGTTCTTGCTGCTAAATTCTTGAAAATTGCATTTCAGTAAAGTGCTCAGTTTCAGCCTATCCTTAACTAAATAGTTAATATAAAAGCTCATACTATCCTCTTTATATTCAAAGCGGAATTTATATTTTCCTTCAATTTTCATAAAAGGGGAAACGTAAAATTCTTTTTTTGTTTCAATCCAATCACTTGATTCTATTGGTTTTAATCCATCTTTATAGCAAAGGTAATTATGTTTTTGTCCACAGGTATTGTTAACTTCACTCAGGACTGCAATTAATTGATTTTTGTTATCAAAACATAGCCAAAAGCTGACAGGATTAAAGGAATATCCAAAAACTCTTGGATGTGTGAATAAAACAATTTCCTTTATATTTTCAATGTTATTTTCTTTTAGAATTTGATCAATCCAACTCCTAATATCTCCCGCGTCTTTATTGCCATAATCAGAATTATAGAATCCAAATAAATTGAACTTATTGAGTGAAAATAAGGATTTTTCAAGATGTTCTATTTGGGATATAGGAAAAGAAATATATGTGCTCTTATAGTCAAAATGATTTTTTTTAGGAAAGAATCTGTGATGCATAATATCGCCCTTGATTAATAAAGGCTTTTTTATCATTTTTTCCATGGAGCCTCTATTCCAAATTTCTGGGCAACATTAATTGCCGAATTTAAACCATCCTCATGAAAGCCATATTTTGTCCAGGCGCCACAAAACCAGATATTCCTCTGGCCTTGTATTGTATCTAAATTTTCTTGAGAATTAACAGCATCACTATCAAAAATTGGATGTTCATACTCATATTCACCAAAAACATCATTTTTATTAATTTTTTCAATTGGATTCAAAGTAACAAATAAGGGGTGTGAATGATCTATATTTTGTAAATTATTCATCCAGTAACTAAGAGAAACCTTATTTTCTTTTTGCTTAGATAGATAAATCCAACTCGCCCAAGCTTTTTTATTTTTTGGCATCTGATTTTCATCTTTGTGCAACACAGCAATATTTTTGCTATATTTTACTTTTGATAAAATCTCTTCTTCATCTTTTGTTTTATCAGAAATTATTTTATAGGTTTGATCTGCGTGAGAAGCAAAAATTACATGATCAAATTCATAATTCTTATTCTTATCGTCAGTTAAGATAATTTTCTCTCCGTATTTTTCCGATTTGACAATATTACATCCTAGCTTAATTTTATCATTAAAGCTTTCACTTACCTTTTTAACATATTCTTTTGATCCGCCATCAACCGTGTACCATTGAGGCTGATTTGTGACAGTTAAAAGACCATGATTGTAAAAAAAATGCAGAAAAGTTTTGACAGGATAGCCTTTGATCAATTCTAGTGGACAACTCCAAATAGCACCAGCCATTGGAAAAAGATAATAATTTTTGAAATATTCACCAAGCTTTAATTCATCAACAAATTCATTCAAAGTTTTATCTTTTATATCACCACCACTTTCAATAAGTTTAATTGCATTTTTATTAAATTTAACAATATCCTTAAGCATTTTTAAGAACTTAAAATTAAAGAAATTCTTTTTCTGAGCAAAAAGACCAGCTAAATTATTGCCACTATATTCAAAACCATTATCTAGATCTTTAATTCCAAAAGACATATTACTTTTGGAAACTTTAACCCTGAGTAACTCAAAAAAATCCTTTAAATTTGGGTAAGTTCTGTAATTGAAAACAATAAAACCAGTATCAACAGCTATTTTCTTACCATTATAATTAATAGACGCTGTATTAGAATGACCTCCCAAATAGTTATTTTTCTCAAACAAGGTGATCTCATGTTTTTTATTAAGCAACCAAGCGCAAGACAATCCTGATATTCCCGATCCTATTATTGCTATCTTCATTATTTACAACTTATATAAGTTTATTATTTTACACTCAATTTCCAAAGCGGTTGAAAATATATTCCTGATTTAACCTAAATAATAAATCGTTTTTTTAAAGAAATATACTGTCCAAGGTGCTTTGTAATAGGAATTAATTGGAAGAAAGGCGGAATTTTATGTGACTGGTTTTTCTTTTTTTAAGGCAGGTTTTTCTTTTTGCAATTTGCTATTGGCAATTTTCAATTTAACCAGTTTTTCTTCTATGACTTTTTTCTCGCTTTGAACTTTTTTATTCTCAGATCCAGATTCAATCTTGGCAATTCTTTCAAGCTCTTTTCCTAAATTTTTAATTTTAACTTTAAGCTGGCCATCCTTGGCTTTAACCTTCTTTACTCCAGCATCTTTCTTGGCTTGTATTTTCTTTTTCTGCTTAGAATTTTTATAGCTAGTTTGTCCTAGAGTTTTTGTAATTTCTTCTGTCATGTAATGTATTTATTTAATTTTTCTTGTGGTAAAAATTAGTGTTAAAGATCTAAATTCAGATAAGAATTGATGAATTATTTTAATGGTGATGGTTTGCTGCTACCGCCAAAATTATATTTAACATTTTTTCTAACAACTCCCCTTCCTTTCATGGGTTTAATTTCAATAAGATCTGAAGATGATTTTATTTCATTAACTTCCTCAACAATTTTTTTGTCGAATTTATCATTAGGATTTTTTACTTTAAACGGAACAAAAGGCTTCTTTTGTCCTTTAAAAATATATTTTTTTAAAGTTTTGCTCGATGATCTGCTTTTTTTAAACGGCAATTTATCTTCAGAATCATTCTTTGGTGCCTCCTTCTTAAGATTTTCTTCAACAAACTTTACCTGATTTTCAACAAATTTTCTGCTTCTACCCAAAAAAACATACTTAATGGCCACATTTTTTGTGCCAACAGCGTCATATATTTCAGATATGGAATTATTAGCTTCTTCTAAATCTTTAACATTTAACGACCTTACAATTAAGACTTCATTTTCTTTTTTTAAATCTTTATCAATCGGCAAAGATTCTGATTTAAAATCTTTTGGAGATTCTGGTTGAATTAATTTATAGGAATTCTGAGTTTGAACTTTATTAATTCTAGCTAGATATTGGTTTAAAAAATTTTTAACCTCTTCGTTATTTTTATTTTCAGAAATAGTCAAGGCCCGCTTAATTTGGTCTCTTAAATCTTTTTTATTTAACTTATTTATAAAATCATAACTAGAAAAAATCTCATTTAAGCAGCTTAAACATTCTGCAGAAGATGAGTGAATAATTGCAGTTTCGCCCATTGAATTCATTTTTCTCGGATCGGCAGATTTTTTAAGCAGAATTTTAATTAAATCTGAATTATTTGATAAAGCGGCTCTCATTAGTGGAGTCCAACCTTCATTATCAGAAATGTTAACATTGGCGCCGCCTTTAATTAAATTTTTAGCAATTTGTATATTATTTCCTCTAGCAGCCAAATGTAGAGCAGCAGCTCCACCAATATTTTGCTGATCAATAACTTCGCTGCCGTAGCGAGAAAAGAATTCAACCGCTCTTAAATCTTCATTCACAACAGCATTCATTAAAGATGTAATTCCGATGATTCCATCATTATCTTCAATAATGATATTGTCTATTTGGGCTTTAATTTTTTCAGAGAAAAGAGCCGAGGCAATAAGGAAAGAGGAGAATATGCAGAAGAAAAAGGCTTTTTTAAACCTAGATAACCCTTTACTTTGGAGCGTGTTTTTAGTGTATTTTTTTTTAAATAAAAAACTCAATTTCCAGTGTTTTAAAATGAAGCGTCGCGCGGAAAAATGCGCACATATGAAGTAAAAGCATAAAACACTTATTGGAAAATAAAATGTTTATTTAAGCTGCTAGTAAAATTAACAAAATATAGCTGCTAATCAGCGCCATTTATTAAATAATTCGTCAACCATTGGAGTTCCTTCGTTTCTATAACTTTTATTAGAATAGCTTTTGGCGCGATGTTTCAACAAATATTTTGCGACAATTTCCTGATTATTTTTATAAGCAACAGAAAGAGCGGTTAAGCCATTGGTGTCGAACGCATCTATATCAACTCCTTTTCTAATTAATAAATCCACAATCAACAACGCACCCATTCTTGAAGATTGCATAAGATAGGTTCTTTTAAGAGAGTCGGTCAAATTAATATTAGCACCCATATCTACCAATAATTTTGCAGATCTAAAATCATTCATTTCAATTGCAATATTTAAAGGACTATACCCAAATCCATTAGTCAAATCAGGATTAGCTCCCTTAGATAAAATACTTGAAATGGCGTCATATTTTTGCATCAAAACTGCAAAAGTCAGCAAAGTATCGCCTTGAGAATTCTTTATATTTGGTTTTTGAAGTAAAGAATACATAGAGTTAAAATCTGCAATTCGATTCTCTGCAATCGCTTGAAAAACAAATTTTGCCTTTTCAGCATAATTCATAACAAAGGGATGGTGTCTGTTTTGCTGACCACGAAAACGACTCAAAATTGGTGGAGGAACCTTGTTTCCAATAAATCGTGAAGAAACTTTCTCTTTCGGAACTATTTTACTGATAAAGCCGTAATCATCGACTCCTTCATAAGAATTTTCATCATATTCATATTCAATATATTGTTTACGTAATTCTTCAATTTTCTTTCTGCGCAAACGCTGTTTTTCTTTTAATTTAGCAGCAATTTTCTGCTCTTTGGCTTCAACTTTATCTTGTTTAGCTTCTTCTTTTTTATCTGCAGCAACTTTTGGGGTTTCCACTGAAGACAGCTTCTTAATTGAATTATCAACCTGATTCTTAACAATTATTTTTGGAGCTGATTTTTTTTCCTCAATTTTTTTAACTTCTGGAAGCTTTTTTGGAGCTTCTTCCAAAGCTTGAGTTAGGGATTTTGTTTCAGAAACAACATTAAAATTCTTTTTAACCACAATTTCTGGAAGTTTTATATCGGGTAATTTATCTTCTTTTTTTACTTTATTGACAGTTTTTTCCTTGAGAATTTTTTTGTCAATTTCGTCCAATTCATCCAAACCCAAAGACTCTAAATCTGGCTTCAAAGCTTCCTGACGAACTTCTTCCTCTTTTCTTAATTGTTCAATTAAATCACCTTCAAAATTTTTACTGTCATTAGATGTGTCTTGACCAAAAAAACTTTCTTCCGCAGAAGAACCTTCTAAAGGTTTTTGACTTTCTTTTGATTTTTCTAGAACGGATAAATTGTCAAATTGAAATTGAGTATTTTTAGCAACAGCATCGGCCTTCACCAAACCTGTAAGGTCAAAATTAAAAACAGCAATTAAAGTTAAAATAATATAATGCATTTTATTGTTTTTTCAGCTTATTATCAACAGGGTCAAAGCCACTTCCACCCCAAGGGTTACATCTTAAAATTCTTAAAAATCCGCGAAATATTCCCTTAATTACGCCAAATTCATTAATTGAATCAATAGCATAACTGGAACAAGTTGGAGTAAATCGGCAAGATCTATGTCCGCCAATTAATGGAGAAATAAATAATTGATAGATTCTGATTGGAAAAATAAAAACTTTCTTTAACATTCGCAAATATTATTACATTTAAGTTCGCGATCATAAATTTTAGCAAATAAAATTACTATTAAAATGTCTAACAAATTAGGTGAAAAATCCCATTATCAATATTCAAATCCAGATCTAAAAATTCTTGATAAAGTTCCAAATCCTCATAAAAACACCAATTTTGTTATCACCCTCACCTGCCCCGAATTTACATCAATTTGTCCAATAACCGGCCAGCCCGATTTTGCTCATTTAGTAATTGACTACATTCCGGGTGATCACATTGTTGAAAGCAAATCTTTAAAGATGTATTTCTTCGCTTATCGCAATCACGGCGCTTTTCACGAAGATTGCACCATTAGAATTGCTAAAGATTTAGTGGAATTATTAAAACCAAAATGGCTCAGAATTGGTGGCTATTGGTATCCACGCGGAGGAATTCCAATTGATATCTTCTATCAAACCGGAAAACCACCAGAAGATGCTTGGGTTAAAGATCAAAATGTTCCAGAATATCGAGGAAGATAAATATAAAACTTATGATAGATTTCCCAATTATATTACCAAATATTGATCCAATCTTGGTTTCTCTAGGTCCAATTGCCATTCGCTGGTATTCTTTGGCTTACATTGCAGGAATATTATTCACTTGGTTTTTGCTTAAATATTTCAACAAGAAAAAGCCCCTAATGAGTAAAGAGGCTTTTGATGATTGGCTATTTTGGGCGGTTATGGGAATTATTATCGGCGGCAGATTAGGTTATGTCTTATTCTATAATTTTGGATTTTACCTAGAAAACCCGCTGCAAATTTTAGCGGTTTGGCAAGGCGGAATGTCATTCCATGGCGGGCTTTTTGGCTCAATAATTTCCATGTTCTTATTCTGTAAAAAACATAAAATAAATTTTCTAGAATTAACTGATGTTTTGGCAATTGCTGCGCCAATTGGTCTGTTTTTTGGCAGAATTTCTAATTTCATCAATATGGAACTTTATGGTAGAGTAACTGGTTCTAATTTTGGGATAATTTTTCCAAATGCCGGAAACCTTCCTCGTCACCCAAGCCAGCTTTATGAAGCCTTTTTGGAAGGTCTTTTAATTTTCATAATTTTATTTTCTCTAACAAAATTCACTAAAATCAAAGACAAGCCCGGAATTTTATCAGCTTTATTTTTAATTTTTTACGGCTTGGGTCGAATTTTTGTTGAACAATTCAGAGAGCCGGATGCTCAAATCGGATTATTGTTTGACTATCTAACTGCGGGTCAACTACTATCCCTGCCTTTAATATTACTCGGAGTTATCGTAATTGCTCGTAAACATCTTAAATTATCTAAATAAATGACAAATTTCTCACTTCCTTACAAAAATCCAGTCAGCCCAGATCATAAAATTGCATTCATTAATGCTCGTATAATTGATCCTGAAACTAATTTTGATAAAAAAGGAGAATTGTTGGTAATTGGCAACAAAATTGCTGATTTTGGAGAAAATATATTCTCTGGAACTCCGCCAAAAGATGCTCAAATAATTGATTGCGAAGGAAATATTCTTTGCCCAGGACTAATTGATATTCAAGTTCACTTTAGAGAGCCCGGACAAACTCAAAAAGAAGATTTAAGCAGTGGCAGTAAGTCTGCAGTTGCAGGGGGAATTACAACTGTTGTTTGTCAACCTAACACAAATCCTGTTCTAGATTCCGTAATGTCGCTTGATTATTTGCGTTTAAAATCTGAAGAAACAGCTTTTTGCAATGTTAGAACTTACGCGGCAATTACTAAAAATATGAAAGGCGAAGAACTTTCCGATATGCACAGTTTAAAAGAAGCTGGCGCAGTTGGATTCACCGATGATGGCCTTCCAGTAATGAACGCTAATGTTATGAGAAGAGCAATGGAATATGCTAAAAATTTAAATGTTCCGGTTTCTCAACATGCTGAAGATTTAAATATCACCAATAAAGGTGCAATTAACGAAGGTGAAGTTTCAATTGAGCTTGGAGTTCGAGGAATTCACAATATTTCTGAATCTATTATGGTTGAGCGTGATTTGGCAATTTTAGAAGCTGTTGGTGGCCATTATCACTTGCTTCACTGTTCAACTAAAGAATCTTTAGAAGCCATTAAAAGAGCTAAAGCTAAAGGATTGCACGCTACAATTGAAGTTTCCCCTCATCATTTTTCATTAAATGACAGAGCTGTTTTAGAATTTGGATCTAATGCCAAAATGAACCCTCCACTTCGCAGTGAAGAAGATCGTTTGGCTTTAATTGAAGGAATGAAAGATGGCACAATTGACGCCATTGCAACCGACCATGCACCTCACGACAAAGCTTCAAAAAACAAACCTTTAGAAGAAGCAGCTTTTGGAATTGTTGGCGTTGAAACTATGTTGCCTCTTTCTTTGGCACTTTATCACAACGGAACTTTGCCTTTAGTTCAACTTCTAGGTTTAATGACTTACAAACCTGCCGATATAATCCATTTTGATGGTGGAAGAATTAAAAAAGGCGCAAGGGCAGATTTAACAATTATTGATCTTGATTGTGATTGGAATATTGACCCAGAAAAATTTCACAGTAAATCTAAAAACTCTCCTTTTGTGAATACAAAAACCAAAGGAAAAGCAGTTAAAACCGTTGTGGGCGGAGTTTTAGTTTACGAAATTTAGTTAGTTATGAAGCTCAGCAGGTTATTCTCTTTCAAAAAAGCGTCTATAGGCGGCGCAATAATTGCTCTTGGAATCGTTTATGGCGATATTGGAACTTCACCACTATATGTGATGAAGGCCATTATTGCTAATAAAGTAATTGACGAATTCCTTATCTTGGGAAGTCTTTCTTGCATCTTCTGGACTCTCACCTTACAGACTTCTTTAAAATATATCGTAATTGTTTTGCGGGCCGACAGAAAAGGTCAAGGCGGAATGTTGGCGCTTTATTCAATTATTAAAAAAGGTAAAAATTGGTGGCTAGTTTTCTTTGCCATGGTTGGTGGAGCAATGCTTTTGTCGGAAGGATTGATAACGCCGGCAATTTCAGTTTCCTCGGCCGTGGAAGGTTTACAAGCCATATATCCCAACATTAAAACCTTGCCAATTGTAGTCTTAATTTTACTAGGTCTATTTTCAATTCAAAGATTAGGAACCGACTTCGTGGGCTTTTTATTTGGCCCAATAATGCTGTTGTGGTTCACAATGATTGGCGGTTTTGGATTTTATAACCTAACCCAAGAATTACACATTCTAGATGCCATAAATCCTTATTACGCCTATGAATTCCTGGCTTATTATCCTGGAGCATTTTGGCTATTAGGCGCAGTCTTTCTTTGTACAACTGGAGCTGAAGCCTTATATTCAGACCTTGGTCATTGCGATCGAAAAAGCATTCGCAGAGGTTGGGCATTTGCCAAAACCGCCCTACTCCTGAATTATTTCGGACAAGGAGCTTGGCTTCTAAACCACAGTGGAAAGGTTTTAAGCAGAGATATAAACCCATTTTACGAAATGCTTCCTTCATGGTTCTTACTTCCAAGCATTCTAATTGCAACTGCAGCGGCAGTTATTGCCAGCCAAGCCTTAATTAGTGGCTCATTTAGCTTAATAAACGAGGCTACAAGGCAGAATTTATGGCCTAAAATTCGCACTCAATATCCCACAAATAAACAGGGGCAAATTTTTATGCCTATGGTTAATTGGTTCTTATGCTTTGGCTGTATTGGCGTTACTTTATATTTCGGAGAATCTGCTAATATGGAAGCGGCTTATGGCCTGGCAGTTGTAACTACGATGATTTGCACAACCTTCCTATTTGCCGCCTATTTAACTTTCACCAAAAAAGCTTCAAAATTAATTATTTACCCATTCTTCGCTTTCTATCTTACAATTGAAGGAGCATTTTTAATTGCCAATCTTGCAAAATTCATCCATGGTGGTTGGATTATCCTACTTATTGCTGCAATTTTGTTTTTCATAATGTGGGTTTGGTATCAAGCCAAAATATTCAAAAGAAGGCACACAAAATTCACTCCTTTTAACGAAGTTCTGCCTTTATTGATGGATTTAAGTAACGATGTTACAATTCCAAAAATTTCTACCCACTTGGTTTACATGACTTCATCTGACAATTCTGAAGAAATTGAAACCAAAATTCGATATTCCTTACTTGAAAGAAGGCCAAAAAGAGCTGACATGTATTGGTTAATTCACATTGACATTGTCGATGAGCCTTATCGCTATGACTACAAAGTAAATGTGTTAACTCATAATGACGCCGTTAGAATTGACTTTAAACTGGGCTTTAGAGTGGAACCGAGAATTCAATTATTTTTTAATCAAATTTTAGAAGATTTGGTTAAAAATGGTGAAATTAACATCATCAATCACTCTGAATATAAAAAGCACCATAATGTTTTTGGAGATACTCGCTTCGTGTTTTTAAATAAATTCATTTCAAACTATTACTATTTACCTTTTTACCAAAGATTTGTCATTAGGTCATATTATCTGATCGATCATATTGCAATTTCCAATGAAGTTGCCTTTGGCATAGATGATCCAGAATCAGTTTTAGTTGAGAAAATTCCAATCAATTTCAAAGCTCCAACCGCTGAGATTAAATTGCATCGAACCTATGAGTAGAAATCCCATTATTAAGTTTACTACTAAGAGAGATGTAGCAATTACTATCACAATTTTGCTGGCTGCAATTGCCATAATTACCGCCAAATCTTATTCGAAACCAAGTCAAAATTATGAAAAATTAAATGAGGAGGAAGTTGTTTCGCCAAAGAAAATTCTTTCCACATCAGAAAAAAAGCAGCGCTTTTACGACATAATTCTTGAGCCAACAAGAAAAGTTTTCTCAAGACTAGAAAAGCAATATCAAGAAACAAAAAAAGATATTGAAAAAAATCCAAATTCAGAACATCTAGAAACTCTTAGAAAAACATACAAAGCCAAAAATAATCAAGAGTTACTAACCGCCATAAAACCTCACCCAATCAGCCTAGCTTTATCTCAAGCAGCAATGGAAAGCGCATGGGGAACCTCAAGATTTTTCAATGAAGCTAATAATATTTTTGGAATTTGGTCATTCAATAAAAATGAACCCAGAATTGCCGCTAAGGAAAAAAGAGGAAATAAAACAATTTGGATCAAAAAATATGATTCTATTGAAGATTCCATCGAAAACTATTACAAAACCCTAGCCACGGGCTCTGCCTACAAAGAATTCCGCAAAGAAAAAATGCTAAGCAACAATTCCATGCGCCTAACTAGAAAATTAGATAAATATTCAGAAAAAGGTGCCAAATACGGAGAAGAATTAAGCGCCATTATCAAATATAATGATTTCCAGAAATTTGACTAATTCCCAAACTATTCTTTAAGAAGAAATTGGCGCCAAAAAGCTCCGACA
Source organism: Lentimonas sp. (assembly GCA_047628655.1). GTDB lineage: Bacteria > Pseudomonadota > Alphaproteobacteria > Rickettsiales > UBA1997 > JAJTCH01. Next base: position 11,753 of record JBLHVR010000014.1, read on the forward strand.
TATTTTTGATCTTGATTGTAATTCGAAACTTTTAGAAGACGTATCTCTCTTTGATTGTTGTTAACATGATTATTATGAACTGTAATTATTCCTAAAATTCAATAACTTTAGGTTAAAGATATTGCAACTTGAATGCCCTTATTTATTATTGTTGCCTTTGTTTTAGATCGATAATTACCAGCATATTTAAATTAAATGAACCCTTCGCAAATTTCCCTCATAATCTTTCTGTTCTTTTTTGGTGTGCAAAATAGCTTCGCTGAAGCTCAAAAACAAAAAACTATAATTACAAAAATAACATCTGATTTTATTAATATTAAAAGAGTCGATAAGACCAGTAATTTCATTGGTAATGTAGTAGTTGAAAGAGAGGATTTTAGCATGCTGTCGGATAAGGCTTTGGTTTATTACAGAGAAGACAAGGGTGAGAGAAATAGCTCAATTAAGAAAATTGAAGCATTTGAAAATGTTAAAATTTTTAACGATGAATTTGTTGCTACAGGGAATTATGGAATTTATAATCCTGAGCAAAAAAATGTTGTGCTGCAGGAAAATGTTATTTTCAACAAGGGAACTTCTTTAGCTAAGGGTGAGAAATTTATTTATGACTTAGAAACCAGAAAAGGTAATTTGGTTGGTCAGAAATTAGAAGATGATAATTCCGATAAAAATACCAAACCCAAAGATCAAAGAGTGATCGTGATTATTGGTGATGATTTAAAAAACAAAAAAAATAAAGCGGAGAATAAAAATGACTAGAATATTAAGCGCCTCCAATTTAAGTAAGAAATACGGTAAAAAGTCAGTTATTAAAGACATTAGCCTTGAAATTAAAAGAGGTGAAGTTGTGGGATTGCTCGGCCCAAATGGCGCTGGTAAAACCACCTGTTTTTATATGATTGTTGGTTTGGTCAATTGCGATTCTGGAAATATTTTTCTAGATGGAACCGATGTTAGTAAGATGCAAATTCACCAAAGAGCCAAGCTTGGAATTGGATATTTGCCGCAAGAAGCTTCAATTTTTAGAGGAATGAGCGTTGAAGAAAACATTGATTGCGTTTTGCAAATTGTTGAACCGGATAAAAAATTACGCCGTGCAAAATTGGAAAATTTACTGGAAGAATTTTCTATTTCTCATATTAGGAAATCTCACGCTTTGTCTCTGTCTGGTGGAGAAAGAAGAAGGGTTGAAATTGCCAGAGCAATTGCCACAAACCCCTCATTCATTCTTCTTGATGAGCCATTTGCTGGAGTTGACCCTATTGCGGTTGGCGACATTATGGATATGGTATCGCATTTAAAAAATCGTGATATTGGCATTTTAATAACCGATCATAATGTGCGGGAAACATTGGAAATTGTTGACCGAGCTTATATCGTTTATGATGGCTTAATTTTAGCTTCAGGAAATAAGGAAGAAATCATCTCTAATGAAGATGTAAAAAAAGTTTATTTAGGTAAAAATTTCAAAATTTAAACATACGCACTCAATGTCGAAATCAAAAAAAATCATTAAAGCTACCGCCGGTTTTGTAAAAAATAAATCAATAGTGATTAGGGAATTCTTAGGAAAAAGCACAATTGTGATGAAAGAATTTCTCTCAAGCCAAGCTTCTGCTGGTATAATTCTTTTTATTTTTGCTGTTTTTGCTGCCCTAATTGCAAATTCTGGTTATTACGACATTTACAAATCATTCTTTGCCTTTCAAATTCCCATAGATATTCCAGTGCTAGATATCTACAAAAAAATGGATCTAAAACTATGGATCGATGATGGATTTATGGCAATATTCTTTCTGCTCGTAGGTCTTGAATTAAAAAGAGAAGTTTCCATTGGCGAACTTTCTTCAAAAGCAAAAGTCTCCCTACCCTTATTTGCGGCAATTGGTGGCGTAATATTCCCTATGGCAATTTACTGGTTTTTTAATCATTCAGACCCAGCAGCAATTCGCGGAGTTGCAATTCCAGCTGCCACCGATATCGCTTTTGCGGTAGGAATTTTAAGTCTTTTTGGAAATAGAATATCTTATTCATTAAAAATTTTCTTAGTCGCCTTGGCAATTATTGATGATTTAATTGCAATTTTAATCATTGCAATTTTTTACACTGAAGAACTTCATACCAATTTTCTCCTCTTGGCAGGAATTACAATGGTTATTTTGTTTGGTTTAAATAGAGCTAGAATTTCAAGCTTAATTCCATATTTATTGCTAGCTCCAATTTTGTGGCTTTTTGTCTTAAAATCAGGAATTCACGCCACTATTGCCGGAGTTGCTCTGGCCATGTTTATACCTTTAAGTAGAGATAAAGCTGTTAGTTCACCAGCAAAAAAACTGGAGCATTTCCTGCACATGCCGGTAGCTTATTTGATTTTACCAATTTTTGCTTTTGCAAATAGTGGTGTTGTCTTTGACGGCTTCTCAATTGACACTCTGTTAAATAAAGTTGTACTAGGGATTATTCTTGGGCTATTTATTGGAAAACAATTAGGAATTATGCTTATGGCTTGGCTGCTGTACAAAATGAAAATTTGTAAATTTATGGATAATATCAGGTGGCTAGAATTTTATGGTGTTGCAGTCCTCACCGGAGTTGGATTTACCATGAGTCTATTCATTGGAAATTTAGCATTCTCATCAGAACACATGATGGACAATGTTAAAATAGGGGTAATTTTTGGGTCACTTTTCTCGGCCATTTACGGGTCATTAATTTTATTCATTGCAACTCGCAAAAAAATCTAAAATAAATGCCTGATTTTGAGCAAATAATATTTGATCGAAAAACTCTAAATCCCATAAAGAAATGGTGGATAGATATCGACAAAGTTAACTTTTTATTGGCGATATTTTTAATTACTTTCGGCCTAATAATATCTCTTAGCGCCAGCCCTGCCGTTGCCAATAAAATATCTGTCGACCCATTATTATTTATCAAGAAACAAGCTGTTTTTGTTTTCCTGGCAATCTTCACAATTTGTTTAACCTCTTTTTTTACAAAACAACACATTAAACTCATCGGACTTTTTGGGTTCTTATTTTGTTTAATTTTGCTATTATTAGTTTTTTTTCTAGGAGATGAAGCCAAGGGGGCAAAAAGATGGATAATGATTTTTGGCTTTGCCATTCAACCTTCCGAATTTGCCAAAACATTCTTTCTGGTATTTAATGCCTTATTATTGCACAAACTAAGTTCTACTAAGTGGTTTATTAAATATGGACTTTCTACCAGCTTCTACCTTGCAACAACTTTTTTATTAATATTACAGCCAGATTTTGGAATGAGCCTAGTTTTCACAGCTCTTTGGTTGATACAGCTCTTTGTTTTTGGACTTCCACTGCTGTTAATTGCTTTATGTATATTTTTGGGTCTAATTGGCGCAATATCAGCCTATTTCATGATGCCTCATGTGGCGGATCGAGTTAATAAATTTCTCAATTTTAATCAATCAAATTACCAAGTTGAAAGATCTGTCGATGCTTATGTTAATGGTGGATTTTTTGGAACAGGTCCAGGAAGTGGAATAGTTAAACAGCATATTCCTGATGCTCATACCGATTTTATTTTTGCTGTAATTGGGGAGGAATTTGGCCTGATATTCTGTCTATTCTTGATGCTTATTCTTGTTCTAATAATTACTAGAGCAATGAAATATGCCTTAAATGAAAAAGACTTATTCTCCAAATTAGCTGTAATTGGAATTATTTCGCAAATTGCCTTGCAATCCTTGATTAATATTGGAGTAAGTATTGGTATGCTTCCAACTAAAGGAATGACCTTGCCATTTATTAGCTATGGAGGGTCTTCTTTATTGGCGGTTTCAATTGGTTTTGGTGTAATTTTGTCACTCACCAAAAAGAAATATGACAATAAAATTAATTACGACAATATTTCTTTAGGGTGAAATTAAATATTATTTATTAGATTTACAGAGGAATTTAGGGGTTAAATAATCGATTGATATTTTACCTGCTCCGAATATGAACAAAGTGGACAAAAGGAACAGCCAGTAAAAATGTTCTGCATTTTCGAACACAAAGAATTGAATTATTAAGGTCATGAAAATGAACGCCAAAGAAGAAAATCTGGTTAGAATTCCAAAGGCAATTAAAACTGAAAAACCAATTTCAGTAGCAGTTGCTAAATAAGCCGCAATAATTGGAGAAATGATTGGTAAATCATACTCATATTCAAATAACATAATTGTTGTTTCAATATTGCTTATTTTAGTTAAACCGCTATTAAAAAATATAGCTGCAATCCATATTCTAATGGTTATAAGCAAGATTGAAGAAAGATAATTTTCTAGAAAATAAACCGCCTTACCGTAAAAATAATTGGCGCAATTAAATAATTTTTTCATTTTTTCACATTTTATTTTACAAATAGACACAATTAATTTTTTGCTTAAAGTTTTTAAAAATTCCTGCAGCATGATTACTTATACTTTTAATTTTTCAATGTTAAAAAAAATAATTCTTAAAACATTTCTACTATTGATTCTCTGTGAATCAGTTGCAGCTCAAGAAATACAAGGAACATTCGCAGATTGGAGTGTTTTTACTGCAAAATCTGGTAAGCAGAAAATTTGCTATGCAATGTCTATGCCTATCAAAAGTGCTGGAAATTATTACGATCGTGGCCAACCTTATTTTTTGGTTGTAAGATCTTCCGATAATGTTGAAGAAATTACCGTTTCTTCAGGATATAACTACAAAGAATCCTCCGAAGTTTACCTTTCATTTGGTCTGAAAAAATTCAATATTTTTACTTATAAAAATTTAGCTTGGGCTAATGATAAAAATGATGATATAGACATTGTTAAAGCAATGAGAGAAAATCTAGGTGTTGTGGTTTTAGGAACTAATAGCCAAAAGAAAAATTCTCAAGATACTTATTCTTTAATTGGACTTGGCAAAGCTCTGATAAAAATGAAAGATATTTGTGGTGAAAAATTGGCGAAACAATGATAAGAATTATCTTATTAACCTTCTTACTATTATTTAATAATTCTTCCCAAGCGGCAGAAATTAATTCCATAAAGACCAAGCATAAAAATGGACGTTTCACAATTGATGCTAAATTAACCATTTCTGCTTCCCCGGAAAATATTTTTAGAATATTAACCAACTACCAGAATTTACCAAAAATTAGTCCTAAAATTATTAGCAGCAAAATCCTCAAAAAAAGCGTAAAAAATATTAAAGTCAGAACAGTAATTAAAGGATGTGCTTTGTTTGCTTGCAAAATAATCGTCAACACCCAATTAGTAACGTCAGTTCCTAATGAAAAAATAACCACAATCACCTTGCCCAAAGAAAGTAACCTAAAGTTTGGTAAAATGATTTGGATTATGAAAAAAAATGGCAATAAAACCGACGTCACCTATTTTGCTCAAATAGAGCCAGAATTTTTTATTCCACCAATTATTGGCAGTTTTTTAATTAAGAAATCGATGAAGAAAGAAGCAGAAGAGTTAATGAATAATGTTGAGAAAGCGGCAAATATTGCCAATCCAAATTTTTAAAGAAATCCTAATAAAAAAAGCTGGCGATATTTTCATTATTTCTGAACAAAAAAGGATCAGATTTATCTTCATCAACCATTTATTTATAGGCTTTATTTTCGTATCCATTTTAATAAAACTAGGACCTTAAATTGGGAAAAATAATTTTTGGAGCATTGACCTTGTGACCAGATTCTAAAGATCTGTCTAAACTCAATAAATCTCTTTCATCTTCGTTAATATTCAATAAATCTAGAATTTTTGCCGCAGAATTTGGAATAAATGGCAACAGTAGAGTTGCGATAATTCTCACACTTTCTGCTGTATCAAATAGAACTTGATTCATTTGCTCAATTTTATCTTCCTTTTTTAAAACCCAAGGTGCGTTATCGTTAAAATATTTATTGGCATCATCGGCCAAATTAATTATTTTCTCTAAAGCTCTATTAAACGCTAAATTTTCAATATCTTGTTTTATGGCAAAAATTTTCTCATTTTCTAATGTGAAAACTGAACCGCTTGAAATAACAATTCCATCACAATTTTTAGCAATCATTGACAAGCTTCTTTGGGTTAAATTGCCGATATTATTAGCCAACTCAGAATTAACGCGGTTTATCAAGCTTTCACGGTTGTAATCTCCATCATTTCCAAAAGGAACTTCTTTAAGCAGAAAATAGCGCAAATAATCAATTGCAATATCTTGATCTAAGTTTTTATCGATTTTTTCACCATCTTTCTTTTCTTGATATGTGAAACTTGTGAGCCATTTTGCTTCCTCATAAGGACTAATGACGTTTCCGACTGATTTGGAGATTTTTTGTCCTTCGTTTGTCCACCAACCATGAGCGTAGACTTGTTTTGGCAAAGGAAGATTGGCAGCCATTAAGAAGGCTGGCCAATAAACACAATGGAAACGTAGAATGTCTTTTCCAACAATATGAACTTGAGAGCCATTTTCCCAGAAATTTTTATAAAGAGAAGTATCTTCTTTGCTAAAATTAAGAGCTGAAAGATAGTTGGTTAAAGCATCTAGCCAAACATACATCACATGTTTTTCATCATCAGGAACTTTAATTCCCCATTGAAAAGAAGTTCGAGAAATTGATAAATCTCGCAATCCACCTTTTACAAAAGAAATTACCTCATTTCTCTTGGAATCTGGTTGAATAAAATTGGGATTTTCATCGAAAAATTTTAAAAGCTGATCTTCAAAAGCTGATAATTTGAAAAAATAACTTTCTTCTTTTTGCCAAACAACTTCCGCTCCAGTTGGAGCTTTTCCATCAACAATTTCATCTTCACCATAAAATGCTTCATCACGAATTGCATACCAACCTTCATAAACATCTTTGTAAATAAAGCCATTTTCTTGCAATATTTTCCAAAATTCTTGTGCGGTTTTTTTATGGCGATCTTCAGTGGTACGAATGAAATCATCATTAGAAAAACCCATAAATTCTGCTAAATCACGAAATTTAACCGAAATCTCATCACAAAATTCTTGTGGATTTTTATTCTTTCCCAAGGCAGATTTTTCAACTTTTTGCCCGTGTTCATCAGTTCCGGTTAAAAAATGAACATTAAAGCCTGAAAGTCTTTTTGCCCTAGCCAGAACATCACAAGCTAGAGAAGTGTATGCGTGGCCAATATGAGGAACATCGTTAACATAATAAATTGGTGAAGTGATGTAGAAATTATTCTTATTCATTTAATTTTTAATTAGATTGATTATCAGTTTAATAATTAATTCTTGTAAGGCGGAAAGTCTAAGTTTTTTGGAGATTTGGTGAAAATTTCATAACCAGTTTTTGTAACGCCAAGTGTGTGTTCAAACTGAGCCGATAATGATTTATCGCGTGTGGTCACCGTCCAATCATCATGTTTACTTAGAATTGTTTCATATCTGCCAACATTAACCATGGGTTCAATTGTGAAAAACATTCCTTCTTGCAGAACAAGTCCTGTGTCTTTTTTACCGTAATGCATTACATTTGGCTCGGTATGGAAAATTTTTCCAATTCCATGACCGCAATAATCACGAACAACTGAAAATCCTTGATCTTCGGCGTAATTTTGAATTGCAAAACCAATATCCCCCAATTTTGCACCAGGCTTTACTTTTTCAATTCCAATCATCATGGCTTCATAAGTTGTGTCGCAAAGTCTTTTGGCTTTAATTGAAGGCTTTCCAACGTAATACATTCTACTGGTATCGCCGTGCCAGCCGTCTAAAATTACTGTGACATCAATATTTAGAATATCGCCTTTTTTAAGCTTTTTTTCAGATGGAATTCCGTGACAGATAACATGATTGATAGAAGTGCAAATTGACTTCGGAAAACCTTTATAATTAAGCGGCGCAGGAATTGCCCCTGACTCAATTATTTTATTGTGACATAAAGTATTAAGTTGGTCGGTAGTAACTCCAACATCAACAAAATTGGCGATGTAATCTAAAATTTCTGCGCCTAACTTTCCAGCAGCTCGCATTTTAATGAAATCCTCTTGTGAATGAATAGTAATTGACATAAATAAAACTTGATTTGAAGAAAAATGAGCTGTATTTATACAGCCCTCTTTTTGAAATTCATCAATTTATTAAATATAATTATGGCTAGAGTAACCGTTGAAGATTGCGTTTTAAATGTTCCGAATCGCTTTGAACTTTGTTTAGTTGCCAGTAATCGTGCTAAAAGCATACTTTCTGGTGCTGCAACCGATCTTGACCGCAAAGAAAAACCAGCAGTAATTTCTCTTCGTGAAATTGCTGACAACACTGTTGATGTTGAATTGCTTCGCACAAATATCATTCGAGGTATTAAAAATCGTGGTTCTAGTAATTATGACAGTGCTGCTGAAGTTGGAAAAGTTGTTGTTGAAGAAGTTGAAGATCAAGAATTAGAGTTGAAAGATAATACTTTCGTTGACGATAACATTGAAGTTGACGATTAAACTTTCCCAAAGACCATTTATTAAAACACCACATAATCCCAAAATTCACTTTCCTAACTTTTATTTCTTTTTTAGATGATTTCGGCTCACGAATTGGTAGAAAAAATCAAGAAATATCACGCCAGTTTCGACGAAGATCTGGTTATTAAAGCTTATCAATTAGCCGAGAAATCTCACTCAAATCAATTTCGCTCCTCCGGAGAGCCCTATTTTATACACCCTGTTGCTGTTGCGGAAATTTTAACCCAATACAAACTTGATTATCAATCAATTATCACCGCCCTTTTACACGACACAGTTGAAGATACTGACGTTACTTTGGAGGATATTGAAAATCAATTTGGTGAAAAAATCGCTAGCCTTGTTGATGGAGTTACCAAGCTTGGTAAAATTAAAGCTATGCCATCGGGCCAAAAAACTGCTGAGAATTTTCGTAAGCTAGTAATGGCAATGTCGCAAGACATTCGGGTTTTAATCGTTAAATTGGCCGACAGAAGCCATAATATGGAAACTATCAACTTCATAAAATCTGAAGAAAGAAGAGTTAGAATTGCCAATGAAAGCCTCACAATTTATGCTCCCCTTGCCGCCAGAATTGGTATGTATAAAATTCGTGATGATTTGCAGGAATTGTCATTTGCGCAAGTAAACCCTGAAGCTAGAAGCTACATAGTTAAAAATTTAAAAGATTTACAGAAATCAGAAAAAAACATAATCAGCAAAATAATTACTGATTTAAAAGACAAAATTAGCGCCAGTAAAATTGAGTTCGACATATCTGGTCGTGAGAAAAAACCCTTCTCAATATGGAATAAAATGAAGAATTGCAATGTTGGATTTGGACATTTGCATGACATTATGGCTTTTAGAATAATAACCACCGATATTGCCAATTGTTACCGAGTTTTGGGGATAATAAACTCTAATTACAACATGATCCCCGGTAGCTTTAAAGATTATATCTCTACTCCCAAGGAAAATAATTACCAATCTTTGCATTTCTCCTCTCTTGGCCCACAAAATAAGAAAATAGAAATTCAGATTCGCACTCAAGAAATGCACAAAACAGCCGAAATGGGAATTGCTGCGCATTGGAGTTACAAAGAAAAAGGCAACAATGAGGAAGGCAAAAAATATGAATGGATGAGAGAATTAATTACCCTTTTTGAGCAGGCTGATTCCAGTGAAGTTATGAGAGATTACAATATCGACATGCATAATGATCAGGTTTTTTGCTTCACTCCAAGTGGAGATATTTTCAATCTTCCAATTGGAGCCAGCATCGTTGATTTTGCCTATGCCATTCACTCTGAGGTTGGAAATAGCTGTATTAGCGCCAAAATTAATGGCTCAACAATGCCACTGAACCACAGGCTTAACAACGGTGATCAGGTTGAGATTATGACAGACAAAGAAAGTAATCCCTCCCCGAATTGGATGCAATTTGTTACAACTTCTAAAGCTAGAGCTTCAATTAGGAACTTTATTAGAAGTAAAAAACGCTCAGAATATATTGCTTTAGGAAGGGCAATTTTAAACAAATTTTTTGCCGCCAATAATTTAGAAATTAATGAAAAATTATTAGAAGGAATCCTGCCTAATTTTAACAAAAAAAGCATTGATGATCTTTACACCTTCGTTGCTGAAGGCTTAGTTTCTAGAAATGAAATTTTAAAAGCTGTTTACCCAGACCAACAAAAAGAAGCTATCGTTAAAAAAGATCAAAATGCTACTGAAAGAGAAGATTGGTTCGCAAAAATTCCAAACATAAATTCAATTCCAGTTGAAGGTTTAATTTATGGAATGGCGATCAATTTTGCCGCTTGTTGCAACCCAATTCCGGGAGATAATATTACTGGAGTAATTAACACTGGTTCAGGTGTAACAATTCATAATAAAACCTGTTTAACCTTGAAATCCATCGCTTTAAATCCACAAAAATTGGTCGATATTTGCTGGCGCGCAGGGAATGATTTAGATTTCTACCAAAGCCGCATAATGGTAGTGATGAGAAACGCTTCTGGAAGTTTGGCTGAAGTTAGCAGTAATATCGCTCGCCAAAAAATTAACATTAATAATATCAAAATTAACAATCGGGCTAACGACTTCTTTGAAGTTATTATTGATATTAATGTTAAAAATACTGATCATCTAGAAGAAATTATGTCTACCCTAAGAATGTCTAAAACTATCGTTGAAGTTCACAGATTTTATTAAAAAAACATGCCAATCCTAACAATTCAAGAACCATCATCCTCAGATTCCAATCAAGACATTTCCCAAGAAATTGGAGTTGGAATTGATCTTGGAACAACCAATTCATTGGTTGCAATTTCCAATAACCAAAAGCCAGAAATTTTACTTGATGATGAGAAAAATTTTATGCAACCTTCAATTGCTTCTCTTGATGAAAAAAATAATTTAATTTCTGGAAATAAAACTGAAGGCTCTTTGGCAAGAAAAATTTATTCTATCAAGAGATTGATGGGTAAAGGGTTGGAAGATGTTAAAAATGATCCAGAATTTAACACAATTACCGATGAAGTTGATGGTTTACTAAAGATTTCTTTGGGAAAAGGAAAGTTCACTCCTGAAGAGATTTCAGCTCAAATTCTGATAAATCTTAAAGAAATTGCTCATAAATCTACCAAAAAAACAATTTCAAAAGCAGTAATTACCGTGCCAGCTTATTTTGATGAGGCGGCGCGAAATGCCACTAAACAAGCAGCAAATTTGGCTGGATTAGAAGTTTTAAGACTTATCAGCGAACCTACTGCTGCTGCAGTTGCCTATGGCTTAGATAATGGATCTTCAGGCAGATTCCTAGTTTTTGATTTAGGTGGAGGAACTTTCGATGTGTCAGTTTTAAAGCTTGCAAATGGTGTTTTTAAAGTAATTGGAGTTGGTGGGGATTCTGCACTTGGTGGGGATGATTTTGATAATGTGATTTTAAGAAAAGTTATTTCCAAAAATAACTTAGAAAATCTTGAGATTGATGATTTGCAGAAAATTAAACTTGCAGCCAAAAAAATTAAGGAAGAATTAAGTGTTGGAAATTCTAGCCAAGCAAAAATTAAACTACAAAAACAGACCTTAGATTTCAAATTAACATCTGAAGAATTTGAAAATTTAACGGAACATTTGATTTCTAAAACTACCCAAATAACCAAAGATTTACTTGATGAATTAGATTTGGAAGTGGAACAAATTAAGTCAGTTATTTTAGTTGGAGGATCAACAAGACTTAAATTAATTAGAAAGAAACTAAGTGAAGTTTTTGGAGAAGGTAAAATTCTAGGCAATGTTGACCCCGATAAAATTGTTGCTCTTGGGGCGGCAATTCAGGCTGAAGCGCTAACTTCAAAAAACTCAAACAACTTACTGTTGGATGTAATTCCTTTATCTCTTGGAATTGAAATGATGGGCGGATTAACCGAAAAAATCATCCTAAGAAATACTACTATTCCAACTTCTGCATCAAAAGAATTTACGACTTACGCCGATTATCAAAATGCGATGAAATTTCATATTGTTCAAGGAGAAAGAGAGCTTGCTAAAGATTGTCGTTCATTGGTTAAATTTGAGATTAAAAATATTCCGGCCTTAAAAGCTGGAGTTGCAAGAGTTAAGGTGGTTTTTAAAATTGATGCTGATGGACTTTTAACAATTAATGCTAGCGAAGCTTTAACTGGAGAAACCCAAATTATTGAAGTTAAGCCAACTTTTGGATTAGATGAAATTCAAGTTAGAAATATGCTTTTAGATTCATTGAAGAATTCTAAGGAAGATATGAAAGAAAGATTATTGGCGGAAGCAAAAGTTGAAGCTAAAAGAAATATTTTAGCCCTAGAATCGGCTTTAAAAGAAGATAGAGAGTTAATTAATGATTCATTTGCACAATCTGCTGAAAATCAAATAAAAGCGCTAGAAAAAGCAATTTTAGGCCAAGATTCTAAGAAAATTAACGTAGAAGTGGAGGAATTAGAAGAGTTTGCTAAAGAGATAGCTGAAATTAAAATGAACCAAGCCATTAATAAATCTTTGATTGGGAAAAAAATTGATCAAATCTCTTGATAAATTAGTTTAGGTTTTTATGATTCGCAACTCTTTAAAAGTAATGGGGATATAGCTCAGTTGGTAGAGCACCTGCCTTGCACGCAGGGGGTCAACGGTTCGAATCCGTTTATCTCCACCATTTCAATTAAATTCCTCTAATTAAAGGCTCCGCAAGAACTTGCAGGAATACCCAAATTTCTCTATTCTGAATTTACCTCTTAAAAGAATATTTCAAATCAGCTAGTTAAAAAAATATTACAAAAGGTTTAAATTACAGTAATCTGCAACAATATTTTGATGCCAAAACTCCTCTTCCAAATTTATATTGCGACGCAAAAAAACAAAATGTTTTGTATTTCAGAAGCCCTAGTGATGTGGCTACCATTTTCCGGACAGTTTTCAACAATGAAATATCAAGATTATGTCCAACAAAACAAGGCAAAATTATCCTTTAGAATTTAAGGTCTCATCTGTTAAATTAGCGATTGATTCAGATCAACCAACCGCGCAAACAGCAAGAGATTTGGGGATCAATCCCAATAGTCTTTACAGCTGGATGGCAAAATACTCTAATTCTAACAAAAATAATCAAAAAAACATGACTGGCAATGCAAATTCTTTTGAGGAAGTCAAAAGGCTTAAAAAAGAATTATCTCTAGTCAAACAGGAGCGAGATCTATTAAAAAAGGCGGCAGCAAAGTTTGCGAAAGAATCACGGTAAGATACGCATGGATCAATGATAATAAAGGTGATTTCTCTATTTTAGCTTTATGCCGATTCATGAAGGTTTCTAGTAGTGGTTATTATGAATGGTTAAATCGACTTCCGAGCAACAGGGATATGGAGAATCAAGAATTGCAGATACAAATAAAACAGGTTTTTGTATCTAATCGTAATGTTTATGGCACTCGCAGGATTGCCAAAATATTAGCTAAAAATGAAATTATGATTAGCAGGAAAAGAATTGGCAAATTAATGGCGTTTGCGGGTCTTTATTGCAAGACTAAGCGTAGGTTCAAAGTTACAACTGATTCTAAACATAATGACCCTATAGATCCTAATTTGCTGGCTAGAAAATTTTATGTTTCTGCTCCTGATAAATATTGGGTAGGAGATATCACTTATATTCGAACTGGTAATGGCTGGCTTTATTTAGCAACGGTGATTGATCTTTATTCAAGACAGGTTATTGGCTGGTCTATGGCTGACAATATGAAGACTAAATTGATTAATGATGCTTTAACCATGGCTATTTGGAAGAGAAAACCAAAGAAAGGCTTGGTTTGGCATTCTGATCGAGGAAGCCAGTATGCTTCTGACAGCCACAGAGCTATTCTGAAAGATCATGGCATTATTCAAGGCATGAGCCTGAAAAGGTAACTGCTGGGATAATGCAGTTGCTGAATCGTTTTTTCACACTCTAAAAACTGAATTAACCAATCATTATAAATTCAAAAATCAACAGGAGGCTAAAAATGTAATATTTGAATATATTGAGGTTTTTTATAATCGAATTCGGATTCACTCTGCTAATAATTATTTATCTCCAGTTGAGTGTGAAAAGGTTAATAGAAAATACTTAAAATCTGCTTAATTTAGTGTCCGGAAAAAGTTTGTCACATCAATGAGCTAAAAAGGGTTCAAAAAAACACTTCCCGAGTTCACGCAGGTCTTACGCCTAGAAAAACATCATCAAGATATTATAAAATATATTGAAAATCATGCCAGTATATCGCAAAGAGAATATGCATTAATTTCCAATCGTAGCTTGGCGGCTAGAAAGCAAGATTTTAAAAAACTAATTTCTCTTAATCTAATTATTTCTCAAGGCAAAGGTAAGGCAACTTATTACATAAAGAATCTATAATTCTTCCATGCCTTTTTTTAATTATTATTTATTTTTCAGGTCACTGATTTATAAGGGGTGAGGGCGTATTTTAAGCGTACCAGAAAGTTCGTTATTTAATTCTTGTAGATGCAAATATATCATTTTACGAACTCTTTCCCTGCTTATCTCTCTAATAAGTATTATTGGATATAATTGGATATTTTTATGGATATTTAGTTAGTGAAATTTTATTGTGAGGTGATTGATTCTTTGAACTCAAAATTTTGACATTTTTTTATGATCAACTATCAAGTTAGCATTAACAACGAAATACTAAATCTCATTAGCGAGATTGACGAATTTAAGGGTAAATGGCAGGCCATCAATACTCTTTCGCCTGATCGTCTCAAAATGCTAAAAAAATCAGCAACAATTGAATCAATCGCCTCCAGCACAAGAATTGAGGGCGTTAAGTTAACCGATGCACAAGTGGAAACACTTCTATCTAATATTAATAAAACATCTTTTAAAAATAGAGACGAGGAAGAAGTCGCGGGATATTCTGACGCTATGGATTTAATTCTCACCAGTTTTGAAGATTTAAATTTAAATGAAAATCATTTTAAACAGCTTCACTCAGCACTTCTAAAACATAGTTCAAAAGATATTAGACATAGAGGAGAATATAAAAAACTCGATAATCATGTTGTAGCCTTTGACGCAGATGGTAAAGAAATTGGCGTAGTTTTCAAAACTGCCACACCATTTGAAACCCCAATGAAAATGGCTGATTTACTTGAATGGGTCAATAAAGCTTTTTTATTAAAAGAAATGCATCCTTTACTTATCACGGGGATTTTTATTGTGATATTTCTGGCAATTCATCCGTTCCAAGATGGAAATGGCAGAATCTCAAGAATTATCACAAACTTACTTTTGCTAAAACTTGGTTATAATTACATCCAATATAGCTCACTTGAAAGCATTGTTGAGGACAACAAAGATCTCTATTATAAAAACCTACGAGATTGTCAAAAAACCTTGGGTGATGAAAAAATAAAATTCGAAAATTGGATTTTATTTTTTCTAAAATCGCTTAAAAAACAAAAAGACAATTTAGAGAAAAAAGTTAAGATAGAAAAAATTCTCCAAGAAAATTTCGGCGAGCTGCATTTAAAAATTCTAAAAATTCTCAGAAATCATAATCGTCTTGCCGTCTCCGAAATTCAGAAATTAACTGGCGCCAATCGCAACACTTTAAAAGTGAAATTAAGAGAATTGGTTGAAATGAAAAAAATCAAGAGTCTAGGGAAGGGAAGAGGCGTGGTTTATGAAATGATTTAATTTTTCTTTGTTGAAAACTGTCCGGAAAAATGTAGCCACATCAAAATTTAATAGTTTATTTTTTGGAGGATTTAGATAGATTCTTCAGAAAGATGAACAAACAGAATTTTTGGTAAAAAGTCTAACTAAAAAAGTTAGTTAGTGGTCTGAAGGAAGGGGGGGTATTTCTATCAGCCATTTTTGGATGAATTAATTCCACAAAGAACAAAGGGGTTCGCACTTAAAAAAATGCGAACCCCTTGGTAAAATATTGTTTAAAATAATGATTAAGCCTTGATTAGGCTGGTTTTGCTGGGTGCGAACCCTTGCATTAAAACCATTAAAAGTGCGAACCTAGTGCGAACCCTTTTTTAAAGGCTAACACTAAAAAAGCCCCGCGGTGGGGGTTAACCTCGGCTTATAGGTCGCCTACAGTACCTTTTTTAATGTAAGATCTTAAGAGTTCTTAGTATCGTGTGCAATTATTCTTTCGTATCAGTTTACAGCTTACTTATTTGAGTTCTCTAAATATTTTATCAGCTTTCTTTATTGCATCCTTCTCTTGATCTGATGTCATAATTTTTTTAGCCTCATGAATTGCCTTTTTAAAACCTTCTGAAGATTGATTGAACAAAGTCTTTATTGCTAGATCGTTTGAATTCTCAGATATTGTGATATATGTGTCTGCGTATGTATAAAAATCCATCAGATCTTTCACGTCATTAGTAGAGGCATATTTGATTAAATAGGCGCTTGCCAGTATATGAGTCGAATGAGACACCATTGTCTCATTATTTAAATTGGGCTCTAATAAATCTATCGCACTTTTATAATCTTGCTTTAAGAGAATGTAAGTATTAGCAAGTGCAAATTTGGCATCTTTATATCCTGACGAGTAAGCTATCTTATAATATTTTAAAGAATTGTCATAATCTTCGATTTCGGTATAAGAAGCTCCAACAATAAAATTTAGATAACCATTTCTGGTAAGTTTTGCAACATTAGGACACTCTTCTACAATAGATTGATAATTTTGTTGTTGAGCATATTTCATACAATTTGTGCTTTTAATAAACATGTATGACGATGATGAGACCGTAAAAATAATTGCTATTATTAAAATTATAATAGCTTCATATTTTTTGGCTTTTACCAATCTTCCTTCTTTTTCTAGAACAACTTTGGATGATGAAAACAGGTCAATCAAAGTTAAAGAATTTTTTAAGAAAAATGATGGTATAAATATAGCCGCAATAACAGCTATGGGAATAATATAGTTTAAAGGATTGGCATATTGTGTCTGAATTTGACCAACCAATAAGAATATAACTCCAAAAATAATAGATCTTATTGATTTCCTGATTAAATTTAAATCATCACCATTTTTTGATATAGTTCTGATTTTTAGCAAAATTCCTCCATAAGTAGTCTGGTAGGA
>JBLHVR010000015.1:0-28260 GCA_047628655.1 Lentimonas sp.
ATGAAATTATTGATGCTGAAGATGACGAAGGATATGTTAGTGGAGCTGGTTTCAAAATTAACTATAATCATAAATATTTTAAAGCCGACTTTACCTATTCAAGAGGGTTGCATAGCCCAGAATATTTGAGAAATGTCAATAACATTTCGGAAGATGAAGAAAGTATTTATTTCAATATAAAGTTCGAATTATTTTAATTTAATACTATGTCATTAACCTTTTCAAAAATGTTAAGTTTGGGTACAAAATTACCTGAATTTGAGCTGATTAATAGCATCGATAATCAGAAACTTAGCTCCAGATCTTTGTCAAAAAACAAAGGCAAGGTGATAATGTTTATTTGTAATCACTGCCCTTATGTCATTCATTATCACGATCAAATATCGGATATTACGAATAGATATTTGCCAAACATTGAATTTGTAGCAATAAGTTCTAACGATGCCTCCAGCTACAAGGAAGATTCTCCTAAAAAAATGAAAGAATTGGCTCACAGGTTAAATTTCCAATTCCCTTATTTATATGATGAAACTCAGGAAATAGCCCAAAAATACCAAGCTGTATGCACTCCTGAATTCTATTTCTTTGATGAAAATAACCATCTAATATACCGCGGCAGACTTGATGATTCCTCCCCAAACAGCGAAAAACAATCAACGGGAAATGACTTAAGAAATGCTATTGATAATTTTCTGTCAAAGGTGGAAATATCCAATACGCAACATCCTTCCATGGGCTGCAATATAAAGTGGATAGAATAATTTAGGTTTATTTTTTTAATCAAAGGATATAAATTTCGCCGCTGATTTTTTCTAAAAAACAAACAAATTTACCCATGAATTTCATCGCAAACATTGGAGAAGCCACTCTTAACTATTTATCTAGAATTGGAAAAATATTCATCTTCATTGGCAACGCAGTAAAACACTGCCTCACCCCACCTTTTTACCCTAAATTAATATTAAAACAAATCATCCAAATCGGATATTTCTCACTTCCAGTAGTTGGTCTTACTGCCATTTTTTCTGGTGCGGTTCTGGCTCTACAAAGCTATTCTGGTTTTTCCAGATTTAACGCTGAAAGCGCCATTGCAACTGTTGTAGTTTTATCAATAACTCGTGAATTAGGCCCTGTTTTGGCTGGTTTAATGGTTGCTGGAAGAGTTGGAGCTTCCATAGCTGCAGAAATTGGAACAATGAAAGTTACCGAACAAATTGATGCTTTAACCACCCTTTCTACCAACCCTTTTAAATATTTAGTCGCGCCGCGAGTTATTGCAGGAGTTTTAATGTTGCCATTTCTGGTTTTAATTGCCGATATTATTGGCGTTATGGGTGGATATCTAGTTAGTGTTCACACGCTAGGCTTTTCTGCTGGCCCTTATTTGCGCAGCACTTTTGAGTTTTTAGAATTATTAGATGTAGTTTCAGGTTTAGTTAAAGCGGCTTTCTTCGGGTTCATAATTACAACAATGGGTTGTTATTGGGGTTACAATTCCAGAGGCGGAGCGGAAGGTGTCGGCGTTGCTACAACGAACGCGGTAGTGACATCATCCATCGCTATTTTAATAGTTAATTATGTCATCACTGGATGGTTCTTTAATTAGACACTGTTAGCTAATTAATTAAACCGCATCTTTTACCATATTTTTGCTTATTTTTTGATAAAATATGAAAAAATCTGCAATTCAATTAATTAACTAACGGTGTCTAACAAAAAATTGACAACCTTCATTCACTGGATAAAAACCTCATTTTTAGAAGATCGAGAAAATTGGATATTATGGATTCCAGTTATTTTTGGGTTTGGAATTATTTTTTATTTCAAAAACCCCAATAGTTCTTATTTGCTTCCTACATTATTACTTCTTCTATCCATCTTCTTACTTTTTAAATTAAGAAATAGTCTCCCATTCCTTCTAATTAGCATTCTTAGTATCTTCATTCTGGGATTTTTATGGAGTAAATTTTTTACCCAAGAAATTTCCTACAATCAACAAATTGACCATAAATTCTACGCCTCAATAAGTGGGGAAATTGAAAATATTAAAAACACATCAAGAAAAAATTCTAATGTGGTCACTTTAAAAAATTTAGAATTTTATACAGCTGAAAAATCAAAAAATTCCAAAAAGTCAGATCAGCCGCGTAAAGATAGAAAAACTTCCAAAGCAAAATCTGTTAGCGCCAAACAAATAAATAAAAATTACTTAAATTTAGAGGGTTACCAAAAAATTAATCGCACAATATCAGGTTTTGGAGCCAAGCAAGAGCTTCCGGAAAAAATATCAATTATTGTTAACACTAAGCTAAGCGGTTCCCAAATCGGAGATTTAATTGAAACTAAAGTAATTTTAGAGCCTTTTACCGATCCTTATTTTCGCGCCAGTTACGATGCCAAATTCAATAATTATTTCAAAGGAATTGGAGCCAAAGGTTTTGCGGCTTCTAATTTCCAGATTTTAGAAAAACAAAACAAAAAAGTTTTTTTTCAAGCCCAATTATTAAGAAAAAATATTGCGAACAAAATTCTTAATAAAACAGATGAAGAGAATGGCGCTATCGCTGTTGCATTAATAGTTGGAGATAGAAGTTTTATTAGTAAGGAAAATTTAACAATAATTCGTAATTCTGGTCTAGCTCATCTAATCGCAATTTCTGGTTTACATTTCACGCTGGCTGCAGGAATTTTCTTTTTTACCATTCGATTTCTACTTAGTCTAAATCAACATCTAACTTTACATTACAATATTAAAAAAATTGCCGCTTTTTTGGCAATTTTCGCAGGCCTATTTTACCTAATCATCGCTGGAATGCCAGTTCCAGCAACTCGAGCTTTCATAATTATTTGCTTAATATTTTTAGCAATTTTACTAGATTTTAAGCCCAACACCTTCAGATCAGTTGCTTTTGCAGCGTTAGTAATTTTAATTTTAAGCCCAAATTTAATCTTCTCAGTTAGCTTTTCCCTTTCGTTTGCAGCAATTTTAGGCTTGATCAATTTTGCCTATTTTATGCGTAAATATCACATTAACTCTTCCAAAAGATCCTTCCCAATGAAATTTTTTCTTTATTTTTTAGGGATAATTTTCTCCTCAATTGTTGCCACAATTGCCACTACACCTTTTGTAATTTACTACTTTAACAATTTTATTTCCTACGGAATTCTAGCAAATTTAGGTGCAATTCCCATTGTTTCATTCATTACAATGCCTTTTGGCTTTTTAAGCTTAATTTTAATGCCTTTTGGCCTGGAAAGAATAGCCCTCGCTCCCATGGAAATTTCAATAGGCTGGATTTTGCAAATTGCCGAATTCACCACTAACCTGCCCTTTTCTTACTTTACGGTTAAAACCATATCTGGAACATCTTTCGCATTAATAATTTTAGGAGGATTATGGCTGCTAATTTGGAAAAAAAATTGGCGATTCCTAGGTCTTCTACCAATTATTCTAGGAGGTCTTTTGGCTATAAAAACTGAAATTCCAGATTTCTTTATTGATGAAAAGCGCCCTTTATTTGCATTTTATTACAATGAAAAACTAATTTTTCCTAAACCAAGCAGATCTTCACAAGCGAGAATTTGGGCTCAAAAAATTGGCCTAGAAAAAACCAGTAAAATTTCAGATTTAAGTACTAAAGAAATAGAAGAATTAAAGCTTCATTGCTCTAAAGTTTTTTGCGAATTCGAACTTAACGGGAAAAGAGTCCTAATTCTTTTGGGAAGGAACGAGATTAAAAATATTTGTAATCGGAAAAACTCTGAAGAATATGATTTGATAATTAATCTAAATAAAAAATATCAAACTCCAGATTGTTTGATCCATAAAAAAGGGCTTTACCCCGAAAGATAAAGCCCCTTATTTAAAATATTAAAATAAAAAATTAATATTTTGGAACGCCTAATGTTTTAGCAGTGTCTCTTGCTAATTTTGCTTGATCCTTTAGTGCTTTAATTTTAGCTATTTTTTCATCTTTTATTTTTTTAATGGCCGCTCTTGCATTTTTAGCACATTGCTTAACCTCTTTTTGAGTAGTAGAAGAAGTAACACAGGCAATTTGTTCATCAATCAAAGGTTTGCGCTTTTGAAGTGATTCAATTGCAAATGCTTGATATTTAGAGAATTTTTCTGCTCTAGTTTCTTTTGCCATTGCTGCGGCGCTACTAAATAAGATTGCCGTTAGGGCGATAGTTGCAAATTTATTTTTCATTAGTGTTTTAATTAAATTGTTAAAGGGTTGATGCCTTAAAATTAAGACAAAATAGAAGATATGCCTGAATTAAAACTAGTCAAGAAAAGGAGTGATAAAAAAATTACTGACTGTTAAATTTTAAGTCAATTTCCTTCCAAACATCATATTTATCTTCTGGCAAATTTCGCATGGGGCTGCAAAATTTTAAAGTTTCTTTAACCAAATTAACCGATTCTATGTAGTTTTTTTCTTCAGGAATTTCATATTTATGGAAATCTTTAAAAACAAGGCGATCAATTTCAATTGTTCCATCTTCAGAAATGAAGATTTTAACATTAATTTCCTCTTTACTGTGAAGATTAGATTGTTGCATTGCAATCTTGTAACAATGTTTAATTTGATTTTGAATATTAAATTTTTCTCGAACCAATAATTGTAAATTCTCAATGGTGTTTTGGGAAAATAATTCTTGATCTATTTCGTCACTTTTAACGTTTTCTTTTACAGTCTCCTCGACAATTTCCGGCTCTGGTTTTTCCTCTTTTTCAATCTCTTCCTTCACCTTCTCAATTTCTTTGGGTTTTTCTTTTTTAATTTCTGGTTTTTTTATTTCAGGCTTTTTGGCTTTTGGCTTTTGTGGAGTTTTTTTAGCTTTTTCAATCTTTTTTGGTTTGGGTTTTGGTTTGGGCTTTTCCTTTGGTTTAATTTGAGACTTCTTCTTAGACTTCTTAATTTCTTTTTTACGTTTTAATTCTTTCTTAATCTCTTTCTTTTCACTAATTATAGTTGGCTTCGATTGTTGCGTGGAAGATTTATTAGAATTACCAGCTTTAACCACAAAGCTAACAGAAACTTTACTTCCTTTATCAATTTCAATTGGCGGATTAAAATTGAAACTTAAGTAAGTAATAAAAATTAAAATGAAATGCAGAAATAGTGAGTAGAGAATGTTACGAATCATTAACTTTCTAATTCGGTGACTAGGGAAACCTGGGTAAATCCTGCGGCGTTAATGGTTCTAACGGCCTCCATTACGCGACCGTAATTAATTTTAGTGTCGGCATTAACAAATATTTTTCTATCAACATTACTTCCCGTAATTTCAGTTAATTTTTTTGCTAAGGATTTAAGTAAAATCTTCTCGTCTTGCAGAAAAATTGATCCATCTTTTTGAATTGAAATTGAAATTGGCTCAATTTTTGATTGATTAGCTTCACTAATGCCCTTTGGCAGATTAAGCTCAACACTTCCTGTCATCATAGGAGCTGCTACCATAAAAATAATCAACAAAACCAAGAGAACATCAACAAATGGAGTGATGTTGATGTCTGACATTGCTGCAGATCTTTTTCTTGAATTTTTACTTCCTGTATTAAACGCCATATTTACCTAGAGGTTAAATCTTTCCAAATTTTTTCAGCTGTAAATGGAAGGAGTGGAGCGCACGCTTCACACATTAAAACTAAAGATGTGTAAAGCGTGTTGTAAGCGGAAATTTTATCTTCGTCAATTTCGCTTTTCCAGAATCTTTGGCGCGATCTACGAATGTACCAATTATTTAACACTTCGAAAAATTGAATAAACTCACTACAGGCGCTTGGCGTGTCATATTTTTGCATTGAATCGTCAATTGATAAAATTGCCGATTTTAACTTTGCCAAAATGTAGAGATCCATGTCATTGGAAATTTTAGCTGAATTTTCGAATTTTTCGGCCTTAATTCCGTCAGAATTGGCGTAAAGACAAAAGAAGTTGAAAGCATTAATTAGTGGCTTAATAGCAATTCTCAGAGTGTCTTTAATGGCTTTTCCCTCTTTGTCAATTCGTAGTTCTTGCCCTTTCATTACTGGCTGAGAAATCATGTAAAAACGCATTGCATCTGAACCAACTTCCGCAAACATTTCCAAAGGATCGGCGTAATTTTTGAGACGCTTGGAGAGTTTTTGAGATTTTTCATCAAGAATTGTGCCATGACAAATAACATTTTTAAATGGCGGTTTATCGAAAAGTGCGGTCGATAAAACCATTAAAGTGTAGAACCAGCCTCGAGTTTGGGCCAAATATTCAGTAATGAAATCTGCTGGGAAATTTTCTTCAAAATGCTCTTTATTTTCAAAAGGGTAATGATTTTGAGCAAATGGCATTGAACCACTTTCAAACCAACAATCTAGAACATCGGTTACGCGAACCATTTGTGATTTTCCAGTTGGATCATTTGGATTGGCGCGAGTTAAGTCATCGATGAATGGGCGATGTAAATTAACCTCACCTTTTTCATCACGCGGCAATCTGCCAAAATCTTTTTCAATATCCTGTAAACTTCCGTAAACGTCAATTCTTGGAAAACTAGGATCGTTAGATTTCCAAACTGGAACCGGGCAACCCCAGAAACGATTGCGAGAAATTGACCAATCACGAGCGCCTTCCAGCCATTTTCCAAATTGACCATCTTTAATGTTCTCAGGAATCCAGTTAATTTGCTGGTTGTTAGCCACCATTTTATCTTTAATTTTGGTCACTTCCACATACCAAGAAGGAACAGCTTTATAAATTAAAGGCGTGTCTGTTCTCCAACAATGCGGGTAATCGTGAAGATATTGCTCAGTTTTTAACCAAGATCCTTTAGATTTAAGATGTTTAATGATGTCGTCATTAGTTTCAAAAACCTGTTTTCCTTTAATTGACAAATTTTCCAAATCAAACATTTCGGAAGTGAATTTTCCAGCTTCATCTACAGGGCAAAGAGTTGGAATGCCATTTTCCTTGCAAAGAGCTTGATCATCCTCACCAAAACCAGGGGCAATGTGAACAATTCCCGTTCCAGCGTCAGTTGTAACGAAGTCGCCATGAAGAATTGTGAAGGTTTTTTTACTTACTTGAACTTTTTCGTGATTTTTTAAATAAGGAAGGATTGGTTGATATTTAAGCCCAACTAGTTCTGATCCTTTAATTGCCTTATTTAATGATTCCCCTTTTACAAATTTTCCTGATGCACATTCTTGCTCCAAAACAATGTTAATTTCACCATTTTCATCTTTGACAGGAATGTAAATAATGCTGTTTCCAACTGCCAAAGCCAAATTACTAGGAAGAGTCCAGGGAGTTGTGGTCCAGGCAATTAAATTAACTTTTGTCGGATTAAATTCCTTCAAAAATTCAGGAATTTCTTCAAGTTCAAACTTAACCGTTAAAGCCTTACTTTCCTTCCTTCTGTAAGAATTATCCATCCGAGTTTCAAAGTTTGAAAGCGGAGTTTGGCAAGCCCAAGAATAAGGCATTACGCGGAAATCTTCATACATCAAACCTTTATTGTGTAGTTCTTTAAAAGCCCACAGAACTGATTCCATGTAATTAACATCCATAGTTTTGTAGG
The DNA here is from genome assembly GCA_047628655.1 of Lentimonas sp. Taxonomy (GTDB): domain Bacteria; phylum Pseudomonadota; class Alphaproteobacteria; order Rickettsiales; family UBA1997; genus JAJTCH01. The sequence continues at coordinate 7,567 of JBLHVR010000015.1, forward strand.
CGCCATCAAACTCAACCCAGCGCCCTTGCCTACCCACATAATCTTTCCAATTATCGGCATATTTCATTACTGAAGTGCGGCAAGCGGCGTTAAATTTGTCGATTCCAAATTCTTTAATAGCAATTTGACCAGAAACTCCGAGCTCCTTTTCAACTTCCATTTCAACTGGCAATCCGTGAGTATCCCAGCCGAATTTTCTTTCAACTTTTTTACCTTTCATGGTTTGATATCTGGCAAAAATATCCTTAATAAAGCCAGTTAGTAAATGACCGTAATGGGGTAATCCGTTAGCAAATGGTGGGCCGTCATAAAAAACAAACTCGTTTTTTTCAGCGGAATGAACATCGCAATCTCCCTTCACACAACAGCCAGCCGGAGAAGTTGAATCTTCCTCTTCTTCAATTCCTGAGAAGTCGCGGTTTTTAATTGATTGTTCGAAAATTTTATTTTCCTGCCAGAATTTTAGAATTTCTTCCTCAGATTTAGCAAAATTAAAATTAGGATTTGGATCGGGGTAATATTTTTTCTTAGTCATTAGAAGGCTTATTTTAATAGATTTGAAGGCGATGATTATTGGTTTTTAAAAATAAAAAACAACTTGAATTTAAAGCATTAATTAAACTAGAATGCCGCCTCTTTTAACCTTTAAATCCCCGAAAAATGAAACAAATAAATATTGCCATTGCTGGTCTTGGCGTTGTTGGTGGTGGAGTTTACGAAATTCTAACTAAACAAAATGAACTACTTAATAAAAGATCTAGCTCTAAAATCAATTTAAGCGCCGTCTCTTCTAGAAGTAAGAAAGATTTTGTTGATGAGTCAAAAGTTAAATTTTATGAAAATGCTTTAGATCTAGCATCTGATGAAAATATTGATGTAATTATTGAAACTATTGGCGGAGATTCTGGAATTGCTCTAGATCTTTGCAAAGCTGCTCTTAAGAGCAAAAAACATTTCATAACCGCTAATAAAGCGATGATTGCAACTCATGGTTTGGAACTTGCAAAATTGGCTGAAGAAAATGGAGTTAATTTGGCTTTTGAAGCTGCGGTTGCCGGCTCAATTCCTTGTGTTAAAACTGTTAAGGAAGGTTTGGTAGGTAATGAAATTAAGAAAATTTATGCCATTTTAAACGGAACTGCTAATTTCATTTTAACCAAAATGGAAGATGATGAAGCTGATTTTTCCGATGCCTTAAAAGAAGCTCAAGAGCTTGGATATGCTGAAGCTGACCCAACTTTTGACATTGAAGGAATGGACAGCGCTCACAAAATTGTTATCTTGGCAGCACTTGCCAAAAACTCTGTTGTTAAGCTTAAAGAAATGCATATTGAAGGAATTACTAAAATTTCACTTTTTGACATTAAATGCGCGGCGCAACTTGGTTACAAAATTAAACTACTCGGAGTTTTTGAAGATTTAGGTGCAGGAAACATTAATCAAGCGGTTTATCCTTGCCTGGTTGACCAAAAAAATGTCATCGCTTCCGTTGGAGATTCATTCAATTGTGTTGCAACACTTAACGACAATGCAGATTTAAACTTTCAAATTGGAAGAGGAGCAGGTTCTAAACCAACGGCCTCAGCAATTGTTGCCGATGTTTTAGACGTTTCCAATGGTCGTTTTTCTGAAGCTTTTGGAAGCAAAGTTAAAGATTTAATAGAAATTAAAATTGCCGATCTTTCAGACAGATCAGGCTCTTACTATTTACGCTTTGTAGCTGAAAAAGAATTTGCCAAAGAAAGTGACTTTATTTTAAGTGTTTTTGAAGGTGAAACTTTAGAACAAACTATTGTTGAAGATTTAGAAGACAAAATAATTTATGGAATTAAAACTTCTACAATTAGTGAAGAGAAAGCTAATTCTTTGGTTAAAAAATTAGAATCTTTGAAAGAAGTTGATCAGATTAACTTGATTAGAATTGAAGAGTTTTAATTTACTCAATTAGGTCCTCGCCTTCGCGGGGATCACAATATCGAATTAAGATAACCTTCTAATTATCTTACCTACCGCAATTGCAATTAAACTGGCAAAAATTAAGAATGGCAAATTAGAAATTGGCTGATCGGTAATTTCAAAAATTACTATTGCTGAAGTCACCGGCTCTCCCAAAATTATTGCTAAAAAAGCTGACATTCCCACCAAAATTAAGATTTTAGTGTCCGAATAAGCAAACAATTCACCAATTATTGCAGCAATTCCTGCACCAATATTAATAGCCGGAGCAACCATTCCACCAGCAGGACCACTAACAAAAGTTATTAAAGTGTTTGAAATTCTTCCCAAAACTTCCTTGTAAGATAAAGTTAAATTACCACTTAAAGCTTCTTGCGTGGCGTAAAGCCCACCTCCAAAAGAAGATTCTCCAGAATAAATACTGATTATTGCAACTAAAATTCCAGCAATTACTGGAACAAAATACCAATTTTTTGACTTGGTTTCAACTAACTTATTGCGCAAATAGCTGGCAAGATGTTTGAATAAATAAGCGGTTAAGCCACAAATTATAGATATTAAAATAATTAAAGTCATTTGACGGTCATCTTCAAAGCTAAAAGCTAATTCTTTTATGGCCATAATGTCCTTTCCTTGTCTTAAGAAAAATTCAAATATTAAGACAACTAGTAAAGTCCAAACTAAGTTAGTTTTTAAATTGTATTGCCTATTTTTTAAAACTTTTTCAACAACATAGGCAAATCCAGCGATGGGAGCTGTGAAGGCGGCAGCCAAACCAATGGCCGAGCCAGCGAAGATCCAATTATGCATGTTTATTTGCGGAATTATTTTCTTAAATTTAGTGGCAATTCCTGCAAAAATACTCGCTGAAATGTAAACTGCAGGAGCCTCTCTTCCAAGAGCTCCACCACCAAAAACACAAATTAAAGAACTAACGGCGCTAATTGCCGCACTTTTAAAACTTAAGAAAACTGAGATTTTTTTAGGATTTTGTGCGTAAGGCTTTGAATGATCTAGCGCGTCCTTAATGTGTTTTAAGTTACCCCCCGATGAATTTGGAGAAAATCTACGACATAAATAAGCTGAAACCCAAAACAAAGCTGGGGTAATTATTAATCCAAAATAAGGATTGTAGGAAAAGCGTGCTTTTGAAGATGCGCTTAGATATTCAAAAACGCCAGAATAGAGAATAATTGCTAAACCAACTAAAACCGTCGACAAAGCGATGAGAAAAATAATAAATAGAAAATTTGAAATGTTATTTTTTGAGGAGCGCAAGAAAATTTAATATTTATTTATTAATATTTGTGCAGCTTCTGAATTAGATTTTTTTTCCGCAACTAATAAGGGAGTATTTCCAGCAATATCTTTTAAATTAACTTTTGCTCCGGAATTGAGTAAAATCTTGATTGTTTCAATATGGTTACGATCGGCAGCGAAGTGAAGAGCAGTTCTTTGGTACATTTTCCCCTGAATATTAACATCGATTGCCGCATCAATTAAAGCGGCTACAACATCGTTAAAGCCTTTTTGAGCAGCAAAATGTAGTGCCGTCCATCCATTTTGAGTTCGGGCGTTAACATCAATTTTATGTTTAATTAGAATATTTACTAACTCCAAAGAATCATTTTGTGTCGCAATGTGCAATGCCGTGTCTTCATTATTTCCTCTGGCATTAATATTTCCGCCATTTTCTAAAATATGTCTCACTTTCTCAACATCATTTTCGTAGCAAGCATCAAACAGGTGATTTTCTGATTTTGGCTCTTCGTCAAATAGGCTGTTAATTGAATGACTCATTGATTTTGCAAGTTGTTTTGAAGGATCTCGAGATGCTATTTTCCAAGAGTTAAAAATCAAGTTTTAAGAATCATAAAAAATGCGCCCCGTGGGGCGCGTTTTTTTAACAAAATATTTTAAGAGCATTAAATTAGTCATCCAAAGGTTAATAAAATATGCAAATTGACATAAAATGAGAAAAATAATCAAAAATAGTTGCAAAAAACATAAAGGAAAATAATCTTTTTCGATTCATTTCTGCCTAAAAAATAAATTAAAGATGCAAAAATCAATAAATTTCCGCCAAATAGCAATTTGGTCCGTAATCTCCATTCTTGGAGCTTCGTCATTCGCTTTCATTGCATTTTTGCGTGGCGAAACAATTAACAGTTTGTGGATCGTTATTGCCGCAATTTGCACCTATTTACTAGGTTACCGTTTTTACAGCGCCTTCATTTGCGCTAAAATTTTAACTATTGATGAGCTTCGAGCAACTCCCGCCCACACCAAGCGCGATGGAAAAGACTTTGAGCCAACCAATAAATGGATCGTTTTTGGACATCATTTTGCAGCAATATCTGGCCCAGGGCCATTGATTGGACCAACACTCGCAGCGCAATTTGGTTATTTACCTTCGTTAATTTGGATATTAGTGGGTTCGGTTATTGGTGGATGCGTGCAAGATTTAATCGTTTTGTTTTTTTCAGTTAGAAATAATGGCAAGTCGCTTTGTCAAATGGCCAAAGAACAGCTTGGAAAAATTGGTGGAGTGGCAGCGGTGGCGGCAATTTTAATGATCATGGTAATTTTAATTTCAGTACTAGGTTTAGTGGTGGTAAATGCCATGAAACACAGCCCTTGGGCAGCTTCGACGGTTTTTTTCACTATTCCAATCGCCCTTTTAATCGGATTTTACATGCGCTTTTTAAGGCCCGGTGCAATTTTAGAGGCCTCAATCATTGGCTTTACATTGTTAATTTTAGCGGTTTTTGCAGGCGGATGGGTTAGTTCAAGCCCATTTTTCGAACCTTGGTTTAATCACGATGGAAAAACTTTGGCATTTTCAGTAATGATTTACGGATTTTGCGCCGCAGCACTTCCAGTTTGGATGCTTCTTGCTCCTAGAGATTACCTTTCAACTTTCTTAAAATTAGGAACAATTTTCTTACTGGCAATTGCCATTATTATTTTAAGGCCAGAAATTCAAATGCCCGCAATTACCAGGTTTGTTGATGGTGATGGACCAATTTTTGCTGGAAAAATATTTCCCTTCGTCTTCATTACTATTGCTTGTGGGGCAATTTCAGGTTTCCATTCATTAATTTCTTCTGGCACAACTCCCAAATTATTAAGCTCGGAAAAAGACATGAGAATGATCGGATATGGCTCGATGGCGCTAGAATCTTTCGTGGCAATAATGGCTTTAATTGCCGCCTGTATCATGGAGCCAGGAATTTTCTTTGCCATTAATTCCCCAGCAGGAATTGTAGGAAAAACCGCGGCCGAGGCTGTTGCCACAATTAATGGCTGGGGTTTTTCGGTTAGTGTTGCACAAATGGAAGAATTAGCCAAAACAGTTGGTGAGGAAACTTTATTTAACCGAACTGGTGGCGCCCCGTCTTTGGCAATTGGAATGGCGACAATTTTCAGCCAAACCTTTGGCAGCAGTATGCTTTCAATTTGGTACCATTTTGTAATTATGTTTGAAGCGGTATTTATTTTAACCACTTTAGACGCCGGAACCAGAGTTTGTCGCTTTATGCTGCAAGATGTCTTGGGTAATTTTTCCAAAAAACTCGGTAGAACTGATCATTATCCAACAATATTTTTAACCAGTGGGATTGTGGTTGCCGCTTGGGGATATTTCCTTTATGGCGGAGTGATTGACCCTAATGGAGGAGTGAACATTCTTTGGCCATTATTTGGAATTGCTAATCAAATTTTAGCAGCTTTAGCACTTTGTGTGGTTACGGTGATGATTGTCAAATCTGGTAAAGCAAAATATTTCTGGGTGACTGCCATGCCTTTAACTTGGCTTTGCGTCATTACATTAAGCGCCGCTTGGCAAAAATTATTTTCAGATAATATTAGAATTGGATTACTAGCAGGAGCACGAAATTTGAAAGATCAAATTTCAGCAGGAACTTTGGCGCCAGATAAAGTTGCAATTGTGGGTAAATTAATTTTTAACCAATATTTAGTAGCAGGATTAACTGCTTTTTTTGCTGCAATTTTAATATTAGTTGTGGCTGATATGTCTCGAATTTTATTGAAAAGAAATGAAATTTCTAGCTAGTTTTATCGCCTATTTTAATGGCAATTTGGAATACCAAAAATATTTAATGAACTCTAAAGAGTTTCATCCAAAGCAGAAAATTTTAAATAAGAAAGATTTTTTCCTAAGGAAAGAAAAGGAGAAATGGAGTAAGATTAACCGTTGTTGTTAGGTTTTATTGGAGGGTTAAATATCTTTCATAAAATGGTATCCCATAATTTCAAAACCGTCTTTTAAATAGAATTCATGAGATTTTTCATTGTCCATTCGAGAATCTAAGATGAAATGGTGGCAATCTTGTTTCTTTCCTTCATTTTCAATGAATTCAAGCAAATTTTTTCCAATTCCTAAATTGCGGTATTTTTCATCAATTACCATATTTCCCACTTGAACATATTTTCCGGAATAAAATCTGGTCAAAATCCAATACCCAGCAATTCCTACCAATTTTTCTTCTAAATAAGCGCCAATCATCTGATAATTTTTTTCTTCCGAAATGTCGTCAATAAATTTAAAAAAATCTTCTTTTTTAATGTGATTATGGTGCTGAATAAGAATTGGAAAAGTTAGAGAAATTTCCTCTTTGCTATTTAATTTCTTAATTGTCAGATTTTCCATCAGAGAGCTATTTTAAATTGGTTTTTTTGATAATTAATTGTTTTAAGTTTCTCAGGAAGATCGTTAGCCAAATGGGTAATGCTGCCGGCTCCAACGCAAAGAACCATGTCGCCAGATTGTGCAACTTGTTTTATTAAGGCCGGAAGATCCTTCTCATCGATTAATTTTAAAACATTTTGATGGCCAGTTTTTCTAATTCCAGCAATTAAATCATCTTGCCTTGCTCCAATAATTGGGGCTTGACCAATAGAATAAGTTTTGGCAATAATAACTATGTCAACATTTTCAAACGAGTTACAAAATTCATTAAATAAATCTTGAGTGCGAGAATATTTGTGGGGCTGAAAAACAGCGATTAATTTATTGTTAGCAACAATGCTTTTGGCCGAGCTAAAAACTGCCCTAATTTCGGTTGGATGGTGAGCGTAATCATCAATGATGCATACTCCATCAACTTCCCCCACTTTGGTAAACCTTCTTTGAACTCCATCACACTTAATTAATCCTTGCTTAATTTCTTCAAAATCAAAGCCTAGAAAATGACTAATTGCAATTGGAGCCAACGAATTTTTAACATTATGCAGGCCATATGCTAATATTTTAACGTCTTGAACAATTTGACCAGTTTTCTTAATTTTAACATCAAATTTAGTTCCACTAATGTCAGTTAAAATATTAAAAGCGAAATAGTCTGCCGCTTCATTTTGAACGCTGAGTGAAACAATATTATTTTGGTTCTTTAGAGAATTTTGATAAAGATTTTTAGTTTCAATATCGTCAATGCAAATTGCAACTAGGCCACTTTCTGGAATTTGAGAAACGTATTTTTGATAATATTTTTTGACTAATTCAAAATCACCCTGATAAAAATCCATATGTTCTGGCTCAATATTATTGACCACACCAATAAAACTTGGCAGATCAACAAAGCTGGCATCTGACTCATCAGATTCAGCCACTAAATATTCACCTTCTCCAAATTTAGCATTCGACGCAAAATAATTAATAATGCCGCCGTTAATAATCATTGGGTCTAATTTAAGATTCTCCAATAAAACCCCAATCATTGCTGTGGTGCTGGTTTTTCCGTGAGTTCCCGCAACTGTAATTCCTTTTTTCTGACCCATAATCTCAGCCAGCATATCTGCCCTTCTAATAACGGGAATATTTTTTGCGCGAGCTGCAATAATTTCCAAATTGGTACTTTTAACGGTTGAGGTTTCAACAATTAAAATCACATCGTCAGTAATATTTTCTTCTTCTTGGCCAATAAAACATTTAACGCCCTTTTCCCTAAGATTCTTAATGTTGCCATTTTCAGCTAAATCAGAACCTTGCACGACAACCCCAATTTTGTTTAAAATTAAAGCGATGGCACTCATTCCAATTCCACCAAGTCCAACAAAGTGAATTGTTCCAGATGAATATTTATTTTTCAGATTTTCAAATGACATTATTTAATGGTTAATTATGGGTAAATTTTAACTATTTTCCAACCTTCAATTTCCTTGCTGTAAACGGCTCTTTCGTGAAGCCTAAAATCTCCTTCTTGCCAAAATTCAATTAATTTTGGTTTACATCTAAAGCCCGACCAAAAATCTGGTCTTTCCACATCTTGACCGTCAAATTTATCTTCAACTTCTTTAATTCTATCTTTAAACTCAGTATCATTTTTCATGATTTGTGATTGCTTGGAAGCCCAAGCACCAATCTGACTTTCTCTTCTTCTGGAAGCAAAATAATCATCAGCTTCTTTTTGACTAACATTTTCAACTTCGCCTTCAATGCGAACTTGCCTTCCTAAAGCTCCCCAATAAAAACACAAAGCCACATTTTGATTATTTTCAAGTTCAGAACCTTTTCTGCTGGTTAAATTTGTGAAAAAGCAGAAGCCTTTTTCATCAAATGTTTTAAGCAAAACCATTCTTGATGAAGGTTTATTTTCAGAATTAACCGTTGCTAAACACATTGCAGTTGGCTCAATAATTTGAGAATTTGATTTTGCTTCCTGTACCCATTTAGAAAAAATTTCAAATGGCTCTGAATGTTTTACAATCATGATGTTATTATTTTATTTAAATGATTTTTAGCTTTTCCGCTATTAATGGCATGTTTTGCCAAATAAATTCCTTCTTGAACATTTTTTACTTGCCCCGCAACCATTAATGCAAAGGCTGAGTTTAAAACAACAATATCTTGATAGGAAGAATTTTTTCCTTCAAAAAGCTTAGTAATTTGCGCGGCATTGTATTTGGCATCGCCACCTTTAATTTCCTCCAAAGCTGATTTTTTAATTCCAAAATCTTCAGGATTAATAATTTCAATATTACTTATTTTTCCATCTTCCAATTTGGCAATTAATGAATTATCTGAAATTGTAACTTCATCCATTCCGTCCATTCCATGAACAATGAAAACTTTTTCACTTCCAGAACGCTTCAAAGCTTCCAGCATTGGCAACATGGTTTCTTTTTTAGAAGTTCCAATTAATTGAAATTTGGCATTTGCTGGGTTTAAAAGCGGTCCTAGAAAATTGAAAATTGTTGGAACTTGATATTGACTGGCAATTTTAGCTCTAATACCGGCTAAAGCTTTAAATGCTGGGTGATAAAGAGGAGCAAACATGAAACATAAATTATTCTCTGCGAATGATTTTTTCATTTCATTATCATTAGCCGAAATATTAATTCCCAGCTCGGATAAAACATCAGCAGAACCTGAGAGTGAAGAAATGGCTTTATTTCCGTGTTTGGCAACTGGAATTTCTAAAGATGATAAAAGTAAGGCAGTAGCGGTAGAAATGTTTAGGGTGTTTAGTTTGTCACCACCAGTTCCACAAACATCTAGAATTTTCTTATTGTTAAAATCAATTACTTTGCAAAGTGGCTTAAAAGCATTTATGGCACCCAAAAAAGCCTCGGATGTGAATCCAGATTGGTTAAGATTAAGTAGGAAGTCGATTATTTGGTCTTCACTTAATTTTGAAGAGAGGATGTCTTGAAAGATTTTTGTGTAATCGTCTGACTTCATATTAAATCAATAAAATTTTTGATTAATTGATGACCATGTTCGCTGGCGATAGATTCTGGGTGAAATTGCACACCGTGAATATTAAACTCTTTATGCTTAACTGCCATTATTATGCCGTCTTTAGTTTCGGAGGTAATTTCTAGTTGATTTGGAATGCTGTCTTTTTCAATGATTAAGGAATGATATCTGGTGACTTTAAATGGTGATTTTAGGTCTTTAAATATGCTGTTTTTATCATTTTCTTGATCATGAAAAATATCGCTAATTTTTCCATGCATAGGGTGGCTTTTGATAATTTTACCACCAAAAACTTGACCAATCACTTGATGACCTAAGCAAACTCCTAGAATTGGATACTTACCTTTGAATTGCTGAACCACATCTAGGCAAATTCCAGCATTATCTGGGCAGCTTGGCCCTGGTGAAATTATGATTGCTCTAGGGTTTAAATCTGCAATTTCTTGTAGAGTTATTTTGTCATTTCTTTTGACTAAAACCTCATCTTCACCAGCTTCAATTAAGTAGTGATAGAGGTTGAAGGTGAAGCTGTCGTAATTATCAATTAGTAGAATCATCTCTGGTTATTGTTTTAGATACTGAGAAGGAATCGACAAAATCATAAACCTTTAATTTATCAATTTCTAAAGTGCATTTTACAATTCTTTTCTCTTGCATAATGAGCTTTAGAATGTCGCCAACCATTTTTTCAATTAAGTGGCAGCGATTATTTCCCACGTAATCTTTAATTTGATTGGTGATTAAGTCGTAATCTATTGTGTCTTTTAAATCGTCGCTAGACATTGATTTTTCATCATCAACTTCCATTTGAGCGTTAAAAATTAACTTTCTGCTGTGCTCACTTTCCCAATCATAAACACCAACAATGGTATCAATTTCTAAATTTTTTATTTTGATAATCATTGGAATTTATTGTGGAAAATTTGAAAATGACGATGGGAATGCGCCAGAATTAGAAGGTGGTTGCCTTGAAGACATTGGATTTGCAGGTGTACTTGATCGAGAAGCAGCTGGAGAATAAGATCTTCCTGGTTGACTTGGTGAAACAGATTTTCTTCTATTTAACAAATTATTATTGTAAACACAAACAATGTCACTGCCATTTCGTAAGGTAAATTGAGATTCAACCCTTTCAACAATGATGTAGTCGCCAGCAACTCTAAAATTGACTAGAGATTCGAATCCTTCGCTATCTACTGAAAAAATTGCCGGCAATTCTGCGTTTGCATTAGAAAATTGGAAATAAGTAAATTCTTTATTATCAAAAACTTTTGAAGGCGCAATTCTGGGTTCTCCAGTGTATTCATAATTAAAATTGTAAATACTAAGATTCTTCATATCTGGTTCATCTGAAACTGGGGCCTTTGGAAATTCTAGAATATTGCGATCTCGGTCATCTGGGTAAACAAATTTAACCGCAAAAATAAGATTCTCGTCATCTGGACCAGTTGGAGTTCTGGCTATTAATTCAAAATTGTAAATTCGACCTTTGTCAGTTTTAACCGTCATATTGGTGCTGGCGTTATCTGCAACTGGCTTTAAATAGAGGCGAGTTTTGCTGTCGGATATTTTCCATAACCAAGCATCAGAATTTCCAATTGCAACCTCGGTTATTTTTTCTGAAGTTTGGCTACCAGAAGAAGCAGATCCAGCCTCCGATCCGCTAAAAGCGTTTGATTGAACAATTGACTTTCCTTGAAATTCGATGAATCCGTGATAGTTGTAATTACCTATGTAGCGATAAACATCGTAAGGGTTGTAGATGAACATTCTGAATTTCTTTTCCTTTCCCAAATATCTTGGTAATTGAGAAGAAAAAGCGGCGTCGATAGGGCAAAAAGAGGCGGCCGTAATTATTAATAATGTTAGAATTAAAGATAGTCTCTTCACTTTATTGTGTAAATTTGATAGGATGTGACGGCGAATTCTAACTTAGAACTAGTATTAGAATCAACCCCAGAAAAATTAAAATTTACTTTTACTAAATATTTTTTAACAGAAGCGATTTTAGAATTAATTTTTGTGGTAATTTCATACCTAATTTCTGCACTTTCTGGAATTTCACTTAACACAAAATATTTTGCTTTATTAACAAAATCATCAACTTTTTTTACTGGAAAATAAACTGATTCAACATTAGCAATTCTCTGAAAATCGCTATCAAAATATTTAATAGGACTAGCAGGGTTGGCTCTACTTAGAAATTTCTGGAAGTTTTTATGTTCTTTAATAGAGGAATTATTTTTAATGTAGAGGATTTTATTACTCAATTTTTCAATATTATCTTCCTCTCTAAAATCAAAATTCTCTCTCTTTTCAACATATTTAGTTAATAAATATTTTAAAACTGATTCATCAATTGTTTTAGTATTTATGGAATCTTTTAGAGGTTTTATGGTGGAAAAATATCGAGAAGTGTCTTTTGCAATAATTCGAATTGGAACTTCTTCTTTAATTGGAAAAAAATCAACAACTGATATTACCAGAATATAAGTAACAAAAGCGGTAAAAATATTGATAAAAAACAATATGGTTCTTTCACAAATTGGCTGAATGTAGCGAAAAATATACCATTCTCTAGCATCTTTAAAATAACTTCCATCGGCAACAGATCTCTTGATGAACTCGTTATATTCTTTTTCCTCAGAACTTTGCAAATGATTCATATTATTAACTCTTAAAACCTTGTAACAGATGATTCATCTTGCTTACCACTTTTTCCAAAGACTCATTGTTAACGCCCCTAAAAACCAAAGATGTTCCTCCGCTAAATGGATAACTTCCCATTGCAATATCTGGATATTCTTTTTGTAATTTAGAAAGATCTTCAGCCACAATGCTTTCAGTTAAATTGGTTATAATTTCTTTGGAAATTATTTTATCTCCACCAATTAAGTATCCGGATGAGGCGTGAAACATTGCTTGCATAATTTTCGGTACACCTGCCATTACAATAACATTTTCAATCATAAAGCCCGGAGCCGAGCTAACAGGATTATCTAGCAATTTTGCTTTAGACGGAACAAAGGCCATTTTTAAACGAGCCCCATTAACTCCATCTTTTCCGTAATAATCATAAAGAATTTTTTCCGCCTCTTGGTTTTTAATTAAATCATCACCAAATGCTTTAGCAATAGAAGCGGAAGTTATGTCATCGTGAGTTGGGCCAATTCCACCTGAGGTAAAAATGTAATTAAATTTTTTTCTTAAAGAATTAACTGCGTCAATAATTTCATTTTCATCATCAGGAACCACCCTCACCTCTTTTAGATTAATTCCCATGGCTGTTAGTTCGTTTGCCAGAAAATTGAGGTTTTTCTCAACTGTTCGACCAGAAAGAACTTCGTCTCCAATAATTATAAAAGCCGCCGTTACCAACATAAATATTATGTAAAATTTGTAAGTTTAAATGGTGCATCCGAGAGGATCCGAACCTCCAACCTTTGCCTTCGGAGGGCAACACTCTATCCAGTTGAGCTACGGATGCTCTAAGTTAATTGCTTATTCTTCGAATTGTTCAACTGACTCAACTTCAGGAATGTAATGCTTAAGCATGTTTTCAATTCCACTTTTTAAAGTGATAGTTGAGCTTGGACAACCAGAACAAGAACCCTTTAATTCCAGCTTAACTATGCCATCTTCGAATCCGCGATAGATTATGTCTCCGCCATCCATTGCAACTGCTGGACGAACCTTAATTTCAATCAGCTCTTTAATTTGCTTAACTATTTCACTATCTTCTGAATCGTCATCTAAATCTTTAACCTCATTTACAGCTGGTTTTCCCGATAGGATAAAATCCATTATGGTGGCTAAAATTTCGGTCTTAATATCTTCCCAAGAATTATCTTCTTTTTTGGTTATTGTAACGAAATCTTTTCCTAGAAAAACTGATTCTACCCCAACAATTAAAAATAGTTGCTGAGCTAAAATTGATTGATCTTGGGCTTGAGTTGAATTTTTAAATTCTACGGGGTTTTTTCCCGCAATTTCTCTTTCTTCTGGAATAAATTTTAAAGTGGCTGGATTAGGCGTGTTTTCAGTCTGAATAAACATAATATATCTAAAAAAATTAAAGACCGGGACAATAAAACATATGATAAAATTATCAATTTAAATAATTGATTATTAATTCTTTGAATGCGAATATTTGATACAATATTTTTAGGCTAAAAACCACTTCACAAATTAAAATAATATGACAAAAGAAAAACAATCTCTATCTATCCTGCAAAGCATTCGTAACAAGATAAATAAAATTGAAAAAAAAGATGTTAAGCCCGAGCCAGAAGAGGAATTGGAAGATGATAATCATGAAGAAATTGACGATTTTGACTACATAGATGACGATTCTAAAGATATTGTAAATTCTAAAAAAAATCCCCAGCCTATTGAAGAAAAATCTGAAGAATCTAATTCTGAAGACAAGCCGGAAGAAGATGATGATTTTGATTTTTTAAACGAAGACAAAAATGATGCAGATAATTATGAAGTTGAAGATTCTCACGAAGATTTAGAAGGTGAAGAAAAACTAGATGTAGAAAATCATCATTTAGATGATTCAGACTTAGATTTAGATTTAGAAGTTGAAGCCGATATTTTCAAGAAAGATACTGAATCTTCGGAAGAATTAGATTCAGATTTAGGTCTTAATGATATTGATGTTGACGATTTAGATTTAGATGTTGCTGATGAAAATTCCCAAGATTCAGATTACAAGGAAGATCATTCCAATGATTTAGTCCTTGAAGAGGAAGTTGCTGATAATTCCTCTAATGATCTAGACCTTGAAGAGGAAGTTGCTGATAATTCTTCTGATGAATTAGAGTTAGAGGATTATTCCAACACTGATGATGAGCTTGATAATTTAGACTTAGATTTAGATTCTTTAAATCAAGAATCTTCAGAAATAGAGCTTGATGATATTAATTTAGATGATGTTAATGAAGACATCCTCGATGAAAATAATAAAGAAGATAATCATTCTGATGATAATATTGAAAAGGAAATTGATTTAGAAGATGATTATTACGAAGAAGATTTAGAAGTTAAACTACCTGAAAATGGATCAATAATTTCAGAAAAAGTTGCTAGTCAATCTCAAGAATCTATCAAAGAATTAATAAATTCCATTCCCCTCGAAAAACCTGTAAAAAATGATTCTCCGGCTCACCAAGGGAAATCTGGACAAACAATTGAGAATATGGTTCTGGAAGCTTTAAATCCAAAATTAGAACAATGGATCAATGATAATTTACCGCAAATAGTAGAAAAAATAGTTCGCGAAGAAATTCAAAAAATAGTTCCAAAACAATAATTTAAGAAAAATATTCTTAAATCTTTAGGAAAACATGGCGACAAATCCATTTTTTGGTAACAATAATTTTATTATTGAAAAATGGATCTGCCCCAACACAAATTCCTAAAATCCAAAATCCCCTTCTTCAAGCGCAAAGCTTCCAACCAAATTAATAGCAAAGTCAGAATCTTTATCTTTGATGATGGTGTGGCCGTTTTGGGTGGTAATTTCTAGATCGTTAATTGAGTTTATTTCTGCAATTTGGCTTAAATCAATCTGATCATTTCCTTGTTCAAAATCTTGAATTTGATCTGAGTTATTAATTGAAGAATCTTCAAGGCTGTTATAAATGAAACTGTCATTACCAGCTCCTCCCGTCAATAAATCTACTCCTAAACCTCCTGTAATATAATCATTACCATTTCCTCCATCAATAACATCATTGCCAGATCCTGAGATTGCTGCGTCATTTCCATCTCCTAGGTTAATGATGTTGATTCCAGTTAAATCGGTTACAATATCATTTCCTGCTCCTGCGTTGATGATGTCAGTTGTGGTTTCAACAGTGTGAATATCAATCGTGGCTTGATATTGATCTTTAAAGATATTGGATAGATCAGCTACACCATCACCATCGAAATCTCCTGATAACCATTTTTGAGTATCCCAAAATCCTCCAGCTTGTGTTTCCCATCTAGCAATTGAAAAGCTGTTATCGACGTTAGATAAATGAACATCAATTGAGGTTTTTCCATTATCGTTAAAGACATTAGCCATGTCATCTCTGCCATCATTATTGAAATCTCCTGATAACCATTTTTGCTGATCCCAGAAGCCACCTTGCTGCGTTGCCCATCTTTGCATGGTGAAGGTGTTATCGGCGTTGGATATATGAACATCAATTGTAGCTAGCCCATTATCATCGAAAACTTTAGCCAGATCGTCTCTACCATCACCGTTGAAATCTCCACTCATCCATTGCTGAGCATCCCAGAATGCACCTTGAGAATTGGCAGCTCTTGACATTGAGAAGGTTACATTGCCATTATTATCAACATTAGATAAATGCAGATCGATGTAGGCTTGATGATTCCAGCCAAAAGCTTTGACTAAATCGTCTTTGCCATCACCGTTGAAATCTCCTGATATCCATTGTTGGGAATCCCAGAATGCGCCTTGAGCATTGGCAGCCCTAGACATTTCAAAAGTAATATTGCCCGCATTATCAACATTGGATAAATGAACATCGATGTAAGCTTGATAATCCCAACCAAAAGCTTTAACTAAATCGTCTTTGCCATCACCGTTGAAATCTCCACTCATCCATTGTTGAGCATCCCAGAAGGCTCCTTGAGAATTTGCAGCTCTGCTCATTGAAAAAGTAGTGTCGCCTGTGTTATTTTCTCCTGAAGTGTGAACATCAATGTAAGCTTGATAATCTCCACCATCAAATGATTTGGCTAAATCAGTTTGTCCATCACCATTGAAATCTCCGCTCAACCATTGTTGGGAATCCCAAAATCCACCTTGCTTTGTTACTGATCGGTTAATGTTTAATTGATCTAGGTTCTCGGTTTCGTCGCCGCCATCGATAACATCATCACCAACAGTACCCACTAAATTATCATCTCCCGATGTTCCAGAGAGATTAATTCCTGTAATTGAAGTAGGAATAGCAAAAATGAAATTATTTGCCGTTAAATCAGCAGGAGTAGCATTAGTAATCCTTACAGTTTGACCATCAGGAAGATTAATAATTGCTGACCCTGCAGTAATTACCAAATCTTCAAACCTGATAATTCCTTCAAAAGCAGAAAGATCTATTTTTTCATTAGGATTGGAGAATTCGAAGTCGGTAATGGTTGTGGTATTATTAGAATTTTCTGATTCTATGACGAAAATGTCAGAGCCAGAACCACCAGATATGGTGTCGTTTCCTAATCCAGAAATGATTGCGTCATCACCAGTGCCAGCATTAATAGTATCATCACCATTAGTTCCAGAATATCTAAGTCCTAGATTTGTGGGATTAGAGATATCCAAACTATCAATTATATTTCCCTCATTATCATAAAATTCTAGAATTTCAATTTTGTTACTACTACCGCTAAATTGGTTGCCAATAGTAATTTGATCCTCTGTAGAGTCTTCAAAGTGAATGACTAAATCATCTCCAGATCTAGTAAAATAGGTGTTATCTTTAGTGATTCCAGAACCAAATTTAATTTTATCTCCAACATCATTTCCTCGATCATAAATTGTGTCTTTACCATCTCCTTGGTTAAAAATGTAAGTTTCATTACCACCATAATAGTAATATCCAGAAATGTAATCATCTCCCAAACCACCAATAATGATGTCATCTCCATATCCTTCAGATATATTATCATCTCCAGTAAGGCCATAGATTGTTCCTCCATTATGTATATCAAGGGGACTTAAATTATCATCATTTTCAGTTCCAAAGAGTGCAAAATTAAAATTTGCATCATCAGAAATATCTAATGTAGAGCCATCATAAAATTCCAAAGTTTCAACGCGATTAGCAAGATAGCTGTAATAGCTTTGACCGCTGATAGTGATTTGATCTTGAGATCCACCATTAATATCGATAATTAAATCATAGCCTCCATAGCTGTTAAGTTGAAATTTAAACTCCAAATCTTCTCTCTCTATGCCTTCACCAAAAAGAATTTTGTCATTGCCATAATCTGCAGAATATTTGTTGGTTACTGAATATTCAGCAATGATATCTTTACCATCACCTAGATTAAAAATGTAAGTGTCATCACCTTGAGAACCGCTGAGATTATCATCACCAGCTGCTCCATATATAATGTCATTACCATTGCCACCAGAGATAATAAGTTCATTACCATCTCCACCATTAAGAACATCATCTCCATTACCACCACTAATATAATCATCGAGACTACCACCATTTATAACATCATTGCCATCTTGACCATAAACATAAGTAATATCAGCATTAATATTAATGATGTCGTTATAATCAGACCCAAAGAATTGGTTAGTATCTTCAGTTAGGTCGTTTTGAAAGGTAAATACGCTTAAATCATTTAGGTCAATGGCAGAGTCTCCATTAGTGAATTCTATGCTGTCAATAAAATCATTAATATCGTCAAAATGTTTTTCAAGAGTGATTTGATCATCTGGAGAAGAGTGGAATTTAATTACCAAATGCTTATATCTAACTAAGTTATATCTGCCTTGCACGCTGGTATTAGAAACCGCAAAATAGACATCATCTCTGGAAATACCATCTAAAACAATTTTATCAAAGCCAAGAACTGCTTGATTTGAAACGGTACTAAGATCACCTTCAACAATATTATCTTTTCCATCTCCAGCAGAATAGAAGTAAGTATTTTCACCATAGCCACCAATCAATAAGTCATCCCCAAGACCTCCAGTAATTTGATCATCTCCATCATTACCTCTAACTGTGTCATTTCCTGCCCCAGCATCAATCACATCATTACCATCTTTACCATTAATCGTTTCACCATTTTCAGTTCCTAAATGTTCTAAATTTAAGGTATCGGGATTAGAAAGATCTAATGTGCTGCCATCAAAGAATTCCAAAGTTTCAACTCTATTTTGAGCAACAGTAAAATATCTATAAATAGTAATTTGATCATCGGAGTTATTTTTAAATTTGATTACTAGATTTTCATCATCTTCGTAATAACCATCATCACTAACTTCAAAGTAAATATCATCCTGAGTAATATTTTCACCAAAAATGATTTTATCGTTGCCATATTCAAGACCACTTTGTATGTCATATCTAGTAGATGATGTGGCTTCATAAATTGCGTCCTTACCATCACCTTGATTAAAGAAATATGTATCATCACCTTTATAACCACGAAGACTATCATCACCAGATCCTCCAGTTAATTCATCGTTAGAAACAAAACTATAAGCAGTAGAAATATTATCATTTCCACCACCGCCATAGGCAATATTTTTAGCTGAAGAAGAAAGGGAAGTGTTTTCATTGGCATCAGTTCCATGAAATTCATGAATCAAATTTTCTGGATTGGACATATCTATTGTTGATCCATCGGAGAATTCCAAAGTTTCAATTATGTTAGTGCTGGCATAAAGAGCATATTTTATTAAAATCTCATCGTCAGGAGAGCTATGAAATTTAATATAAAATTCATTATTGTAAGAAGTAAAATAAACATCGTTGGCACTAATGCTTTCATCAAAAACAATTTTATCAACGCCAAAATCTGACTCTCTATCGGCAAGATGATTACTATTTTCATCAATAGTATCTTTACCATCTCCTTTGGAATAATAATAAGTATCACTACCTTCACCAGCAGAAATATAATCATCACCTGTTCCAGCAGTGATTTCATCATTAGCATCGCCAATTCTTATTGTGTCATTTCCAGACCCTGCATCAATTATGTGCACAGCATCGTTACTTCCATAGGTTCCATCAAGATAGTAATTACCATTAATAGTATCATCACCACCTCTCGTATCAATGATATTAACTCCACCAGCAGCGTTTATTGTTCCACCATCATCATCACCGTAATATTCAAGAGTTAGATTCGCAATATTAGAAATATCTAAAACTGTCCCATCAATAAACTCCATATTCTCAATGTTGTGGCCAGGACTAGCATTGTGATGAGTAATAGTAATTTGATCAGATGAATTTCTAAATTTAACGATTAAATCTTCGTGGTAAAAATCAATATTTGTGAAATAAATATCGTTTTGAGTAATTCCTTCACCAAATAAAATTGTGTCATTTCCATAACTACCACCGTAATAATTATTGCCATGTTCTCTAATCTCATCCTGCCCATCACCTAGATTGAAAAAGTAGGTATCATCTCCATCTTTGCCACTAAGATAATCATTATCAAGACCTCCCGTGATTAAGTCATTTCCTTGGCCTCCATCAATTAAATCATCTCCAGATCCACCATTAATAACATCATCACCATCAAGGCCATAAACTGAATCATTACCAGCCTTAGCATCGATAATATCATTACTGTCTTTACCAGTAATTTGATCATTATTCTCTGTTCCAGAATGTTCTACATCTAAGGCACTCGGGCTGGAAATATCCATCGTGCTGCCATCGTAAAATTCTAAAGTTTCAACTCTGTTTTGCTCAACAGTAAAATATCTATAAATGGTAATTTGATCATCCGGGTTACTTTT
Source organism: Lentimonas sp. (assembly GCA_047628655.1). Lineage (GTDB taxonomy): Bacteria > Pseudomonadota > Alphaproteobacteria > Rickettsiales > UBA1997 > JAJTCH01. The sequence goes on from JBLHVR010000015.1 coordinate 27,765, forward strand.
AAAATTGATTACTAAATTTTCATCACCTTCATTGCTGATATTAGTGCCAACAGTGAATTCGATATCATACGCATTAATTCCCTCACCAAAAATAATTTTATCAACACCATAATTCAACGAAGCACTAACAGTCCCACTCCAAGAAGATGTTGCTTCATAAATAACATCCTTACCATCGCCTTGATTGAAATAGTAAGTGTCGTCACCTTTATATCCACGTAGAGTATCATCTCCAGCTCCACCAGTTAATTCATCGTTAGAAGCGAAGCTATAAGTAGTAGAAATACTGTCATTTCCATCGCCGCCATAGGCAATATTTTTATCTGCAGAGGAAAGAGAAGCAGAGTCATTCGCATCAGTTCCATAAAATTCATGAATCAAATTTGCTGGATCAGATATATCTATTGTTGAGCCATCGGAGAATTCCAAAGTTTCAATTATGTTAGTGCTAGCAGATAAAGCATTTTTTATTATGATTTCATCATCAGGAGTGCTA